>JASHUY010000221.1 GCA_030039755.1 Acidimicrobiales bacterium
AGGCCCTCTCGATCATCCTCATCGGGAACGTCTCCTACCTCTTCCTCGGGCTCTCGAGCCTGCAGGGCCCGCAGGCCGGCACGACCGTGTTCGGCACCAACCGCGCCGCGTACGGCCCGAACGGGTCGCGCGGCATCGCATTCTTCAACTGGATCACCCAGCTCGGCTTCGAGGTCGAGGGCATCTTCCTGATCGTCCTGGGCGGCGTGGCGCTCGCGGCGAAGGCGGGCTTCAGCGCCGGCGACCCGGCCAAAGTGATCTTCGTGATCGTGGCCGTCGCCATCCAGGGCGTCCTGCCGTTCCTCGGCCACGCGACGATGGTGAAGGTCCTGCGCTGGCTGACGATCCCCTTCGTGATCATCTTCGCCATCCTTCTCGGGTTCGCCGTCCCACACGCATCCACGACGAGCGTTCCCCACGGTGCGGACTGGCAGACCTACCTCGAGGGGATGGCCTTCACGATCACGTTGTCGGGGCTCGGTTGGACCGAGAACGGGAACGACTACTCCCGCTACTGCCGTCCCGACGCCAAGAAGACCTCGATCGTCGGGTGGATCTTCCTCGCCACCGCGGTCCCCGAGATCCTGGTGATGCTGCTCGGGGCGGCCGTGTACACGTTCATCAAGGGGGTCGGCGTCACAGGCACAACGTTCAAGAACCTGGCCCATCAGAGCATCATCCCGCCCTGGTTCGTCGTGCTGTTCCTCATCTTCGCGATCCTGCAGATCTTCGCGATCAACGCGCTCGACCTCTACTCGTCGGGCGTCACGCTCCAGGCGATGGGTGTGCCGGTGAAGCGCTACCACGCAGTCGTGATCGACTGCGTGATCGTCCTCGGGTTCACGATCTTCGCCGTCTTGAGCACGTCGTTCTCCACGTTCTTGAAGGACTTCGTCGACGTGGTGATCGTCTGGATCGCGCCGTGGTTCGGGATCTACCTCGTCGACTGGATCCTGCGCCGCTTCAAGTACGTGCCCGCCCAGTTGCAACGGACCGGGCGCGACGGCCTCTACTTCCGCGACGGCGGCTTCTTCTGGCCGGCGATCGTGGCCCAGCTCGTCGGGATGTTCGCGGCCATCTCGGCGCTGTCGGCCACCTTCCACCTGCCGACGTGGCTGAACGAGGTCACCTACCACACCCGCGACGCCTATGGCTACGGCGCCGACTTCAGCATCTACCTCGGAATCGGAATCGCGGCGATCCTCTACGTGGTCCTCGCCTTCTCGAGCGTCCGCAAGCAGGCCGACGAGCAGGACCGCCTCCTCGCCGCCGATCCTCCCCGGTAGACCCTCAGCGGGTACTCAGCCCTCCCAGATCCGCAGCGGCGCACCGATCGGCTTGCGGCGAAGGCGAGCCGTTGAGAACGTCGATCCACACGCTGAGCGAGGCGTACGAGTGACGGTGCGCCGCTGAGAGTGCTCGACTACTGACTAGTATAATCGTCGTTATGGCGGACAACGACGGAGATGGCAGTCGCAATCGTCCCTCAACGCCCTTGGCCGTCTCCAGGGCGTTGAGGGAGCTGGGTGAGCACGTCGCGACGTGGCGCAAGCTTCAGCGGCTCACGGCGGCGATCGTCGCGTCCCGTGCAGGGGTGTCCCGGGACACCCTCCGAGCGATCGAGGCCGGGAAGGGGACGGCCAGCACGGAGAACCTCCTGCGGGTGCTCCGTGCCGTCGGGGTGATGGAACGGGTCGTGTCGGCCGCCGACCCCTACGGCACCGACGTGGGTCGGCTCCGAGCCGACGAGACGCTTCCTCAGCGGGTGAGGAGCTGACGACGGACTTCCCCCGGATCGAGGTGGCGATCGAGCTCGGCGGGGCGGAGCTCCGTGCGGGCACACTGCGTGTCTACGAGCGACGCGGGCAAGCGACCACGTTCCAGTACGCAGAGGAGTACCTCGTCCATCCCAGGGCGTACGCCATCGATCCCGCACTGCCCCTCTCCCGAGGCGTCTTCCAGCCTCCGCCCGGGAAGGTGCTCTTCAATTGCTTCTCGGACGTCTCTCCGGACCGTTGGGGGCAGAACCTCATGCGACGTGCCGAGCGAGATCGTGCACGTGCGTCGCGCTCGGTGCCCCGCACTCTCGGACTGGTCGACTTCCTCGTCGGCGTCCACGACGACTTGCGTCAGGGAGCGCTCCGCCTCCGTTCCCCTGCGGGGGAGTACCTCTCGGACGCACGTGCCGGCGTCCCGGGTATCGTGTCGCTCGGCAGCCTGCTCCATGCCTCGGAGAACCTGGACGACGACCCTCAGTCTGATGTCCCTCAGTCTGATGTCCGAGACCTGATCGCGGCCGGGAGCTCGCTCGGCGGCACGCGCCCGAAGGCCGCGGTCCTCACCGGCCGGGGCACCCTCGCGCTCGCAAAGTTCCCCCGGCCGGCGACCGACGACTGGGACGTCACCGGATGGGAGAAGGTCGAGAACGAGCTCGCCCGACGCGCGGGCATGACCGCTGCACGTGCCGAGCTCCTGACCGTTGCCGGACAGCACGTGCTGGTGGTCGAGCGCTTCGATCGCGATGGAGCTCGTCGTATCGGCTATGCCAGCGCCCTCACGCTGCTCGAGTCCTCCGACATGGACCGGCGGAGCTATCTCGAGATCGCCGACGCCATCGAGAGGAACGCCAACACAGCCGGGCGGGACCTGACCGAGCTCTTCCGACGGATGGTCTTCTCCATCCTCACCTCGAACACCGACGACCACCTCCGCAACCACGGCTTTCTCCGGCGCGGATCCGGATGGGACCTCTCGCCCGCGTTCGACATGAACCCGAACCCCGAGACGACCGACCACCTCACGACCGCGATCACCCTCGACGACGCAACCGCCGACATCGACTTGGCGATGGAAGTCGCCCCTCTCTTCCGCCTCAACCAGGCGGAAGCCCGCGGGATCGTCGGCGAGGTCGAGGTAGGCACCCGGTCTTGGGCCGACGTGGCCACCCAGGTCGGCGTCCCCGGGCGCGACCTCGCGCTGATGGAGCCGGCGTTCGAAGGAGAGCGGCGCATCAAGGCGCGCCGGGCCGGCGCGGCCTTCTTCCGCACGTAGCCCGACATCTACGGATCCGAACGGGTCTCCGGGCACGACGGAACCAGGCGGTCCGGCTGCCCGGGGCACGCCGTCGCGGCGGTGGCCCGGGGCACGGCAAGGATCTATGTGGCCTGGGCCCTCCCCGACGACGGTCGCCACGCCGCCGCACTCGCCGCACTGGACCGGGTGGGCGAGAACGAGCAGCTCTTGACCACCGACTTGGTGGTCGGCGAAGCCTGGACCTTTCTACGGAGGAAGGCGGGCCACGCCACGGCGATCGGCCTCCTCGACCGGGTCGACGCGCTGGACGCCGCGGGCCGGGTCGTCGTGCACCGGATCGGTGCGGACCAGTCTTCGTCGGCATGGCGGTGGCTCCGTCGCCACGACGAACGCGGGTA
>JASHUY010000222.1 GCA_030039755.1 Acidimicrobiales bacterium
CGGCCCCGGTGAGGACCCGACGCGGTCGGACCCGACCGGCGCCCTCTACTTGTGCGGGCGGTGGTAGACGAGCACCGGGCAGCGCGCCTGCGCCGCGCAGTGTTCGCTCACCGATCCCAGGACCATGCCGGCGAACTCGCCGTGTCCGCGCGAGCCGACGACGAGCAGCGCCGCGCCGTGCGACCGCTCGACGAGCACCTGCGCGGGATGGCCTTCGACGATCGTGGTCGTCACCGAGAGGCCGGGGTGGTGCCTGGCCAGCGTCGCCGCCGGCTCGGAGAGCACGCGCTCGGCGTCTGCCGACGGGTCGTACCCCTCGGGCAAGGGGACCTCCCATCCGTAGCTGCTCGGCCAGTCCCAGACGGTGACGATCTCGACCGGCAGGCCCATCGTCGCGGCGTAGTCGCCGGCCCAGCCGAGTGCTTCCAGCGACGACGCGGAGCCGTCGATCCCCACGACCACGGGTGGTGCCTCGTCGTCGGCCACGGTGTTCCTCCACGGTGCTCAGCCAACGGGGTCGCTTCCGACCTCCGGTCCGTGCCTCACCCTATGCCGAGACCCGGACGGACGGTCTCGTCCCCCGGCGCGCCTGGCAGGTGGCCGGCCGTCGGGAGCAGTGGTCCCGAGCCCGCCGCGATCGCCGTTCCCGGTCCTGTAGACACTCGTGGGTGGTGCGACGACGGAGGGTGGAGCAGTTCGAGTTCCGTCCACCCACAATGGGAGAGGTCGTCGGATGGATGGGAGCACTGTCCGCCGCGCACGACGGCTGGATCAACCTCCTGCCGGGCGTGCCCGAAGAGGAGGTCGAGCCTCCCTCCCGGGGCGTCTTCTCGGCGCTCTTCGGTACCGCCCAGCCCCCGGTGACCATGTGCACCTGGATGCCCGCTGGAGGTGGGCGTGGCGGGGCGGGGGAGCAGACCGTCGGGATCCTCCATCCGCGCGGTCGCCATGTGGCGGCGCAACTCGCAGAGCTCGGAGTGGCGGTGCCGTCGAGCTGGCGGGTCGGCCAGGACCACGCCAGGCGAGGGCTGATCGTCCATCCGCTCCCCGACGCGTCCCTGCACGAAGTTCTGGACTGGACCCTCAGGGCGGGGGCCGCACTTGCGGTCGTGCCGCTGACCGGGATGTGGCAGGCACGCGTCTTCCTCCCGAAGCCCGCGTCAACCTCCTGAGAGATCGACCACGTCGTAGCACCACAGCTCGCTCGCGGTGGCGAGCGTCGGTGGCCGCGGGGCATCCGCCCCGGCATCCCCGGCACTCCCGGCACTCCCGGCAGCGTCTCCCCCGGCGTGTCCGACGCCGTCCGCGCCGGGCTCCGCTTCGGCTGCGCCCCGGTGGCCATGTGCGAAGGCGGGAGACGCGGCCCATGCCCGGAACGAGGCGTCGTCGCGCCAGCGGGTGACGACGAGCCAGGTGTCCCGTCCGTCGGTGGGCCGGAGCAGCTCGAAACCCTCGAAGCCCTCGGCCCGGTCGACCGCGCCGGCGCGTGCGGCGAAGCGACGTGCCAGCTCTTCACCCATCTGCGGTGCGACGGCGATGGCGTTGATCCGAACGACGGTCATGGGTCCATCATTGACGGTCCGGCCCACCCGGCGCTCGACAGGCTTCGGT
The DNA here is from genome assembly GCA_030039755.1 of Acidimicrobiales bacterium. Lineage (GTDB taxonomy): Bacteria > Actinomycetota > Acidimicrobiia > Acidimicrobiales > RAAP-2 > JAJYVT01. Next base: position 1,612 of record JASHUY010000222.1, read on the forward strand.
CCACCTTCTGCGCCCACGACCAGGGGCCGAAGCGCGTAGAGGCCGAGGTCGGAATACGCCCGGCCCCCCGAGACGTTCTCTTTTTGATCGAGCGGAGCCGCTTCGGCCCGCTACGGCAGGAAAGATCGGAGATTTCGTTGGAAAGGTTGACCCTTCCCCTGCTTCCCCTGAAGTCGGGCGTCATGCTCCCTGGCATGGTCTTCACCATGGCGCTCGAGTCCGGTGAGGCGGTTGCGGCGGCCGACGCGGCGGCGTCCGCGGGCGGCAGGCTGCTGCTCGTCCCTCACATCGAGGGGCGCTACTCGTCAATAGGTGTCGTGTCCGAGATCGCCGAGCGTGGGGAGCTCCCGGGGGGGCTCGTCGCGGTCGTCATCCGGGGAGACCAGCGTGCCCACATCGGGACCGCCGTGCCCGGGACTGGCGAGGCGTTGTGGGTCGAGGCGGAGCTCGTGGCCGAGGACGCCGCGACGCCCGCGGCGGTGGAGCTCGCTCGGGAGTACCGCGCGGTGCTCGAGAACATCCTGATCGGGCGGGGTGAGCGCAGGATCGCCGCGCAGCTCCGGGAGGTCACCGACCCCGGGCGGCTCGCGGACGTCTCGGGCTATTCCCCCGATCTCAGCCTCGCGCAAAAGGTGCAGGTGCTCGAGACCCTCGACGTCGAGGCGCGGTTGCGTCTCGTGTTGGGCTGGGCCCGGGACACGCTTGCCGACGTGGCCCTCCGGGAGCGCATCAAGAGCGACGTGGAAGAGGGGATGGAGCGGACGCAGCGCGAGTTCCTTCTCCGTCGCCAGCTCGAGGCGATCCGCAAGGAGCTCGGAGAGCTGAGCGGACGCGACGGGGAGGAGAACCCTGACGACTACCGCGCCAAGCTGGAGTCGCGGGACCTCCCGGAGAAGGTGCGGGCCGCGGTCGAGCGCGAGGTCGACCGCCTCGAGCGTACGAGCGAGCAGAACCCTGAGGGAGGGTGGATACGCACCTGGCTCGACACGGTCCTCGAGCTGCCGTGGGGCGTCGAGTCGGAGGACCGGCTCGACGTCGCGGCTGCCGCGGAGATCCTCGACGAGGACCACGACGGGCTGCGTGACGTGAAGGACCGGATCCTGGAGCACCTGGCGGTCCGCAAGCTCCAAGCGGAGCGCGGGCTTGCGCCCGTCGAGGGTCGGGGTGCCGGTGCGATCCTCGCACTGGTCGGTCCTCCCGGGGTCGGCAAGACCTCGCTCGGCGAATCGGTGGCCCGCGCGCTCGGGCGAAAGTTCGTGCGCGTCGCGCTCGGTGGAGTCCGAGACGAAGCCGAGATCCGCGGTCACCGGCGGACCTACGTCGGGGCGCAGCCGGGCCGCCTCGTCCGCGCGATGAGAGAGGCGGGGACGATGAACCCGGTGCTCCTCCTCGACGAGGTCGACAAGATCGGGTCCGACTACCGCGGCGATCCGTCCTCCGCGCTGCTCGAGGTGCTCGACCCTGCGCAGAACCACACGTTCCGGGACCATTACCTGGAGGTGGAGCTCGACCTGTCCAAGGTCCTGTTCATCGCGACCGCCAACGTCGTCGACACCGTCCCGCCTCCGCTGCTCGACCGCATGGAGGTCATCCGCCTGGACGGCTACACGGAGGCGGAGAAGGTCGCGATCGCGCGCCATCACCTGCTGCCCCGCCAGGTCTCCAGGGCGGCACTGAAGGCGGACGAGCTCGAGGTGACCGACGAGGCGTTGCAGACGATGGTGGCCGACTACACGCGCGAGGCGGGTGTCCGCTCGCTCGAGCGGGAGCTCGGCCGCCTCGCACGGAAGGTGGCGACCGCGCTGGCTTCCGCCAAGGCGACGGCACCGGTCGTGGTCGACTCCGTCGACGTCCGCGGGTGGCTGGGCAGGCCCCGGTTCTTCTTCGAACCTGCCGACCGTGCCGGCGTGCCCGGCGTCGCGACCGGGCTCGCGGTCACCGGGGCAGGTGGCGACGTGCTCTACGTGGAGGCGTCGGTGTCGGACGGCCCGGAAGGCCTGACGCTCACCGGCCAGCTCGGTGACGTGATGAAGGAGTCGGCGGAGATCGCGCTGTCGTACGTGCGCTCGCACGCAGGCGAGCTCGGCATCGACCCCGGGGCGTTCACCGGGAAGCGGTTCCACCTCCACGTCCCCGCGGGAGCGGTGCCCAAGGACGGGCCCTCGGCCGGCGTCACGATGACGACCGCTCTCGTGAGCCTCCTCACGGGCGTGCCCGTGCGACCCGTGCTCTGCATGACCGGCGAAGTGACGCTCCAAGGCCGCGTGCTGCCGATCGGTGGGGTGAAGCAGAAGGTGCTCGCCGCGCACCGTGCCGGCTTGTCCGAGGTGGTCCTGCCCGTGCGGAACGGTCCGGACCTCGAAGACGTCCCCGAGGACGTCCGCGCGCACATGACCTTCCATCTCGCGACCACCGTCGAGGACGTGCTCGGCCAGGCGCTGCGTGGCGACCGGGAGGACGCCGGCGCTCAGGCGGAGGGCGGGGTTGCCGGGAGTGACGAGCTCCCGGCAGTCGCCTGAGCCTCCCGACCGTGAGAGGATCACCAGCGTGGAAGACAGCGACATCATCCATCACATCGGGGAGCTCGCAGACGAGGAACGGCGCCTCGAGGAGGCCCATGCCGACGCGGACCAGGGGCTGAACGAGGACGAGCTGGAGCGGCTCGAACGGCTGCAGGTGACCCTCGACCAGCTCTGGGACCTGCTCCGCCAGCGCCGGGCGCTCCGACGGGCGGGTCGCGACCCCGACGAGGCGGAGGAGCGCGCGGCAAACACCGTCGAGCAGTACTGGCAGTAGGTCGCCTCCGTCGCCAGCCCGCTACCGTGAGCCGGGCGCCGTTGCGCCCAGGTGACCGAGGACGAGACCCTGAGGAGCCGTGAGGAGGCGACCGACGTGAACAATCTGCTGCGTGCCCATGCCCCGCTCACCGACGAGGCGTGGTCGCTCATCGACGACGAGGCGCGCGCGCGGCTCTCCCCGGCGCTCGCGGCGCGCAAGCTCGTGGATTTCTCGGGTCCCTTCGGTTGGCGGCACTCCGGCACCGACGTCGGCCGGGCCACGCCGATCAGCGCGCCGGCGCCGGAGCTCGTGGCACGGCGGCGCGTGGTGCTTCCGCTCGCCGAGGTGCGCGCCCCCTTCGCGCTCTCCATCGCCGAGCTGCAAGACGCGGCGCGTGGTGCGCTGGACGTCGACTTCGGTCCCCTCGACAAGGCGGCCCAGGCGATCGCGCGTGCCGAGAACGTCGCGGTCTTCCACGGCTGGGTCGATGCGGAGATCCGCGGGATCGCCGGCGTGACGCCGCACGAGCCGGTGTCACTGGGCGACTCCTACTCGGAGTATCCCTCCCGCGTCGCGTCGGCGGTGGCGACGCTCCTTTCTGCGGGAGTGGGCGGCCCGTACGGCCTGGCGCTCGGTCCGGAGGGCTACACGGGCGTCGTCGAGGCGACCGAGCACGGAGGACTGGTCGTGTTCGACCATCTCGGGCAGATCCTCGGCGGTCCCATCGTGCGGGCGCCGGGAGTCGACGGCGCGGTGGTGGTGAGCCTCCGGGGCGGCGACTTCCTCTTCGAGTCGGGCGAGGACCTCTCGGTCGGCTACGACCGTCACGACGCACAGCTGGTCCACCTCTACCTCGAGGAGTCCTTCAGCTTCCGAGTCGTCTCCCCCGACGCTGCGGTCGCCCTGCGCGGCTGAAGGCCGCCGCGCGGGCCGGTGTCAGCGGCGCGGGCCGGGATGCGCGAGGGTGAGCAGGAACTCCCCCTCCTCGGCGCCCCACTGGCGCTCGACCACGAAGCCGGCGCGAGCGAGCTCCCGACCGATGCCGGACGGGGTGAACTTCGCGCTGATCTCGGTCAGCAGCTCCTCGTCGCGCGCGAACGGCACGGTGAGCCCGAGCGCCCCGACGTGCACGAGCTGGTCGCGGTCGGATCGGAGACGCATCTCGATCCAACGTGCGACCGGGTCCCACCGGACGGCGTGCGCGAAGCGCTCGACCACGAAGTCCGCGTCGAGCTCCCGGTTCACCACGTTGAGGACGTTGCGGTTGAAGCGTGCGGTCACCCCCGCGCTGTCGTCGTACGCGGCCACGATCCTCCCCGCGTCCTTCACGAGGTCCGCCCCGAGAAGGAGATGGTCGGCAGGTCCCATGGTGGCCCGGAGGGCCGCCAGGAAACCGACGCGCTGTGCGGGGACGAGGTTCCCGATCGTCCCGCCCAAGAACGCGACGAGGCGTCGTCCTCCGCCAGGGATCGCGTCCAGGTGGCGGAGGAAGTCGCCGACGACCGCGTGCACCTGCAGCCCGTCGTACTCGCGTACGAGGGTGGCCGCGGATTCCCTCAGGAAGTCCGCGCTCACGTCGAACGGCACGTACCTTCCGAGCTCCCCCCTGCGCGCAAGGGCGTCCAGCAGCAGTCGCGTCTTCTCGCACGACCCCGCGCCCAGCTCGACGAGCGTGTCGGACCGGGTGAGCGACGCGATGTCCGCCGCGTAGAGCCCGAGGAGCGCGCGCTCGGCCCTGGTCGGGTAGTACTCGGGGAGCTCCGTGATCTCCTCGAAGAGCTTGCTGCCCGCCTCGTCGTAGAACCACGTCGGCGGGAGCGACTTGCGCGCCGCACCGAGCCCCGACCTGACGTCCCGCTCGAGCGCAGCCCGCAGGTCGCGCGCCTCGAGGTGGACGTCGACGGTGAGCGCAGGAGAAGAAGAGGTCGTGACCATCACAGGTCCCGCGCGAGCCGCACGCCGCTGAAGGCCCAGCGGGCAGGAGCGGGGAAGAAGTTCCGGTACGTCGCCCGGGCGTGGCCCACCGGGGTGATGCACGCGCTCCCACGGAGCACCTGCTGATTGACCATGAACTTGCCGTTGTACTCGCCGACGGCGCCGGCTGCGGGCCGGAACCCCGGGTAGGCGCTGTAGCTGCTCGACGTCCACTGCCAGACGGTGCCGAAGAAGCCTGCGCCACCTGCGGTGGGCGGGTGCAGGCCGAAGGGCGCGTCGACAGGATGCAGCCCGGCCACCGTCTCCCATTCCGCCTCGGTCGGCAGCCGCGCCCCCGCCCAACGGGCGAACGCGTCAGCCTCGAAGTAGCTGACGTGGACGACGGGCTCCGCCGGGTCGATCCGACGGGAACCGCAGAGGGTGTACACGGAGACGCCGTCGCGCTCCATGTCCTCCACGTCCCAGTACAGAGGTGCGTTCCAGCGCTGCGCTTGGAGGGTGGCCCAACCTTCCGACAGCCACAGCCCCGGCCGCAGGTAGCCGCCGTCGTCGACGAACTCCATCCACTCGCCGCACGTGACCGGCCGGTCGGCGAGCGCGAACGGGACGAGCTGGACCGCGTGGCGCGGCGACTCGTTGTCGAAGGAGAAACCCGTTCCCTCGTGGCCGATCTCAACCAGACCACCTGGATGCTCGAGCCACTCGACCTTCCGGGCCTCCGCGCGTGCCGCCCGGCTCCCGCTCCCCGCCTCCCCGGGCGGCGGGGAGTAGGCGGGACGGAGCGGGTTCTTCGACAGCACGTGCTTGATGTCCATGAGGAGGAGCTCTTGATGCTGCTGTTCGTGATGGATCCCGAGCTCCACGAGGTCGAGCGTCTCGGTGGCGAGCGGGCGCGCGAGCAGGTCTGCCATCGCCTCGTCCACGTGGCGACGGTACGCGGCGACCTCGGCGATCCCTGGTCTCGACAGGATCCCGCGCTCGGGACGGGGATGTCGCGCGCCCACCGTCTCGTAGTAGGAGTTGAAGATGAAGGCGTACATCGGATGGAGCTGCTCGTAACCGCGTAGCTCGGGCAACAGGAGGAACGTCTCGAAGAACCACGACGTGTGCCCGCGGTGCCACTTGGTCGGGCTCACGTCGGGCATCGACTGGACGGTCTGGTCCTCGGCGGAGAGCGGCGAAGCCAACCTCTCGGTCGTCTGCCGCACGTCGGCGAAGGCCTCTTCGAGGCGCGTGCCGCGAGACGCGCGCGGTGGTACGTCCATGTCCGAGTCCGCTGGGGTCACTCCGCACACCGTCCCTTCGGAGGCCGAAGACGGCCCTTGCCGTGCGATCCGTCCGAGAACCGACGTCCCCCGCCAGCGGGGGGTACCCCAAGGTAATGCCCGCACACCGACGACGTGTCGGCGCTCCGCCAGCCGGGCCTCGGGCGTCCTCGGGGTGGCAAGCTCGGTCGTCGTCGGGCCGCCGGCCGGCGGCTCTGCGTCGGCTTGCCGGAGCGGCGCGTCCCGGCGTGCGAAGGGGGTGCGGTGCAGGTCGGAGCGATCGGGCGTGACTGGAGGACCTCCACCCCGTGGTGGCCTCCACCCCCGGAACCGCCTGAGGACGCGCCCAACGTGCTGCTGGTCGTCCTCGACGACGTGGGCTTCGCCCAGCTCGGATGCTACGGATCGGACATCGAGACGCCCGTGCTGGACGGGCTCGCCGGGCAGGGCGTGCGGCTCTGCAATTTCCGCACGACCGCGCTGTGCTCGCCGACGCGCGCCTGCCTCCTCACGGGAAGGAACCACCACCGCAGCGGCATGGGCCGCGTCGCAGAGCTCGCGATGGGATTTCCCGGGTACCGGGGACGACCGCCGCCCGAGAACGGGTACCTCTCGGAGATCCTGCGCGCCCGCGGCTACGCGACCTACGCCATCGGCAAGTGGCACCTCACCCCCGAAGACGAGGTGCACATGGGTGCCCGGAGGGACACCTGGCCGCTGGGTCGCGGGTTCGACCGGTGGTACGGCTTCCACGGCGGGGAGACGCACCAGTTCGTGCCGGCCCTGTACCACGACAACCACGCGGTCCGCCCGCCCCGCCGGCTCGAGGACGGTTACCACCTGACGAGCGACCTCGCGGACCGTGCGATCGAATTCGTCGGTGATCTCCGCGCGGTGGAGCCCGCCCGGCCGTTCCTCTGCTACTTCGCCACGGGCGCGTGCCACTCCCCGCACCAGGCGCCGGCCGACTGGATCGAGCGCTACAGGGGGCGGTTCGACCGGGGATGGGACGAATGGCGCGAGACCGTCCACGCCCGCCAGCTCGAGATGGGGGTGCTGCCGTCGGGCACGCGCCTGTCGCCGCGTCCTCCGTGGGTCCGCGCCTGGGACGAGCTCGACGCGCGCGCGAAGGCCGTCGCGGCGCGCTTCATGGAATGTTTCGCCGGGTTCCTCAGCCACACCGACGCGCAGCTCGGGCGGGTGCTCGCGTTCCTGGAAGATCTCGGGGAGCTGGACCACACCATCGTCATCGTCGTCTCCGACAACGGCGCGAGCGCCGAAGGCGGGCCCGACGGCTCCATCAACGACGTGCGTCTGACGAACCTCGACCCCGCGGGCACCGAGGAGCTGTACCGCCGGATCGACGAGATCGGCGGGCCGGAGAGCCACAACAACTATCCGTGGGGCTGGACGATGGCCGGGAACACCCCGTTCAAGCGTTGGAAGCGCGAGGTGCACCACGGGGGCGTGGCCGCGCCGTGCATCCTCAGGTGGGCGCGGCTGTCCGGGAGTGCCGGCGGCGTGCGTCACCAGTTCACGCACGCGATCGACGTACTGCCGACCGTGCTGGAGCTCATCGGCGTCGACCAACCCGCCGTCATCGGCCACGTGCCGCAAACCGCCATCGACGGGACCAGCTTCGCCTATCTCCTCGGTCCGGGCGGTGACGAGGAGAACGAGCGTCACACGACGCAGTACTTCGAGATGTTCGGTTCGCGGGCCATTTACCACATGGGGTGGAAAGCGGTCACCTACCACCCGATCGGGCCGCTCTACGGCGACGGTCTCGACCCGGACGCGCCGTTCGACGACGACGTGTGGGAGCTCTACGACCTTCGCACCGACCTCGCCGAGGTGACCGACCTCGCGGGGACACGGCCCGATCTCGTCGAGCAGCTGGTGCGGCTGTGGTGGCGCGAGGCCGAGCGCAACCACGTGCTCCCGCTCGACAACCGCGTGCTCTGGACCCTGGCCAACCCCAGGCCCGGCGCGCGGACCGGACCGGGAAAGGCGCGGTTCTTCGCGGGCGGCGCCCAGGTGCCGGAAGCGGTCGCGCCCGACGTGCGCGGGCGTTCCCACACCGTTCGGGTCGAGGTCGACCTCGAAGAGGAGGTGGTTCCCGAGGGCGTCCTGCTCGCGCTCGGTTCGGTGCTCGGCGGCTGGTCGTTCCACGTCCTGGACGGGCGTCTGCGCTACGTGCACAACCTGTACGGGAAGGAGCTTCGCACCGTCGAGTCCGAGGAGGCGCTCGTCCCCGGACGTCACCAGCTTTCGGTCGAGGTCGAGATGGACGGCGAGGAGACCCGGAGCGCGGGGGCGACCGTGGTCCTGCGGTGCGACGGCAGGGAGGTCGGACGGGGCCGCGTCGACCGCTTCACGCGTTCGGGGTTCAACGGGGTCGGCGCGGGCCTCGTGTGCGGCGCCGAGTGGGGACCTGCGGTCGGGGACGGCTACACGGCGCCCTTCCCGTTCAACGGGACGCTCGTCCGTGCAGAGGTGGAGACCCGCGGCCCGAGGCGACGGGACCCTCTCGCAGAGCTGGCGGCCATCCTGTCCGGGCAGTGACGCCTTTCTCGCTCTTCGCGACCACCGCGTCGCTAGGGTGGGAAGCGACCAGTGAGACGGCCGTCGGTCGCAGAGCCGGGCCGCCGGACGGAGGAACGGACAGTGGGTGTCTTCGGGGGCAGGACCGCTTCGGACAGGACCAGGATGGTGGACCCGGCGCGAGCCCTCCCGGGGCGGCCGACGGCGATGGTCGTGCCCGAGCGGCACCTCGTGCTCGGCACCCCGCTCGTGCCGCCCTTCCCCGCGGGCACCGAGCGGGCGATCTTCGCAATGGGCTGCTTCTGGGGAGCCGAACGCAAGTTCTGGGAGACCGACGGCGTGTTCACGACCGCGGCGGGCTACTGCGGCGGGTTCACGCCGAATCCCACCTACGAGGAGGTGTGCACGGGCCTCACCGGTCACGACGAAGCGGTCCTGTGCGTCTTCGACGTCTCGAAGGTCACCTACGAGCACCTTCTTCGCGTCTTCTTCGAAGGGCACGACCCGACCCAGGGGATGCGGCAGGGGAACGACGTCGGCACCCAGTACCGCTCCGCGGTCTTCACGACGTCCGACGCGCAGCTCGACGCGGCGCACGCGGCGAGGACGGGCTACCAGGAGTTGCTGAGCGCTGCGGGGTTCGGCCCGATCACGACCGAGATCGCGCCCGCGGGCCCCTTCTACTACGCCGAGCCGTACCATCAGCAGTACCTCGCCGCGAACCCGAACGGCTACTGCGGCCTCGGGAGCACCGGGGTCGCGTGTCCCGTGGGAGTCGCGGGTCTGGGAGGCTGACGCAAAGGCCGTGGGCGAGCGCTCGTGGCGGAAGGAGGCGGCCGTGGACGACCAATCGACGGTACCTGGGGCCCCGCCCCCCGCTCGCGAGCCTTCGGGATGGGAGCGCCAACCTGCCCGGCTCGTGCTCACCGGCATCGCGCTGGTCCTTCTCATCTGGTTCGCGGTCGCGAACTTCCAGGACGTGCGGATCAGGTTCTGGGTGTGGACGGCCCATGCGGCGCTCATCGTCGTGATCGTGATCTCGGGCTTCCTCGGGGTCGCGGTGTCGAGCCTGTGGTCCCGCTACCGTCGCCGCCGCCGTGCCGGTGGGGCGGGGGATTGAGACCCCGTCGACGAGCCCGGCGACGGCTCCCCCGACAGGGCGAGGTGCCGCACGGACCGCTGCGCCATAGACTCTGGTGCCGAAGAAGCGCTCGCGCGAACATGGCCGCGGTGACCGCGGACGGACCGAGCGGGTGGGCGAGGAGGTCCTTCACCGTGCTGGGGCTGCAGGAAAACGGGCCGCAGGGCGTCGTCGAGGAGGGGTCGACCGGTGCCGCTGTCTGAGCACGAGCAGCGCATCCTGGCCGAGCTCGAAGAGTCGCTGGTGCGCGAGGACCCGCGGTTCGCACAGCGCGTGCGGACCAAGACCGTCTACCGGCACGCCGGGCGTCAGTGCAAGTGGGCGGCGGTCGGGTTCCTCGGTGGTCTCGCGGTGCTCGTCGCCTTCTACTCGCAGTCGGTCGCGCTCGGGCTCCTCGGCGTCGCGCTGATGTTCGCGTCCGCGGTGGTGTTCGAACGGAACCTGCGGCGCCTCGGAAAGGCGAGCTGGCACGACCTCACGAAGTCGCGCCGGTCGAGCGAGCAGCCGGCGGGCATCGAGCACGCCCTCCAGGGCACCCGGGAGTGGTTCCGCTCGCACTTCTTCCGGCGCGACCACTGAGCACCGGGCACGTTCTCGCCGTCGACATCGGCGGCACGAAGTTCCGCGCCGGGGTCGTCGGAGCCGACGGCAGGATCCTCGCAGCCCGGCTGGTGCCCACCCCCGCCACGACGGATCCTGAAGGCCTGTGGTGCGCGCTCGCAGCCTTGCTGCGTGACGTGCTCGGGAGTCCGCCCGCGCGCGGCGCGCAGGCTTGCGGCGTGGGTTGCGGCGGGCCCATGCGCGACCACGGAGACGCGGTCTCGCCGCTCAACATCCCGGGGTGGCGGGACTTCCCGCTGCGGAGCCGGCTGGAGGCGCTGACGGAGCTCCCGACCTTCGTCGACAACGACGCCAAAGCGCTCGCGCTCGCCGAAGGCAGGTACGGCCGCGCGAGGGGCTGCGACGACTATCTCGCGATGGTGGTCTCGACCGGCGTGGGGGGTGGCCTCGTGGTGGACGGTCGACTCCTCGACGGTCGCCTCGGCAACGCGGGGCACGTGGGTCACGTCATCGTCGTCCCCGGCGGGCGCCGTTGTGCCTGCGGTGCGCGCGGCTGCCTCGAGGCGGAGGCCTCGGGCACCGCCATCGAGGCCTTCACGGGCAACCCACCCGCTGCGGCACCCCCGGAAGTGGTGGTGCGGGCGGGCACGCTCGTCGGGCGCGCCGTCGCGTCGGTCGCTGCGCTCGTCGACCTCGACCTCGCGGTGGTCTCGGGGTCCGTCGCCCTCGGCTACGGCCCGCCGTTCTTCGCCGCAGCCCAGAAGGAGCTCTCCGAACGGGCACGCCTCGCGTTCGTCGCGGACGCGCGCATCGTCCCAGGAGGGCTCGGCGCGGACGGTCCGCTCGTCGGGGCGGCCGCCGTCGGGTTCCGTGGGGTCGAGCTCGCAGGTCGGGCGACGTGACGAGGCCGAAGGGTCTCGGCCGCGTGGTGCGGACGATGGCGACGCGCCCTGAGCTGTGGCCGGTCGCGTTGGCCGTGGCCGCGCGGTTGGCGCCGACGCGGTGGTGGTGCAGGTGGCCACCCTCGCCATGGCCCGACGCGCGCTACTGGCGGTTCCGGATGGAGACCGCGTACGGAGGAGATGGCGACGCGCCCTTGGATCCCGACGACGTGGTCGAGTTCCTCGAGTGGTGCAGGGACGGATGGCGGCGTCCGGCACGCGCGCTCCGGTAGCCTTCGGGAGCATGGAGCGGGTCCTCCTGCTCAACGCGACGTACGAACCGCTGGCGTTGGTCTCCGACCGGCGCGCCATCGTGCTGATGCTGGACGGCCGCGCCGAACCCGTCGCGTTCAGGCCCCAGGGCCAGGTGTTCCGGTCGGCGCAGTTGAGCGTCGAGGTGCCCGCGATCGTCCGGCTCTCGCGCATGGTCAGGATCCCCCGCTGGGCCCGTACGCCGCCGCTCACGAGACGCGCCGTCCTTCGACGTGACGGCGGCGTGTGCGCGTACTGCGCGCAGACCGCCGACACGGTCGACCACGTCGTGCCGAGAAGCCGCGGAGGTCGCCACGAATGGACCAACGTCGTGGCGTCGTGCAAGCGGGACAACCTGACGAAGGGAGATCAGCTCCTCTCCGAGATCGGGTGGACGCTCTCGTTCAAGCCCTGGGCGCCCGACGGCCACCTCTGGCGGCTCCGCCATCTCGCGGAGATCGACCCGCTGTGGGAGCCGTACCTGGCGGCAGCCTCCTGAGCGCGCCGGGGGCCTGCAGGGCCCCGGGCGCGCTCGACGTCGAGGCGTTCCGGGCCGCCGGTCGCCGGGTCGTCCTGCGTGAGGTCGATCGTCCGCTGGTGGTCCTGGGCAGCAGGCAGCCGTGCTCGGTGGTCGACGAGGACCGCGCCCGTCGTCACGGCGTCTCCCTCGTCCACCGGCGGAGCGGCGGGGGAGCGGTCCTCGTGTCGCCGGGTGCGCAGGTCTGGGCGGACATGTGGGTGCCCCGCGACGACCCGCTCTGGTCGGTCGAGCCGCGCGCGAGCGCGGTCGCCGCCGGGGAATGGTGGGCGCGGGCCCTCGGCGCCGCCGCCTTCTCCGGAAGCCACGAGGTGCTGGACGTCCGGCGCGGAGCCCCGGTCCCGGGGGCGGGAAGCGACGTGGTCTGCTTCGCCGGGGTCGCGCCCGGAGAGGTCGTGTGGGAGGGCCGGAAGGTCGTAGGTCTCGCCCAGTGGCGCAGCCGCGAGGGTGCGCTCGTCCACGGGTGCGCGTACCGCCGGTGGGACCCCGAGCCGCTCGTCGGCCTTCTCGACCTGTCGCCGGCGGCTCGGCACGCGCTGCTGGCCCCGCTGCGCGACGCGGCGGTCGGTTTCGAAGAGCTCGGCGCCCGGCCGCCGTCCCGCGACCAACTCCTGGCCGGCTTGGTCGGAGCGCTTCCCGATCCGTCGTCGTGGGAGCTCGTGCGGGAATGACCACGAAGGAGGACCTCTCCGCGCAGGACCCGAGGACAGTTCCCTCGATCTCGTGACTGCGCCGAAAGACACTGAAACGCGTCGTCGCGGCTGTAGCGTTCTCGGGAGACTCACCGGCTCAGGCGGACGATGCGACGCTCGTACTTCCAGCGATCGGCAAGTGGGCGAGCGGGCGGGCGCCCGCAGCGGCTCCGCGACCTCGGCCGTGCGGTGGAGGTGGCCGGAACGTGGGCCCTTCCGGCGGTGCTCTTCTACTGGTGGAAGCGGTCCCGCGCGTTCTTCAGGCGTCTGGCGGGATCGGTCGACGCGCTGCGCGAGGACGCGGACGGGATCCGTGCTGCGCTGACGAGCGGCGGGGCTGTCCCGGCCACACCGGCTGCGGGCCGGGAGCCGGGGGCCGTGTCCGAGGAGCTGCGCCGCGCCACGTCCGCGCTCGACGACCTCGCGGTGGAGGTGCGGGCGACGGGCGAGCAGAGCCGGGACGGCGCCGCGACGCTGAGCGAGCTCGTCGCGGCGGTCAGTGAGTACGGCGTGCACCTTCGGTCGCACACGGCGGTGATGCGAAACCTGGCCGCGACCACCGGGCAGCTCCAGGAGGCGGCGGCCCGACTTGCCGACGCGCTGCCCGGCAGCCCGACCCGCGAGCGCCCCTACGGCTGGCAGCCGCGGGTCGACGAACCGGGGACGCAGCCGGGCGCACCGGAGACTTCCCGTCGTCCGGAGGAACGCGGGGCGCGGGAGGCGCGACCACCCGACGTCGGGGAGGAACGCTGGCGCGAGCCGTTCACCGCGTCCGAGCTCCGCTGGCCGGACCTGCCGCGTACGCCCGGCGGTTACGTGGCCGAACCCGTCGACCGGCTTCTCGACCGCGCGGCGGACGCCCTCGACCTCGCGGAGCGGGAGCGGGACGGCTTGAGAGAACGCGTCCTCGTGATCGAGACGCGACTCGCGATCCTGACCGAGCGGCGGGAGTCCGACCTGCAGACCCGGCTCGCCGCGCAACGCGACGCGCAGGATCGTGACGCACGTGCCCGCCACGACGCTACCGTTGCGCTGCAAGAGGCCAGTCGCCGCGTCGCCGGCATCGTCCGCGACATCGAGGAGGAGAGGGAGAAACTGCTTGGGCTCGCGCGCGAGCTCGGCGCGCAGCTGCGACTTGCGGTCGAACCGCTCGGCGAGGGAGCCGCGAGCAGTCCCACCTCCGCGTTCCCCACGGACGAGCCGCGCGGAGAGCGCCCGCCGGCCGAGCGACCGGACGCGCCGGCCATTGCTCCTCCCGTGCCGTGGGTACCCGCCGCAGCGGGACCGTCGGGGGCTCCGTCCTCTCAGGGCGAGGACGCGCACCGGCGCGACCGACCCGGCGTGCCCCCCGTCTGGAAAGTCACGCCGCTCCGCCCGAGGCGCTGACCGCCCGCTGCAGCGCGACGCGGCCCGCGCGCCGCCGGATGGCGTGAGACGCGACCCGCCTCCCGTCGCGTTCCGAACCGCTCCGACCGGCAAAACCGCGAGCCGCCCCGTCCGTGGCGAAGAACCCCTCGATGCGCAGGCGAAGTGGGCCGGCCGTGTTGACCGGTGGGGGAATAGGGCGTAAAGTGGCTCGAAGTGGTTCGAAGTGGAGCACAGGTGGGACGTGGAGCACAGGGCGCGGGCTGAGGAGCGTCGTGGTCGGGGACGGGGACTGGATCGGTGTCTGTGGCGGCATTCGTTGGCAGGTACGAGCACTCGCTCGATACGAAAGGGAGGGTCATCCTCCCCGCCAAGTTCCGTCCGGACTTCGAACGAGGCGGCTATCTGACCGAGAACCGGGAAGGCTGCCTCGCGCTGTGGACGCCTGGGGAGTTCCAGCGACAGACGCAGACCATGCACGAGCAGGCTGCGGAGGGGCGGACCGCGCGCAACCGAGCCCGATTGTGGGCGGCGAACTCGCACGAGGTGGAGATCGACCGGCAGGGGCGCATGGCCATACCTGCGCACCTGCGCGAGTTCGCCTCCTTGGAAGGCGACGTGCTGGTGCACGGCGCGCTCGACCGCATCGAACTTTGGAATCCGGCGGTGTGGGAAGAGCGGGTCGTCCCCGAGGAACGCTGGTTCCTCGAAGCCGAAGACTGAGCGAACCGCGCGGGGGACGACCCTCCCGACGGCAAGAAGAACGAGAACCGCAAGAAGAAGGAGAGAGGAGAAGGGAACCGCCCACCCGCACCCGTCCCGTCACCCACGCTCGTCCCGTCGCATCGCGGCGCCGACCGGCGCCGGTGCGTCTCCGGACCACGCGCAGCCCCTCGACCGGCATGGTGGAAGACTTCTTCTCCGCCCTCTTCTGCCCTGGTCGCCTGGGGGCCTATCCCCGAGGAGCCTCGCTTGTCGAGGGGCTGCGGATGGCCCGGACGTTCGCACACGAGCCCGTCATGGTGGACGAGGTGGTCGCGCTGTTCGGCCCGGTGCCCGCAGGCGTCGTCGTCGACGGCACCGCGGGGGGTGGCGGGCACGCCGCCGCGTTGCTCGACGCGTACGCACACCTCGGCGTGCTGGCGCTCGACCGGGACTCGGACGCGGTGGTTGCCGCCTCGCGACGCCTCGCGCGCTTCGGCCCCCGAGCGGTGGTGCGTCGCACGACGTTCGACCACCTCGAGGAGGTCGTCGAGGACGTGCGGTCCGACCCTTCCGCATGGCCGCGGTCCGCGGCTGCTGCGGCGGCGGCGATCGTCTCGGGCGTGCTCCTCGACCTCGGCGTGAGCTCGCCGCAGCTCGACCGGCCTGAACGCGGCTTCTCGTACCGGGTCTCCGCCCCGTTGGACATGCGGATGGACGCGACGGAGGGCCCCAGTGCGGCCGACATCGTGAACACCGCCAGCCTGGAGGAGCTTTCGGCGCTCTTCGTGGCGAACGGCGAAGGGCGCCTCGCCCGGCGCATCGCCCGGGCGATCGTGGACGCGAGGCCGGTCACGACGACGAGCGAGCTGGCGGAGGTCGTGGCGAGGTCGGTGCCCGCCCCCGCCCGACGGCGCGGCCATCCTGCCCGCCGGGTCTTCCAGGCGCTCCGCATCGCGGTGAACGAGGAGCTCCCGCAGCTTTCCCGGACGTTGCCGGTCGCGCTGCGCATGCTGGCTCCGGGTGGCCGCATGGTCGTCATCTCGTATCACTCGGGAGAAGACCGCCTCGTGAAGGCCGCCTTCGCCGAGGCGGTCGCCGGCGGTTGCACCTGCCCGCCCGGGCTTCCCTGCGTCTGTGGCGCGCGGCCTGAGCACGAGCTCGTGTTCCGGGGCGCGCGGAAGCCGTCGGCGGCCGAAGTCGCACGGAACCACCGGTCGGAGAGTGCCAGGCTCCGCGCCGTCGAGCGGGTGGCCGCCGCGTGAGCACGGCGGCGGAGCGCACACGGGTGGTCACCGCCGCACAGCTCGCGCCGCGCGCCGGCGCGCAACCGGCGCAGCGTCCCCACGACGGTCGCCCCCCGCTCGAGGTCGTCGCGGCGCGCACCCGGCGTGCACGGCGGCGTCAGCTCGCGCCGCTCCTCGCGGGGGCGGTGGTGACGGGCAGCCTGCTGTTCGTGGTGGTCGGACACGCCGAGCTCGCGCAGGGCCAGATGCGGCTCACGAGCATGCAAGCCGAGATCACATCGGCCCAGCTGCTCCATCAGCGCGAGGTGCTGGCCCTCGCGAAGCTGGAGAACCCGTCCCGCATTCTCAGGGTCGCAGAAGGCACCCTCCACATGGCACCGCCGTCCCAGGTGCACCAGCTGGCGCACGTCCCACTCGGGTCGCCGCTGCCGGCTCCGCACGTCGCGGCGTCGACAGGTGGCACACCCGCACAACCGGACGCGTCGAGCGGGTGACCCCCACGTCGACGGCGACGCGTCCCGCGCCGCCGCGCCACTCCCGCGCCCCCACGCCGGCCCCGCGCCGCCGCGCCACTCCCGCCCGAGCACGCACGCAGCCCACCGGCGCACCGAGGCGCGCGGTCCCGCGGCGTGGGGTGTTCGCGGGCCGGGTGCGCATGGCGCGCGTCGTCTTGGTGGTGGTCCTCCTCGTCATCGCAGCCCGGCTGGTCGACGTGCAGGTGCTTCACGCGGGACGGTACGCAAAGGAGGCGGCGCAGGAGCTGACGCAGCCGGTCACGATCCCGGCTCAACGCGGCGCGGTCACGGACCGGAACGGGGTCGTCCTCGAGATGTCGATGCCGACCGAGATGGTCGTGGCCGACGACTTCCAGGTCAGGCATCCGGTCCGGGAGGCTCGCGCGCTCGCGCCGTTGCTGCACCTCCGCCCTGCGACGCTCGCCCGCCTGCTCTCCAAGCGCTCCGGGTACGTGCCGCTCGTCCCGAACCTCTCTGTCGGCGAGGCGAAGCGCGTCTCGGCGATGGCGTTCCCCGGGATCACGATGGTCGCCGACTCGGAGGACGTCACGCCCGATGGCGGCATCGCATCCCCGGTCGTGGGCGGCGTCGACGGCGCCGGTCAGGGCGACGCGGGTCTGGAGGCGCAGTACAACCGGCTCCTCGCCGGCCAGGCCGGCCACGAGACGCTCCTCGAGTCGCCGCTGGGCGTCCAGCTTCCCGGAACGCCGGTCGCGGAGAAGACCTCTGCGGTCGCGGGCACCGGCCTGGAGCTGACGCTGGACGAGCCGTTGCAGTACACGGTCGAGCAGGACCTCGCGCAGGAGATGGTGACGACGCACGCGGACGGAGGCGACGCGGTCGTGATGGACACCGCCAC
>JASHUY010000223.1 GCA_030039755.1 Acidimicrobiales bacterium
GGCCACGATCGCCGGTGGGACCCCCCGGTCACCCGGGCCCTACGATCCCCTCGCGCGTGGATGGATCGTCTCACCGCGCTCGAGCATGGCGACGAGCCGTGCGACCCGGCCGGCGCGGGTCTCTGGGCGCCGTGCGGTGGTCACGCGGTACAGCACGGCGTAGCGGTTGGCTCCGTCGAGGCCCTCGAAGGTCCTGCGTGCTCGTGGCTTTGCAGCCAGGGCCGCGGCGAGGTCGTCGGGCACCTCGATGCTGGCCGCGCCGGCGTAGGCGGCTTGCCAGGTGCCGTCCGCCTTCGCTCGCTCGACTGCAGCGAGGCCGGCGGGCCGCATCCGACCTTCGCCGATGAGCCGCTCGACGAGCCCGACGTTGCGCTTCGACCACACGCTCCCGGGGCGTCGGGGCGTGAACCGCCGGCGGAAGGTCGCGTCGTCGCCCCGGGCGAGCTGCCCGTCGACCCAGCCGTGGCAGAGTGCTTCCTCGAGTGCCTGGTCGTAGGTGAGCTCGGTCGTGCAGGTCGTCCCCTTCTTGGCCAGCACCAACCAGACGCCACCGGAGCCCGAGGCGCGCTCCGACAGCCACTGCCGCCACGCGCAAAGGTCGGGGACCGTGAGCTCTGGGAGTTCATCCACGATGGGGAAGTGCAGCTTCAGCCCGGCCGGCTCGCCCGCCGGCTCGCCCGTGCCGGTTCCGAGCAGGAACGTATCGATCGAAGTATCGGCGGCCTTTGTGCTGTCGAAGTGCTGTCGAAGTTCCCCGATTGCGGTGGGGCAAGCTCATGCCGGCCAAGGTAATCGGCTTGCACGCTGCCGTATCGGCCATTTCTGCATCGCAGCTTTCCGACGACGACGCTCGCCTCACGTCGATCGACGGGTAGGGCGCCCAGTCCCAGCCAGGGCCGGGGTGCCAATCCGGCGCGCATGATGTTCAGCCCTCCTCGAGCCCGGGGCGCCCAGATCGCCGGATGGGGTTCGAGTGGGACGCGGTTCGATTGACGCGGACCCTACGTGCGCTACGGACGCTCGAATCTCGGCCGTCAGCTCGAAGGCGTGAACCGCCACAGATCGACAGCGGATCTCTGCGCGGTCCGGTGTGGGCTGATGAACACGTCCATCGCGCTGCCCTGAGCCTGCATCGCCCACACGCTCCCGTCGGTCGCCTTCACGAGTTGGCTCTTGGACGCGCCGAGGGGAGCGAACCAGATCCCCAACCTCGTAGCGGAGGGATAGATGCTGTTGGAGTCCTGCGCCATCCAAAAGCCGAGCGCATTGGCCCCGATGACCGGGCGGCTGATCGGGGGCATCCGGGTTCGCTGCAGGATCTCACCGGAGCTCGTGGAGACGCGGATGGCCTCCGGCCCGCGTTCGGTCCTGAAGTCGAAGATCCACAGCGAGCCACCGGCCTCGTCGAACGACGGGCGGGCGCCCCCCGAGTAGTCGCCGTACTCCATGAGGTCGGGTCCGACTTCGAGAACGTTGCCGTCACGTTTCACGAATCGCAGCTCGCGGGAGAGACCGCCGTTTTGTGACTCGGGCCACCTGTCACCGATCGGCGAAGACAGGATCTCGAAGGAGCCAGGTGCCGGCACCGAAAGACCGACCGCGTAGGGCGAGCACCGGAACGTCCTGGCCTGGGACACGGTGATCGACGCGCGGTTGGACGGCCAGCCGCAGAGCGCGAGCGGGTAGTCCTCTCCCGGGTATCCCTGTCCGCCATGCGCGGCTGCTGAGCCGGGGACCCTCGCCCACGACGTCGGCCTGGTCTCCATGCTGAAGTGGACCGGGGTGGGGTTACCGCGCGGAGACTGGGCGCCCGCGTAACCGAGCCCCCAGGCATCCGCAAGCGCGCACGCGGCAACCAGGAACGCGACCAGATGCACGGTGCGTCGAAATCGCACCCAAGCGATGATCGCGCTGCGGGGGTGCCGATCGAGGTGCAGCGGTCGACGATCCTTGCTGGCGGCACTCCAGCCACCAATCGCATGACCCCCGGCGCAGGCGGCGCTGAGCCGGGTTCTGCCGGTGTCCTACGAAGCCAGGTAGTGCTCCAAGGCGTCTCGGACCAGGTTGGAGACGCTTCGGTGCTCGACTTCGGCTCGCTGGATCAGCCGGGACCGGAGGTCATCAGGAACGCTGAGCCGGAGCTGAGGGGAGCGGACACCGGGGCGCGTGCCGGCGAGCAGCCGGCAAGCGAGCTGGCTGGCGGAGGCGGTGGGATTTGAACCCACGGTGGGTTGCCCCACACACGATTTCCAATCGTGCCGATTCGGCCGCTCTCGCACGCCTCCGTGAACCGCAGCCCGTGGCTCCAGCCGAGTAAGGCTATCCGGACCGAACGGGCCGACCGGAGGCCGGCGGGCCGCCCGGACGTGGGGGAAGGCCGGCATTGGTAGCGTGGGTGGATCGCGCCGGTGTTGGGTGCGGTGGCCGGGTCCTGCGCAACGGTCGCTCGTGAACCGAGTCAGGGTCGGAAGGCAGCAGCTCTCAGCGGGTGAGACCGTGTGCCGTAGCCAACCTGGCCATCGCACCGAGCGCCGGCGAGTGCCGTGCCCTGTGCGGTGAGCCCCGAGGCGGGCCGCCCTCTCGTGTCGGAGCCCACCGGTAGGCTCGCCCCACATGGCTGAGGAGACCGCACGACCTTCCGACGACGGCGCGCGGCCCTCCGACGATGCCAACGGTGACGCCGACGGAGCGGAATTCGTCTCCCTCTACCGCCGGTTCCGGCCGGGGAAGTTCGCAGAGCTGCGGGGACAGCCGCACGTCGTACGGGCGCTGCAAGGCGCGGTGCGTGACGGACGGGTGGCTCACGCGTATCTCTTCAGCGGGCCGCGGGGCACCGGGAAGACCTCGACGGCGCGCATCCTCGCCCGGGCGCTGAACTGTGCAGCCGCCGCCGACGGGGAGCCCTGCGGCATCTGCACGTCGTGCGTGGAGATCGCTCGCGGCAGCTCCTTCGACGTGCACGAGCTCGATGCCGCCTCGAACAACGGCGTCGACGCCATGCGTGAACTGATCGCCCATGCGGCGCTCGCGACGCCGGGGCGCTCGAAGGTGTACATCGTCGACGAGGTGCACATGCTCTCGAACGCCGCGGCCAACGCCCTGCTGAAGACGCTCGAAGAGCCTCCCGGCCACGTCGTCTTCGTCCTGGCGACGACCGATCCCCAGAAGGTCCCCGCCACGATCCGCAGCCGCACGCAGCATCTCGAGTTCGGCCTCATCGGCGCCGGCACGCTCGATGACCTCCTCCACGACGTCAGCACCGCGGCGGGTCTGGAGCTCGGGGACGACGAGATCGCCGTCGCGGTCCGTAAGGGCAGGGGCTCGGCGCGCGACGCACTCTCCGCGCTGGACCAGGTGGTGGCGTCGGGTTCGGCCGAGGCGCTACGGCCGGACGTGATCGGGCTCACCGAGGCCGTGGCCGCCGAAGACGCCCGCCGGGCGCTCGTCGCCGTCGCCGCCCTGCACGAGTCGGGCTGGGGACCCCAGCAGATCGCGACCGAGCTCGTGGACGAGCTCCGGCAAGCGTTCCTCGTCGCACTCGCACCCGAGCTGTGCGCGGCGGCCGGGAGCGAGCGCGAACGCCTGGAGGATCAGTCGGCGCGCCTCGGTCTCGCCCGCGTCGTCCGCGCGATCGAGGCGCTCGGCCACGCCCTTGTGGACATGCGCGACGCCCCCGATCCGCGCGCGGTGCTCGAGGTGACCCTCGTGCGGCTCGCCCGGCCGGAGCTGGACGACTCGACGACGGCGCTGCTCGACCGGGTCGCCCACCTCGAACAGGCTCTGGCCGGTGGCGCCCTGGCCGGTGGCGCCCTGGCCGGAGGGGCCCTGGTCGGGCCAGGACCGGACGCCACCGACACCACGAGCGCCGCGAGCGGTGGGCGATCTGCTCCCGCGGCCCTCGAAGAGCGACCGGGGCTCGGGGCCCTCCGCCGGCAGCGTGCCGCCGCACGCACGGCTCCTTCGCCCGCGCCTGCAGCCGCCACGGTCCCCCTCCCGCCGGACACCGCTGCCGCACCGTCCGCCGCCGCCGCTCCGGACACTGCCGCCGCACCAGCCGCCG
>JASHUY010000224.1 GCA_030039755.1 Acidimicrobiales bacterium
GCACTCGACACCACAATTCACGACACCGCCACCCTGACCGGGGGCACCTCCCCCACCGGCACAGTGACATTCACCCTCTACAAGGGCGGGTGCACAGCGGCCGACGTGGTGACGACGAGCAAGGGCTCGCTGAGCGGTGGCGAGGCCACGTCCGAGACCTACGAGGTGACCGAAGCGGGCACGTACTACTGGGCGGCCAGCTACCCGGGGGACTCGGACAACAAGGGCGCCTCTAGCCCCTGCAGCACGACGAACTCGACAGAGTCCGTGACGGCGAGCTCGTCGAGCCCGACCCTGACCACGACAGCGCACGCTGACGGGGCGACGGTTGCACTCGACACCACAATTCACGACACCGCCACCCTGACCGGGGGCACCTCCCCCACCGGCACAGTGACATTCACCCTCTACAAGGGCGGGTGCACAGCGGCCGACGTGGTGACGACGAGCAAGGGCTCGCTGAGCGCCGGCGAGGCGTCCTCCGCGCCCTACGAGGTGACCGAAGCCGGCACGTACTACTGGGCGGCCAGCTACCCGGGGGACTCCAACAACGACTCCGCCTCGAGCCCCTGCAGCACGACGAACTCGACAGAGTTCGTAACGGCGAGCTCGTCGACCCCGACCCTGACCACGACAGCGCACGCAGACGGGTCGACGGTCACACTCGACACCACAATTCACGACAACGCCACCCTGACCGGGGGCACCTCCCCCACCGGCACAGTGACATTCACCCTCTACAAGGGCGGGTGCACAGCGGCCGACGTGGTGACGACGAGCAAGGGCTCGCTGAGCGCCGGCGAGGCGTCCTCCGCGCCCTACGAGGTGACCGAAGCGGGCACGTACTACTGGGCGGCCAGCTACCCGGGGGACTCCAACAACGACTCCGCCTCGAGCCCCTGCAGCACGACGAACTCGACAGAGTCCGTGGTCGTGACCGCCGTCGGCACCACAACGACAACCACCGCGAACACCACAACCGGCACGACGGGCACTGTCACGTTCGGGTCGGCGGGTAGCGTGCACGACACCGTGCACGTGACCGCGCTCTCTGGCACGGGCACGCCTCACGGGACAGTCCACTTCTACGAGTGCTACAAGCCGACGGCGACAGCAACCAGCGCGTTCGCCTGCTCGTCGGCGACCGGCACCGCAGAGGGCACGTCGGCCTATTCCGGAGGCACAGTATCCTCGGACACAGTCGCGCTGTCAGCGACGGGCTGGTACTGCTTCTCGGCGACCTTCACATCGTCGACAGCGAACTACAGCAACTCGACAGACAACGTCTCGGGCAGCGGCAAGAGCGCCGAGTGCATCGAGGTCACCGCCGCCGGCACCACAACGACAACGACCGCGAACACCACAACCGGTTTGACGGGCACCGTCACGTTCGGGTCGGCCAGCAGCGTGCACGACACCGTCCACGTGACCGCGCTCTCGGGCACGGGCACGCCTCAGGGGACAGTCCACTTCTACGAGTGCTACAAGCCGACGACGACAGCAACCAGCGCGTTCGCGTGCTCGTCGGCGACCGGCACCGCAGAGGGCACGTCGACCTACTCCGGAGGCACAGTGTCCTCGGACACAGTCCCGCTGTCAGCGACGGGCTGGTACTGCTTCTCGGCGACCTTCACATCGTCGACAGCGAACTACAGCAGCTCGACAGACAACGTCTCGGGTAGCGGCAAGAGCGCCGAGTGCATCGAGGTCACCGCCGCCGGCACCACAACGACAACCACCGCGAAGACGACAACCGGCACGACGGGCACCGTCACGTTCGGGTCGGCCAGCAGCGTGCACGACACCGTCCACGTGACCGCGCTCTCGGGCACGGGCACGCCTCACGGGACAGTCCACTTCTACGAGTGCTACAAGCCGACGGCGACAGCAACCAGCGCGTTCGCCTGCTCGTCGGCGACCGGCACCGCAGAGGGCACGTCGGCCTACTCCGGAGGCACAGTATCCTCGAACACAGTCGCGCTGTCAGCGACGGGCTGGTACTGCTTCTCGGCGACCTTCACATCGTCGACAGCGAACTACGGCAGCTCGACAGACAACGTCTCGGGTAGCGGCAAGAGCGCCGAGTGCATCGAGGCAACCTCGGCGACCATACCCACGACCCCGCCGGTTACCCCGGTCGTGACACCTGGCAAGCCGGAGTTCACGGTGACAAAGTCGGACACAGTCGGTGCCGGCAAGCCCGTGGTGCCCGGCACCAAGATCGGTTACACGCTGACCGTGAAGAACATCGGTGCGGTTCGTGGCTCCACAACGGTCGTCGACCAGCTACCTGCGAGTCTCACGCTCACAGGGACGCCCGTCTGCGCGACAGTCGCAAAGGGCGACACATGCTCGGTGACCGTCACAGGCACCAAGCTCGTCATCAAGGTGACCCTGACGAATGGCGACTCCGCGAAGATCACGTACAACGCGATCGTGAAGTCGACAGACACCGCCACCGTCGTGAACACCGCGACGCTCACCACAGCGCACTGCACATCGGCGCACTGCTCGTCAACGCTCACAAACCCGGTGGTGGTGCTCAGCGTCGTGAAGAGCTCGACACCCAAGTCGGGTTCGGTCGTCACCCCGAAGACGAAGGTCACCTACACGCTGACCCTCACGGACTCGGGTACCGCGGCGACCACACCCGTCACGGTCACGGACACGGTGCCGGCGGGGACGAACTACGTCACAGGATCCGCGAGCTGCGGTGACGCTCCGGGTTGCACGGTCACCGAGACGACAGGCCTGATCACCTGGTCCGGGATCACCGTCGCCCCGGGTGCAGGGAACGCAGTGGCCGTCAGCTTCCAGGTGGTCGTGAGCACAACAGACGTGAACGGCCAGAAGATCACAAACGTCGCCGGGTTCACGAACGACGGGACGCCGAGCTGCACCGGGACGACATGCACAACCAACCACGTGACACTGGTCGTGGTCGTGCACCCGAGCGCGGTGACACACGCTCCAAAGCCGACGACACCGCCGAAGACACCGCCGAAGACACCGCCGACGACACCGCCGACGCCGTCTCCGAAGCCGACTCCCAAGCCGACGCCACCTCCGACGCCGACAACCAAGCCGACTCCCAAGCCGACACCGCCAACGCCTCCGACGCCGACAACCAAGCCGACGCCGACTCCGACGCCGACGCCGACGCCCACGCCGACTCCCACGCCGGTACCGCCGACGAAGGTCTCCAAGGCGACGACACCGCACACCGGCGAGCCGTGGGCGGGTTCACTGTGGCTCGAGTTGTTGGTGCTCGGGATGGGCCTCGGGCTCATCGGGTACGGGGAGTCGTTGCGCCGCCGGCGCCGCCGGGTCAACCTGGGCGGACGGTAGAAGCACGAAGCGGTTTCCCACAGGTCTGCGGCCGGAGAAATCCGGCCGCAGACCTGCAGTACTGTATGGTGGGATGGGGTCATTCATGGGACAGAGGACTCGTTGCGCCGTCGCGGCTCTCGCCCGGCTGGTCGCCGGTTCCGTCGTTGCGGCTTCGTTCACGTGCGGGTCGATCATCGTCGGCACGTCCGTCATCGGTTCCGCGCCAACCGCAGGTGCCGCGACCCTGCGGAGCAGTGCATGCGCGGCGAGATCCGTGAGCGGTCCGGCGGAGCTGAAGCTGGACATCCGCGACACGCCTGCGGGGAAGCTACCAACCGTCTCGGTCTGCGTCGACGGCAGAGGTCCCTTCACGTTCCTCGTCTCCACGGGTGCCGGCTCGTCGGTGATCACCCCGTCCCTCGCTCACTTGCTCGGTCTCCACGAGGGGTCGACCAGAGCGGTGCGTGGCGTGACGTGCGTTGCTGCGGCACCCTCGGTGGAGGTGAAGAGCTGGTCCGTGGCGGGCGTGAAGCTCGCGGCGCAGAGGCTCCTCGTCGCCCAGGTGGCCAAGGCCGGGTCGTCACCTTCCCTGAGCGGAGTCATCGGCTCGGACGTCCTCTCCCGGTTCGGAGCAGTGAGGATCGACTACAAGACGAGCCGCCTGGTCCTGCTGGGGAAGGAACTGGCCGGGCCCAGAGGCAACGTCTACGTTCTCGGCGCGCGAAGTGCCGCGCCGCCACTGGCGCTCGGAAAGAGCACGATCAAGGTGAGCGCCGTCCTTCGGGTGCTCGAGAGTCCTGAGGGGACGATCGTCGCCGCGCCGGTCAAGATCGCAGGGCGCACAGAGCAGCTCTCTGTCGACTCAGGCTCGGCCGGATCCGGTCTCGTGCCGACGGTCGCCCGGTCGCTCAAGCTCAAAGCCAGCGCGGCAAAGGTCGCATTCTCCGGGTTGGGCTGCACCGGAACAACCCCGGCGTACGCAAGCGGCGTCTGGCTTCTCGGAGGGTCGCCGCTACCCGGATCGTTGCTCGCGGCGCATGCGATCTCCGGGAGTCTCAACAGCGGACTTCAGGGAATCCTCGGGTCCAACGTGCTCGCCGCCGACGGATCGGTGATCGTCGACTACAAGGGCGCGCATCTCTGGCTCACCAGCGGCTAGCCGGGTCTTGACGACGGACGACGGGACAGGACCGACGTGGCTGAGCAAGAATTCGAAGGCGGTCAGGACTCCGCTGATCCGGCGCTGGCGGAGACGCGCAGCGAGCACCTCCGTGGCACGCGGCGCTGGCGGCGGCAGCGCCGGACGCCGTGGATCCTCATCGTGGCGGGCGCCGTGCTCGTGGCCGGCGTCGGTGCGTGGCAGCTGTACGCGACGTTGTGGACGACCCATTCGGAGCACGTCGGGAAGTCGCTCGTCCAGCACTTCCTCCAGGACCACGCGCTGGGCGCCCCCTTGAAATCGAAGTCCAAGTCCACCACCTCGAGCGGCACCGCGACGACGGCCTCGCTCGCGACGTGCAGTGCGAGCTCGGGCAACACACCTGTCCATGGCCTCCTCGAGATCCCCTCGCTCGGCGTCGACGCGCCGGTCGAGCAGGGAGACGGAGATGCCGAGCTCGCCGTCGCGGTGGGCCACGACCCCTACTCCGCCTGGCCCGGGAACGTGGGAAATGCGGTGCTCCTGGCGCACGACGTGAGCTACTTCAGCACGATCGACCACCTGACGAGTGGGGACACGATCCGCTACGTGACCCCCTGCACCACGTACGTCTTCCAGGTCACCTCGCATGCGATCGTGACCGCCGGCTCACCCGTCTACGACACCACCGCGCCGACCATGACGCTCGTGACGTGCTGGCCAACCGACGCCTTGTGGTTCACGCCAGACCGGTACCTCGTCACCGCGACGGAGATCTCGAAGGGGCGAACGGGGAGCTCCCCCGACAGGTACCTGACGACGTCGGTCCCTCCGAGCGTGCCGGTGCCGTCGGCACTTGCCTCTCAAGGGGTGACACTCGCCACCTACTCGCTCCCCATGGGTACCTTCACGCTCGCCGGGACGCCGAACCGGTCTTGGGCACAGACCACCAGTCCCCTCCTCATCGACGGATCTGCGGTCGAAGCGTTCATCGCGGGGGTGCGCGCGCTCACCGAGGGCCATCTGGACTGGTGGCATGCGATCGCGCCCGGCGTGGTGGCGCCCGCGCCACTGGTCGGTGCGCAGAACCCGGGCTATCTCAGCGCGACCAACGTGATCGAGCATGCGGACGGACTGAAGGTGACCGCCGTGACACTCTCCGACACCGTGTCGGTCACAGGCGGGAACCACCCCGGGCGCTACACGATGGCCGTTCGGGCGACGGTCCACGGGCACGCGCTGACGATCACCTCGTGGGTGATGACGCCCTCTTGATCCGGAGAACGCGAACCACCGCGCGCCGCGCCTGATCACTCCCCCGGAGGGACCTCGACCTCGATCACGTCGAGCGCCCCTGCTGCGTGGTCGGCTCGCAGCACCTTCTTGTCGAACTTGCCGACCGAGGTCTTCGGGATCTCCTTCACGAACGTCCACCGTTCCGGCAACCACCAGCGCGCGACGCGGCCCACGAGGAATTCGACAAGCTCGTGGGCCGTCGGATCCCTGCCCGGGACCGGGACGACCACCACGAGCGGCCGCTCCTGCCACTTCGGGTCCGGAACCGCGACGACCGCCGCCTCGTAGACGTCGGGATGCGCCATCACCTGGTTCTCGAGCTCGACGGACGAGATCCACTCTCCGCCGGACTTGATGACGTCCTTGGTCCGATCGGTGATCTGCATGAAGCCCCGTGCGTCGAGCGTTCCGACGTCCCCGGTCCTCAGCCAGCCGTCGTGGAACTTCGACGGGTCGCGGTCCTTGTAGTACGACCCGGTCACCCATGGTCCTCGGATCTCGAACTCCCCTATCGACACCCCGTCGTGAGGCATGAACTCTCCGTCCCGACCCACCACCCGGAGCTCCACTCCGTGGACGACCCGACCCGCCTTCGTCCGGTAGTCGAGCTCCTGGTCCGCCGACGCCCGAGCGGGCGGGATCCCGAGGGCTGCGAGGGGGCTCGTCTCGGTCATCCCCCACCCCTGAGTGAGGGGGATGCCCACCCGCGCGTCGATCGCTTGGATCAGCGCCCGTGGAACCGCTGACCCGCCAGCGAGCACGGCCCGCAACGACGAGAGGTCCGCGTCCGAACCTGCCGCGGCCCGGAGCACGTCGTTCCAGATCGTGGGCACACCGCAGGAGAAGGTGGGGCGTTGTTCCGAGATGATCCTCACGAGATCCTCGCCCCTGAGGAACATCTGGGGCATGAGGAGCGTCGTACCCACCAAGAAACCCGCGTACGGAGTACCCCACGCGTTGGCGTGGAACATCGGCACGACGATGAGTGCCTTGTCGCGCTCGGTCATGCCGAGGGCGGATGCGGACGTCGAAGCCATCGAGTGCAGGACCGTCGAGCGGTGGCTGTAGACCACACCCTTCGGCTGGCCCGTGGTGCCGCTCGTGTAGCACATGGCCGCCGCGGCCCGCTCGTCGAGCTCGGGCCAGTCGAACCCTCCCTCCTCCACCGCCAGGAGCTCCTCGTAGTCGTGCGTCTCACCGAGTGGCGACGTCTCGCCGTCGCCGTTCACGATGATCGTCTCGACGGTCGGGAGGCTGTCGACCACCCGTGCGAGCACGGGTACGAGCGAGGCGTCGACGATGATCACCTTGTCCTCGGCGTGGTTGATCACGTAGGCGAGCTGCTCGGGGAAGAGCCGGATATTGAGCGTGTGGAGCACCGCTCCCATCGACGGCACCGCGAAGTAGGCCTCGACGTGGGCCTGGTTGTTCCACATGAACGTGGCGACGCGGTCGTCGGCCCTGACGCCGAGACGATGGAGCGCCGACGCCAGCCGCTCGGCACGCTCACCGACCTGCGAGAACGTCGCGGTCCGGTAGCCGTCGGGTTCGACCGTGATCACTTCGCTCTCGCTGTACACGAACTGTCCGTGCCGGAGAATGCCGCTGATGAGGAGCGGCCCGTCCTGCATGGTGCTGCGCATCGGTCCCTCCCTCGTCTTCAGCTCGAATCCGCGTGACTCGTTGCGGTCAGCGTACCGGGCACAGCTCCCCCTCTCCCGGGACGGCTCCGCCCCAGAAGGGTAGGCTCCGCGTGTCCGCCTCCTGCGACCGAGGTGCGCCATCGTGTCAAGTCCGCCCCCAGGTGATCTCGACATCGGGCCCTCCAATGGGCGGCTGCGTCTGCGCACGTTCAGGCAGGGTCTGGCAGCGAAGGCGGGCCACGACCTCGTGCTGGAGGCGTCCGAGTGGCACGGACACGTCCATGTCCCAGCCGACGCCGGCGACGCCCTCTCGGTCGAGGTGGAGGTCGACCTCCGCCGCCTCGAGGTCATCGAAGGGACCGGCGGCGTCAAGCCGCTGTCGGACGGAGACAAGGCAGACATCAGAAAGGCCATGGGGAAGCCGCTGCGCACCGACACCTATCCGCTCGCGACGTTCAGCTCTTTCGACGTGCAGCTCGACGACGACAGCGCGACCGTCGCCGGCGACCTGACCCTCGCCGGTGAGTCGCACCCGCTCCAGCTCGAGTTGAGGCGAGCGCCCGACGGGACGGTGTCGGGGACCACCCAGGTCGTCCAGAGCACCTGGGGCATCAAGCCTTACACGGGTTTCTTCGGCGCCTTGAAGCTCCGGGACGCGGTGGACGTCGAGTTCGAGCTCCGCCTCCCGGGCTGAGGAGGCGCTCCGAGCTGCAGCTGTGCCCGCGCGCCGGTAGCTCGCCCCCGCGCTCCCACCTGTTCCGTGTCGACCCAGGCGTCCTCGCCGACCGTTCATCCCTGGACTCGCCCGTGTGGAGGTGGTCGTGGGACGGTTTGCACTTGCCGGAGTGGCGCTCATGCTCTGTTTCGGGCTCGGACTCGGGGCGTGCGCCGCGGTCGTCGCGGCGGCAACGGGAGGCGGCACAGGATCGAGCGGCATCACAGGGCCGAGCGGCACCACAGCGTCGAGCACTGCCACAGCGTCGACCACGGCGGCGGTCGCCCCCGTCTCGGCTGCGCAGCCCGGAACGGCGGCCGTCCCGGCCACATGGGAGTCCGTCGAGCGCGCGGCGGCCGCGACGTGCCACGGGCTCGAGTGGTCGGTCCTCGGCGCGATCGGACGGGTCGAGAGCGACAGTGGTCGCTCGACGCTTCCCGGCGTCGCCGCCGGTGCGAACGCCGACGACGCCGAGGGGCCGATGCAATTCGAGCCGGCCACCTTCGAGGAGTACGCCGTCGTCGGTCCGGCCGGCGCGACACCACCGTCCCCCTACGACATGGTCGACGCGATCTATACCGCTGCGCATCTCCTCTGTGTCAACGGCGCAGGGAGCCCGGCCGGTCTCTACGGGGCGGTCTGGGACTACGACCACACAGCGGTCTATGTCGAAACGGTGCTGGTCCTCGCGCACGCGCTGGACGCGGACCCGGGGCTCGAGACAATCCCCGCGACCGCAATCTCGTTCGCGGCGAGCAAGCTCGGCCTGCCGTACGTGTGGGGGGGCACCGGACCGGAGGGCTACGACTGCTCCGGCCTCGTCCAGGCCGCGTACCTCGCGGCGGGGATCGAGCTCCCCCGCGTCGCCCAGACACAGTTCGACGCAGGCCCCCACCTCTCGCCGTTCACAGCTCCACTCCCGGGAGACCTCGTCTTCTTCGGGGACTCGACAG
Organism: Acidimicrobiales bacterium; assembly: GCA_030039755.1. Lineage (GTDB taxonomy): Bacteria > Actinomycetota > Acidimicrobiia > Acidimicrobiales > RAAP-2 > JAJYVT01. The sequence goes on from JASHUY010000224.1 coordinate 9,076, forward strand.
CGGACGTGTCGCACGTCGGCGTCTACATCGGCACAGGCGAGATGATCGACGCCCCGCACACCGGGACAGTCGTACGCGTCCAGGCGACGCCCACGGTTCCGGGTGCTCCATGGGGCGGTGAGGTCGTGGTCGGCGAGACCCGCCCGTGGGCCGCGTGACGACCGTGCCTTCCAGCTCCCGCTCGACGTGGGCTACCCTGTTGCCTCACGCGGAGCTGCTGCCCGAATGCGCCGCTGACGAGGTGCAGCAGCGTGCGACGCCAGATGTCAGGACATTGATCTGCGACGCGCGATCGCGGCACGCGCGATCACGTCACGCTCGATCGCGACGAGGAGGAGACCGTGGCCGCAGTCATCGAGTTCCGGACCTACACGACGAAGCCGAACCAGCGGGCAAAGGTCATCGAGCTGCTGGAGG
>JASHUY010000033.1 GCA_030039755.1 Acidimicrobiales bacterium
GGCTGGGTGCCGGGCCGCGCGCCGCTGCCGTCGCACTCCTCGCAGGTGACGGGGAGCCGCACCGAGAGCTGCTTCTGGGTGCCGAACACCGCCTCTGCGAATTCGAGGTGCAGCGTGACCTCTGCGTCGCTCCCCTGCTGCGGCCCGCGACGCCTGCCGCGGGGCGCACCGCCCATGGTGCCGAAGAACGCTTCGAAGAGGTCGGACAGCCCGCCGTCGAACCCGAAACCCATGCCGCCCGCGCCCCCGCCCGCGCCGCTGCCGAAGCTCGCCGGACCGAAGCGGTCGTAACGGGCACGGCGTTCGGGGTCCCGCAGGACCTCGTACGCGAACGAGACCTCCTTGAACTTCGCCTCGGCCTCCGGGTCCCCACCGTTCGCGTCCGGGTGGAGCTCCCGCGCGCGTCGCCGGTACGCGCGCTTAATCTCGTCGTCGGTCGCCTGGGACCCGACGCCGAGGAGCTCGTAGAGATCACCCATCGCTTCAGCGGCTGCCATTCGCGCGCCTCCTCGGGCGGACTTCGCTCACCGCCCGCTCGGGGCCACCGGGATCGACCGGCGTGCCGAGCCGATGGCTGAGGTGCTCTCCCACCACACGGGCGGCGGCGAGCGCCTGCGGATAGTTCATGCGCGTGGGGCCGAGAAGGCCCACAGCGCCCGCCGACTGCCCGTCGACGGACACCGGCGCGACGACGACCGCGCACGACGACAACGGCTCGTAGCCGTGCTCCGTGCCGATCGCGACGGACAAGCCGCGCTCGAGCACGTCGCGCAGCAGCGAGACCACCACCAGCTGCTGCTCCAACGTCGCGAGCACCGCGCGGACCGTGTCCACCGCGTCGAACGCGTCGGCGAGGCGCGACGGCCCGCCCACGAAGACGCGGTCGTGATCGTGCGCCTCGGACGCGAGCTCCGAGAGCGCCGACTGGGCGAGCGCGACCACCCGGTCGACCCTTGGGTCGCCGCTCGCCCCCCCGGCCGACACGGCGCCCAACGGGTGGGAGTGCGCGACCGCCTGCAGGCGGCTCGAGGCTGCGACCAGCACCTCGTCGGGGACCTCCTCGCCGAGCTCGATCGACCGCTTCTCGACGGCGCCGTCGGCGAGGACCACCACGAGGATCGCGACCCGCGACCCGAGGCCGACCATCTGCACCGAGCGCACCGCAGCCGAGTCGTGACCCGGCGAGAGCACCATGGAGGCGTAGGAGGTGAGCTCCGACAGGAGGCCCGAGGTCCGCTCGAGCATTTCCTCCATCTCGCCGTGCACCTGGTCGAAGAACCGGCTCACCTTCTGACGCTGCGCGGGTCCGAGCACGCCGGGCTCCGACAGCTGGTCCACGAAGAAGCGGTAGCCCTTGTCGGTCGGGATCCGCCCTGCGCTCGTGTGCGGCTGCGTCAGGTAGCCCTCACGCTCGAGCGACACCATCTCCGAGCGGATGGTCGCCGACGAGACGTTGATCCCCGCGGCACGGGCGACGTGGTGGGACCCGACCGGCTGGGCGGTCCCGATGTACTCGCTCACCACGGCCTCGAGGATCGCGGCCTTGCGAGGGTCGAGATCCTGGGTATCGGGCATCTTGGGTCTCCGTCGCTCTTGGCACTCGATTCTACCGAGTGCCAACCCCCGGCGGCCGATCACACCGGACGGAGAACGCCCGGTGCACGCCGGGCGGACGCCGAGCTGCTGGCGGATCGTCCCTCCAGGCGAGGTCATTCCTCCAGGCGAAGGGCCGAGATGAAGGCCTCTTGCGGTACCTCGACGCGCCCGATGCTCTTCATCCGCTTCTTGCCCTCCTTCTGGCGCTCGATGAGCTTGCGCTTCCGGGTGATGTCACCCCCGTAGCACTTCGCGAGCACGTCCTTGCGGCGTGCTTTCACCGTCTCCCGGGCGACGATCCGCCCCCCTATCGCCGCCTGGATCGGCACGTCGAAGAGCTGGCGCGGGATGAGCTCCCGCAGCTTCTCGGTCATCCGCCGCCCGTAGGCGTCCGCCTGCGCGCGATGGACGATGGTCGAGAACGCGTCCACCGGGATGTGGTTGATCAGCACGTCGACTCGCACGAGATTGGCCGTCGCGTAGCCGGCGGGCTCGTAGTCGAGACTGGCGTACCCCTTCGTGCGGCTCTTCAACTGGTCGAAGAAGTCCACGACGACTTCGGCGAGCGGGATCGTGTAGACGAGCTCGACGCGTTCGGGGGAGAGGTACTCCATCCGCCGCATCTCGCCGCGACGGCTCTGGCAGAGGTCCATCACCGTGCCGGTGTACTCGGACGGGGTGAGGACGGTGACCGTCAGCATCGGCTCGTCGACATGGTCGATGCGCGCGGCGTCGGGGAGGTCCGTCGGGTTGTCGACCTCCACGACGGCGCCGTCGGTCAGATGGGCCCGGTACTCCACCGACGGGGCGGTGGCGATGAGGGACAGGTCGAATTCGCGCTCGAGACGCTCACGGACGATCTCCATGTGCAGGAGCCCGAGAAACCCGCACCGGAAACCGAGGCCGAGCGCGTGCGACGACTCGGGCTCGTACGTGAAGCTCGCGTCGTTCAGCTTCAGCTTGTCGAGCGCGTCACGCAGCTCGGGCAGCTCGTCCCCGTCGATCGGGTAGAGCCCGCAGAACACCATCGGCTTCGGGTCGCGGTAGCCGGCCAGCGGTTCGGACGCGGGTGACGCCGCGTCGGTCACGGTCTCGCCGGAACGGGCCTCCCCCACGTCCTTGATCCCCGCGATGAGGTACCCCACCTCGCCGGGGCCGAGCTGTGTCGCCCGCCGCTGATCCGGGGTGCGCACGCCGATCTCCTCGACGTCGTGGACGGCGCCGGCCTGCATGAAGCGGAGACGGCTCGCCGAGGAGAGCACGCCGTCGACCACCCGTACCGAGGAGACGACCCCCCGGTACTGGTCGTAGGCCGAGTCGAAGATGAGCGCGCGCAGCGGCGCGGTGCGCTCCCCCCTCGGGGGCGGGACGCGCTCGACGATCGCGTCGAGCAGCTCGGGGACTCCCTCGCCGGTCTTGGCCGAGATCCGCAGTATCTCGTCCGCGGCGATCCCGAGGATCTGCTCGATCTCCTTCGCGTACCGCTCGGGGTCGGCGGCGGGAAGGTCGATCTTGTTCAACGCCGCGACGATCTCGAGATCGTGCTCGATCGCCTGGTAGGTGTTCGCGAGGGTCTGGGCCTGGATCCCCTGCGACGCGTCCACGAGGAGCACCGCGCCCTCGCAGGCGGCGAGCGACCGGCTCACCTCGTAGCCGAAGTCGACGTGTCCTGGCGTGTCGATGAGATCGAGCACGTGGTCGCGATAGACGACGCGCACGTTCTGCGCCTTGATGGTGATGCCCCGCTCCCGCTCGATGTCCATCGAGTCCAGGTACTGCTCGCGCATGAGGCGCGGGTCGACCGCGCCGGTGAGCTCGAGGATGCGGTCCGACAGGGTCGACTTCCCGTGGTCGACGTGGCTGATGATCGAGAAATTGCGGATGCGCTCGGTCGGCACCTTGCCGGGTGCCGGCCCGACGGGTGAGGACACGGTTCGACGATCGTAGTGGGAGCCGGAGAGCGCTCGGACGATGCCCCGGCGCGCCGGAGCTCCTCTCGAGGGCCGCTGACCAGGGCCGAATGTCAACCTGCTACCATGACCCGCCGCATCCAGGAGGAACCAGGGGCGCGCGCCCCACCGGCAGAGCCGGTGGTTCCCGACCGAAGACCCGAGGAATTGCCGCCGTGGCGAACATCAAGTCCCAGATAAAGCGCAACCGGCAGAACGAGCGTCGCCACCTGCGCAACAAGTCGGTCCGCTCCGAGATGCGCACCCGGACCAAGACCGCCCTCACGGCCGCAGAGACCGGTGGGGAGAACGCGCCCGACGCACTGCGGGCCGCCGTCAGCCGCATCGACAAGGCGGCGGCTCAGGGCGTCATCCACAAGAACCAGGCTGCGAACCGCAAGTCGCGCCTCATGCGGCGGATCGCCAAGTTCTCCTGACGTCCTCCGTGCCGCCCACCGGCTGATCCTGCCGGCGGTCGACGCCGAGATCAGCGGCGCACCCTTGGACCCCGGGAGGAGATCCCGCCCCGTACCGGCGGCGGTCCCGCGCTCCGGGCGCGGGTCAAGCGGGCGAGCCGCGCCACGAGCACCTCGAGGACCAGCTCCGCCGGCAACGCGGTTTGTCCCTTCACGTCGAGGTCGGCGTCCGCGATGAGCGTCACCGCCTGGCCGATTCGCTCGCTCCCGAGCTGACGCGACCGGTCGAGCGCCTTCTTCGCGACGAACGGGCTGCGCGCCCCGAGCAGCGTCGCGGCATCGTCGCCGGACACGACGTCGGCACCGTCCAGCCGAAGCATGTTGGAAAAGTGGCTGTGCACGGTGGCGACGACCACCGGGGCGGCTCGGCCCGCACCGAGCAGGCGATGCAGGGCCCGCAGTGCGCCGGTGACGTCGCCGGCGTCGATCGCGTCGGTCAGCTCCCACGGGGGTACGGCGCCAGCCTCGCCGAGGAAGGGTTCGAGTGCCGCCACGGTCACGGTCGCGCCCTCGCCGTACGCCGCAGCCAGCGACTCGAGCAGCCCCTCGAGCCTGCCGAGGTCCTCACCGAGGTGGCCCTCGAGGCGGCGCGCCGCCGCGGCGTCCAGCTTCACCGGGGCATGGCGCAGTTGCTCGGCCATCCAACGGCCGCGTTCGCGGCCACGGCCGGCGCCCGCGTCGACCACCTCGCCGACGGCCGTCGCCGCCTTGACCAGCGCGGCCGGGACCGTGCCGCCGCCCGACACGAGCACGAGGTGGACGGAAGGGAGAGGGTGCTCGAGCATCTCTGCGAGCCGCGCCGCGTCGTTGGCGCTCAGTCGCCCTGCGTCGCGCACGACCACCACTCGACGGTCGACCAGGAAGGGCGGGGTCGTGCAGGCGTCGACGACCGCTGCCACGTCGAGGTCGTCGGCCGCGCCGTGCTCCTCGACCACGAGCGAAGGGTCGACGCCGCCTGCGAGCCGCTCGAGGAGCACCCTCGCGGCCTGCGCGACCAGCGCTGGGTCGTCGCCGCGCACGAGATGCACGAGATGCACGGGGGCCTGCGCGCGCCCCGCGCTCCGAGCCGGCGTCATCGCGCCCGGCGCGGCGGCACCGGCTCGCCTCCCCGCTCCTGGAGGATCGCAGCCAGTGCATCGCGCGCTCGCACCGCGCCGGCCACCTCGTGGACTCTCACGATCCGACAGCCCCTCGCGATCCCGAGCGCGGCCGCGGCCAGCGAGGCCTCGCGCCGGTCCGTCAGCTCGAGCCCGAGCTCGACGCCGAGAAAGGTCTTGTTGGACGCCGACAGGAGGAGCGGGTGACCCAGGCCCGCCAGCACGTCGGACGCCCTCAGCAGCGCAAGAGAGTGGGCGGCGGTCTTGCCGAGGTCGAGCCCGGCGTCGAGCACGACGCGCTCGCCCGGAACGCCGGCCGCCATCGCCCAACCCGCGCGCTCAGCGAGGAACCCTGCGACCGTGGCGACCACGTCGACGTAGACGGGCTGGGGGTCTGGGACGCGTGGCGCGAGCCGGATGTGGGTCGCCACCACCGTGGCCCCCGCGGCCGACGCCACCCTGAGGTAGTCGGGGTCGGCGAAGCCGCTGATGTCGTTGCCGACGACCGCGCCGGCTTCGAAGGAGGCTCGGGCGACGCCGGCCCTCCACGTGTCGACCGAGACCGGGACGTCGAAGCGCGCCGTCAGGAGCTCGATCGCGGGCACGACCCGCTCGAGCTCCTCCTGCTCGCCGACCTCGGCCCCGGGGCCTGCCTTCACCCCGCCGACGTCGAGGACGTCCGCGCCCTCCAAGGTCAGACGTTCCGCGCGCTCGAGCAGCGCGTCGAGGGCGAACGTCGCCCCCCGGTCGTAGAAGGAGTCGGGGGTCCGGTTGAGGATGCCCATCACGAGCGCCCGGTGCTCGACGTCGTATCGACGGTCTCCCAGAGCCAGGTGACGAACCGAGCGACCGACCCCTGCCCGGACAGGCGTGCGGGACGCCGCCGCCGTGGTGCTTCCGCTCGCCTCGTCGCCACCGTTGCGCACGAGGCCGACCATACCGAAGGGGCGTCACCGCCACGGCCGAGGGGCGGGCCGAGCGGGCACGGGAGGGGCTCCGGGGGGGCCGGTGGAAATCCCACTTGCAACGCCGCTTTCCCCGCCATATGCTTTGCGGGTCTCGGTGCGCTAGTGTAGGTACCGACGAAAGGGCAAACCCACCGCGAGGTGGGGACGCAAAGTCACGGGGCTCCTGGAGCTAGCCGGACCGCCGAATCGGCCCGCATGCGTGCCGAAATCTCCGGCGTTCCCCGGAAAGCTCTCGGAGTTAGAGCGGAGGGGAATAGCACGCATGGGAGAGAGCACCTACCGCAGATCGGGCGGTCGGGGCTGCCGCTTGGCTCTTGCTGGGTCGGCCCGTGCTTGGCTGCGCGCGGATCGGACGCGCAGTGCGAGTTCCCCACGAGGTCGCCTCAGGGGATAGGGAGCCGAGCGGCGGAGCCCCCCGCCCCCCGCCAGGGGGCTCCGCCGCCGCCGGCATCGCGGCCTGGCAAGCGGGAGATCGCCTCCCGCAACAGCTCGTCGACGTCACGACGACCGCCTGGCTCCGCCAGGACGCGCGCGGTCCTCACGGTGGTGGGCCGTTCGAGCGCCGAGCGCACCGCCGCCGCAAGCCGCTGCTCCACCACGTCACCGGTCCCGGCAGGGAGGAGCAGCATCGCGACTGCGAGCAGGTCGTGGGCGATTCGCGTCATGGGGTCGGAGAACCGGAGCTGCGCGCGCAGCGCCCGGGCCGCGTTCGTCACTGTGCGTGGGTCCAGCTCCACGACGATGAGCCCGAGAGCACCCGCCGTGCGGTCGTCCGGAGCGAGCATCCTGCCGAACCTGCTGAAGAACTGCCCGAGACTGGAGCATCCCGCGACCGGGTCGGGCTCCCCCCACCATGTCGCGGGGGGCGCATCGGGTGCAACGCCGGGATGTTCGAGCGACTGCTCCGGCGCCGATGCCGACGTGCCGGCCTCGTCCGCCGCCGGCCCGCCGCCTGCGAGCCCCTCCGCGACGTCGAAGGTCGCCGGTCGAGGGGCGTCAGGTTGGTCGTCGGCGCGCGCTCGCAGCTCTTCCTCCTGCACTGCTGCACTCTCCAGTTGCCGAACCACGTGGAGATGCCGCAGCAGGCGCTCGGCCAACCGCTCGAGGACTTCGAGCTGCTCGGGCCCGAACTGGCGATCGGGCTCGGCGACGATACCGATCATGCTGTGGCCGGAGCCGTCGCCGAGCGGGGCCACCACCAAGGTCCGGGGCCGCCCCATCTGCACGCTGCGAACGAAGGCCCGGGCTTCACGGAACTCGGGGTCTGCGGCCGCCTGCCGCACGAGCTCTGCCAGGTCGTCGGAGGAGAGGCTCTCGGGGCCCGGTGCCAGCGTCGGTACGGTGACGATCTGGGGCGGGCTCCCGTCTCCGGCGAGCGCGACGAAAGCCGTGCCGGCCGCGGCCTCGCTGCGGGCGACGCGAAGCAGGTTCTCGACCGTGGTCGTGCCGACGTTCACGAGCCGTACGACGTCAGGTCATCGAGCGCCGGGCTGCCGCGCGGTCGCGCTTGTGGCGGTACATCGCGCGGTCCGCCCTGGCGAGGAGCGCATCGGGACCGACGTCCCCCTTGTCGGTGCTCACCCAACCGATCGACGCGCCGACCTCGAACGCGAGACCTCGGACGGTGAACGGCGCAGAGAGCACCTTGCGGAGCCTCGAGACGACGAGGTCGCCGTCGGGCTGCTCGGTCGTCGCGTGCGCGATCACGAACTCGTCACCGCCCAGCCGGGACACGACGTCGTCGCTCCGCACGGCGCCGCGGAGCCGGCGCGCGAACGCGCCGAGCACCTCGTCGCCCATGTCGTGCCCGTGCTCGTCGTTGATCCGCTTGAAGTCGTCGAGATCCATGTAGATGAGCGCGACCGAGCCCCCGCGCCGCCCGAGTCCCTGGAGCATCCGCCGGAGCTCCTCGATGAGCAGGTACCGGTTGGCAAGACCGGTCAGAGGATCGTAGAGCGCGTAGTGCGTGAGGCGTTGCTGCTCCATCCACTCCGCAGTCGTGTCGTGCAGGACCACGACCACCCCACGCCGGCCGTCGATCGGGAACGGTCGGGCCGATACGACCAAGTGGCGTTGCCCGTCGCCTTCCTCGCCGACCGTGAGGTGGGCGTCCCGGGCGGCGTCGTCTTCGAGCGCGAGCATCGCGGGATGGCGGTCGTGCGCGAGCACCTGGCCGTCTTCGGTCCTGAGGGCGCTCGTCATCGGCAGGGGTGAGCCGATGAGGGTACGGCCCGGCGGCAGCCCGTGCATGGCATCGGCAGACCGGTTCGAGAGCACCACGGTGCCCTCCGCGTCAAGGCACACGATCCCGTCGTCGAGGCTTCCGATGAGCTCGGCCGCATCGATGCGCACCCGGCGCTCTTCGCCGGTCGGCTCCGCCGGGGGGAGATCGGGCGGCGCCGGTTCGGGACGGCGCGATGCGGCGGGTATCGGGTTCTGGGCAGGCCCGCGTCCGGGCGGGAGGAGCAGTGCGAGGTCGGCCGCCAACCGGGCCAGACCCGCACGCTGGTAGCCGTCCGGCTCGGGGAGCCACGTGTCGACCACACCGAGAAGCCCGAGCTCCACGTCGCCGGACCACACCGGCATGACCACGCAAGCGAGTGAACGGTCCGCCGAGCCCGCCTCTGTGGAGACCTCCGCGTTCCAGAAGAGGTCGTGGCCGCGTGCAGCCGGGTGCGACAGGCAGTTGCGCGCGAGCACTTCGATGCGCCGCGAGCCGTCGTCGGGAGGCATCGCGTCGGAGAGGACGAGATCCACCGCGCCTGTCATGCTCACGATGAACGCGCCGAGGCCGAGGCAGAGATCGAGCGCGGTGCGGAGCCCGTCGTCGATCGACCGAGTCTCTCGTGTTACGTCGCTCACTGCCACCACTTTCACGACGTCCACCACCATGCAACCGTAGTGCACATGTCCGCTCGGACTAAGGACCGAACGACCACCAACGCACTTCGGATCCCGCGGTGGACGATTCTATGGTTCGCGCTGTAAAGGATCGCGTGCCCCATCGCACCGCGCGACCCGACATCTGCATACAATCACTGATGCAACGTTGCGCGACAAGACCGAAGGGCACAATTGCTGCCCAACTCGGTCTCAACACGTTGAACGTGCGTGAGAGCGGCCCGGGGGCGGGGGCCACAAGGGACGGTTGGACAAGGGCTTGAAGCCCGTTGGACCGGAGGGGTTGAGGAATGGCCGACGACTCTCCGTCAGTCGTCCAGGAAGACATGGCGGCCGCGGCCGACGTCCTCGCTCATGGTGACGGCGTTTCCTGGGCCTACGCACTCCTCGAGCAGGTGGCTGCCCGCCACAGGCTCTCCGACGCGTGGCTCCTGCTCGATCCCCTCGCCGGCACGGGCGCCGTCGCCGCCGTCGGCCCCCAGCTGTTCGGTCTAGGCGGCAGGGCGGTGGCGGTCGACACGGCTCGTACCCTCCTCCCGCGCTCCGCCGGCATCTACGGGGAACCGCCGGGCCTCGACGCCTTGGAGAGCACCGCCCTCGGCGCGATGTGCGGCGCCGCCTTCCGGGCGTCCATCGCCAATCTCCGATCCGCGGTCGACGTCACGTCGGGGCTCCAGAGCCGTTGTGCGATCGCGGAGGCGATCGCCCGTGCCGTGGCGTGCGGCGCCCGCTACGGATGGTCGTCCACGTTGGTCGTGCTCACCACGGCCGGGGACGCGCCGGCGGAGGACCGTTGGCTGGCTCTGGCCACCGCGCTCCGGCAAGCGCTCCGCACCGGAGACGAGGCGGGGGTGACAGCGCCGGGGATCGCGCTGGCGATCCTCGGGAACGCCGGGCCCGACGCGGTGCGCCCCTTCGTCGCCCGGGTCCGGGCGGCGTTGAGCGCAGAGGGACGGAACGACGTCGACCTGCACGCCGCGACCGCGAGGACCCCCGAGGAGACCGTCGACCCGGCAGAGCTCAGGCGACTGGCTGCGGAGCGGCTCGCTGACGCCGGGGTCGCGACGCCCACCGCCCCAGACGCGACCTCGACGCTCGAGCTCGAGCTGCGCCTGCTTCCAGGGGTCGTGTCCGTCGAGATGGGCACACCCGTCGTCGTGGTCTCGACCTCACCCCCGGAGTCGCTCGACGACCACGTGCTCCGCGCGGTCCGTGCCCGCCTTCCCCACGCCCCGGTCCAGGTGCTCTCCATTTCCGAGGGGCTTTCCGAACCCAGGTACCCGACGCTCCCCCCCGACGCGGGCGTCTACGCCGAGCACACGAACGGGAACCGCACGCACCGGCCCGAGGAAGCCGGCGCACCCTACGCCATCTCGGCGACCGCCCCCGCGGATCATCCTGCGACGTCGCGCGCCGGGGCGGACCTGAGGGTGTCGCTCCTCGGCGCGGGCTTCGACGCCGAGCGCGGCACGAGCGAGGTGTCCCTTGCCCTCGGGGCCGCAAGGGGCACCGGCCGCGCGTCCTCGGGGCCGCTCGCCGGCGGTGCCCAGGCCACGTTGAACGCGCTGGAAGCGCTGGGGATGGACGTGCCCTTCTACCTGATGTCCGCCGAGCACGCCCACGGCGTGCCCGGCGACCCGGTGGTGGTGGTGCTCGCCCCGAAGCGAGGGCGTGACGGCGGGGACGCGGGCCGAGCGGCCGAGCGGCTCGGAGTGGCGACCGGCGGCGGCGGCAGCGGGGGCGACGTCGAGGCGGCGAGCCGTGCGACGCTCGGCGCGCTGAACCGCATCATGGCGAGGAGCGCCGTCGCGCCGTGAGAACCTTCCGCGAGGGATGCCGCCTCGCGCTCGTGCACCTGTGAACCACGACTTCGCGGAATCGATCATCTACAACTGATGGTGCCGCGCGTACACTTGGTCCCGCCGCACGTGCCGAGATGGGCTTCGGGGTCGGGGGACGTTCCGGCGCCTCCCCATTCGACCCGAAGGGAGGACGAGATCGAAGTGCCCGCCCCGTTCGTCGTGACCTCGTCGCTGTGACGGTGGCGCCGCGCCAGGACGGCGGTGCGGCGGGAAGGGGTGAGCCGACGGAGGTCGCCTCTCCCCCGATCAGGATCGCCGGCGCGAGCAGCTTCCGGTACGGCGCCTCGTTCTTCGACCACGCGACCCGCCTGCGGGTCGAGGCCCACCACCCGCAGAGCAGGCCGGACAGATGGGCGGCATACCTCGAGGGAATGAGCCGCGCGTTCGCCCGACACGGCGTCGAGACCACGGCCGATCGGCACACGCTCGCGGGGTACCGGGACGTCGCGCTCTTCTTCGTCGCCGTCGACGACCGGGGAGAGGTCGTCGCCGGTGTTCGCTGCCACGGTCCCCTCGATGACGCCCACGCGGCGCAGGCCCTCGGCGAGATGGCCGGATCGAGCGAGATCGACGTTCACCGGAGCGCCGTCGGCGGCAAAGGACCCTTCGGGGTCCTCGAGATAAAGGGCGGATGGCGGGCGGACGGGCACAAAGGGTTCTACGACCTCATCGCCCGCTGCAGCCTCGTCGCCGCCGAGTGGCTCGGCGGCGAGCTGACCCTCGTGACCCTGGACGACCGCTGGGCCCCGCTGCTCGAAGCGTACGGCGGCGTCTTGATGGGAACCGAGGCGGTGCCCTTCCCCTCCGACCGGTACCGGACGGTGCTGGTCGGGTTGCACCGGAGCCGGTACGAGCGGTTGCTGGACCCGGACCGGGCCAGGGTCGTCCGGGAGGATTTCGAGCAGCTGCGTCACCAGCCCTCGGAGGAGTCGCTGGGATGGCGACCGGTCGTGCTGGACGTCACGCGCCGGGTGGATCGCCAGGTGATCGCGGGCCTCCGGGCCGACGACTGCGTCCAGACACTGGACCTGGTGAACCGGCAGCGGGCCGAGCTCGGCAAGCTGCTCCCGCCGGCCGCGCAGGAGCTCGCCGACGAGCAGCCGCGCTACGTGTACTTCCCGTGGCGCAGGGCGCTCGTCCACATGCTCGGCCCCCGCTCCTTCGACGCCGTCCGCCTCGACCGCAACCGGAACCGGGTGACCCGTGCCGAGCAAGCGCGCCTGCGGCGCCAACGAGTGGGCGTCGTCGGCCTCAGCGTCGGCTACTCGGCCGCCGCCGCGATCGCCCTGGAGGGCGGCTGCGGCGAGATGCGGCTCGCGGACTTCGACCACATCGAGCTCACCAACCTGAACCGCGTGCCGGCCACGGTGCTCGACGTCGGGGTCAACAAGGCGGTCGTCGCTGCGAGGAGGCTGGCCGAGATCGACCCGTACCTCCCGGTGCAGGTCGTCCCCGACGGGCTCACGGGTGAGAACATCGACGCCTTCATCGGGGGTCTCGACGTGGTCGTCGAGGAGTGCGACTCCATCGACATGAAGCTCCTCGTGCGCGAGGTGGCCCGGCGTCAGCGCGTGGCCGTCGTGATGGACACGAGCGACCGCGGCGTCCTCGACGTCGAACGGTTCGACCTGGAACCGGACCGGCGGATCTTCCACGGGATGCTCGAAGGCGTCAGCTCCTCGACCGTCCGGTCGCTCTCCACGTACGACAAGGTGCCGTACGTGCTGCGCATCATCGACGCCAACGAGATCTCGGCCAAGCTGGCCGCCTCGCTGGCGGAGGTCGATCGGACCCTGACCACCTGGCCGCAGCTCGGAGCCGACGTGACGCTCGGGGGCGCGTCGGTGGCCACCGCCGTGCGCAGGATCGGCCTCGGCGAGCCGGTCCCGTCGGGCCGCGTCCGAGTGGACCTCGACGCGGCGATCGACGCCATCGAGAACCCCGAGGTCCCGCCGCCGCCGGATCCTTCCGTGCTCCCGCTGCCGCCCCGGCCGGCGGATCCTCTCCTCGTCGTCTGCCACGCCGCCTCGCTCGCCCCGTCGGGAGGCAACGTGCAGCCCTGGCGGTTCGAGCTGGCGACGGACTCGCTGTCCTTCGAGCTCGACCGGTCGAAGACGTCCGGCATGGACGTCCGGTTCCGCGGCAGCTACGTGGCACTGGGCGCCGCGTTGTTCAACGCGAGGGTGGCGGCTGCGTCGGTCGGGCTGCTCGGCCCCGTGCGCCACTTCCCCGAGGGGCCCTCGTCGGACGTCGTCGCCAGTCTCGCCTTCGGGACGGGGGCCGACCAGGACCTCGCCGCGCTCTACCCCGCGATGCTGGAGCGCTGCTCCAACCGGCGCCATGGGACGCCCGCCCCGCTCGACCTGTCACTGGCGGCGGAACTGGGGCGCCAGGTCGCAGCCGAGGGATGCCGACTGCACCTCCTGACCGACCGGGTGCGGCTCGAGGAGTACGCGGAGATCCTTGCGCAGAGCGATCGGATCCGGTACCTCACCCCGAGGCTGCACGACGAGCTCATCAGCGAGCTGCGCTGGCCCGGGCAGGACGCCACCACCGGGATCGACGTCCGGACCCTGGAGCTGCCCCCGTCCGACCTGGCCGCGCTCGACGTCATCCGCCGGTCCGACGTGGTCGGGCTGCTCGAGAAGTGGGACGCCGGCGACGCCCTCGGCGACAACAGCCGCAAGGCGGTACGGTCCAGCTCGGCGCTGGCCATCGTGACGGTCGACGAGTCGACCCCTACGTCCTACCTCCGGGGTGGGGCCGCGGTCGAACGGCTGTGGATCACCGCCCAGTCCGCCGGCTTGGGCGTCCAGCCGGTCTCCCCCGTCTTCGTCTTCGCGGTCCAGCACGCCGATTTCGACTCCCTCGGCGGGGAGCGGTGGGGCTCGGCCCTGTTCGACCTTTCCCTTCGGTTCCGGACCGACGTCGGGCTCGATCCCAAGACAGCCCTCGTGCTCGTCCTCCGGTTGAGCCACGCCCCGCCACCCTCGGTCCGCAGCACCCGATTGCCCCTGGAGGCGGTGATGAGGCGCCGGGGGGAGACCCGATAACCACGGAGCCGGACGACGAGGTACACTGGGACTGCACGGTGGAGGGGATGGGGAACCATGGGTGCAGACGCAGCAGGCAAGGTAACGCACATCGGCGGGAAGCACATCGGGGACGTGCTCTCTGGTCTGGCGCGGATGGTCCAAGGCGCCGTCGCCGCGATCTTCGTTCCGAAGGGAGGGAGCGACAGCCCTGTCGCATTCGTCGCCTTCTCCCATGCCGAGCTGGCCGACACAGTCTTCCGGCTGGCGACCTCCCGGCTGGCCTCGGAAGGGCCGTGGGGCGGGTTCGTCGGGGAGGGGTGGAGCGCCTGGGTCGAGCCGGTGCCGGACGACGACGGGAACGTCATCGGCGCCCTGGCCATCGCCCTGGGCGACCACTCCGAGCTGAGCGAGGAGGACCGCCAGTCCATCAAGCTGTTCGCCGGCTTGTGCGGGAGCATCCTGCGCCGGGGGAAGGCCGCCTCGGAGGTGGCGAACCAGCGGCAGGTGGACGAACTGCTGCTGCAGATCAGCGAGCGGCTGATGTCCACGACAGTGCCCACCCTTCAGGCCACGCTCGACTGGGTGGTCGAGACGCTGGCCGGCTTCCTCGGTGCGGACGTCGCGTACCTCCGCCGTCACGACCACGTCGCCGGGACGACCACGATGATCGCCGAGCACCCCTCGCGCGGGATCCCGTTGGCCGAGGACCCGCTCGGGATCATTCCGTTCGACTCCGACCCCATCTTCACCGCCACCCAGCACTTGAAGGTGCCGCTGATCCTTCGGGAAAACCTCGACGAGCGCTACGCGAACCGGGTGGCGGAGGGAACCGGTGGGGTTCGCGGGTTCACCGGGGCCTGCGTCCCACTTCTCCACCGTGACGTCACCGAGGGGATCCTCGGATTCGTCTACCTCCGCGACCCGAACTGGTCGGAGCCCGAGGTGCGCGCCCTGCGGGCGGTGGCCGCGCTGCTCGTCCAGCTGCTGCACCGGGTCGACGCCGAGGAGCGGCTGCGCCACAGCGCGTTGACCGACGACCTCACGGGTCTGCCCAACCGTCGCGCGCTCCTCGAGGAGGTCGGAGCGCGCCAGCTCGCAGCCAGCGGTTCGCTGGCGCTGCTGTTCATCGACCTCGACCGGTTCAAGGTGATGAACGACCAGCTCGGCCACGGCGCGGGAGACAAGGTGCTCCAGGTGATCGCCGACCGGATCCGGACGTCGCTCCGACCCGCCGACTTCGCCGCACGTATCGGTGGCGACGAGTTCGTCGTGCTGCTCGACGACGCCGACGGGGGGTTGGCCGCCGTCGCAGCCGCGAACCGACTCCTGGACCTCATCGCGCTGCCCATCGACCTTCGTGGCCAGCGCGTCGCCCACACGGGCAGCGTCGGCATCGCCATCACGGAGAACACGAGCGTGACGGCCGAGGAACTGCTCGGGCAGGCGGACATCGCGCTCTACGCGGCGAAGTCCCAGGGAAGGAACCGCGCGGTCGTCTTCGACCACGAGCTCGAGGCGAGCGTGGCCCAGCGGTCGACCATCGAGCTCCTGTTGCGACAGGCGCTCGACGAGGACGCACTCCGGGTCATGTACCAGCCCGAATTCGATCTCCGGTCAGGGCGGCTGCTCGCGGTCGAAGCCCTCGTCCGCTGGTTCCGCGCGGGTGAGGGCTTCGTGGAGGCGGCGAAGTTCGTGCCCATCGCCGAGGAGACGCACCTCATCACGGACATCGACCGCTGGGTGCTCCAGGAGGCGTGCACCCAGCTCGCCGCGTGGCGCCATCTCTACGGCGGACTGGACATCGTCATGCGCGTGAACATGTCTCCCGCGCAGCTCGGCGTCTCAGGCATCGTCCGGTCGGTCGCCGACTGCCTCCGGCGCTCGGCTCTCCCCCCCGAGAAGCTGTGCCTGGAGATCACCGAGCAGGCCGTGATCGCCGACGTCGACCAGGCCGTGCGGATCCTCGAGGACATCCGTTCGATGGGGGTCAAGCTCGCGATCGACGACTTCGGCACCGGGTTCAGTTCGATGAGCCAGCTGAAGACGCTCCCCGTCGACGTCTTGAAGATCGACCGGGTCTTCGTCGACCGGATCGCCAACGACCCCACGGACCAGGCGATCGTCGACACGATCGTCCGGCTCGCCCGCGCCTTCAAGCTCGACGTGGTCGGCGAGGGCATCGAGACCCTCGAGGATCTCGCGACGCTCGTGCGGCTCGGTTGCGGGCGCGGGCAGGGGTTCCTCCTCGCCCACCCGCTGTCCCCCGAAGACCTGAGCCCCATCGTGGTGCAGGGCGGCATCGACCTCGACGCGCTGAAGAACCTGAGCGGCGCCTCCAACGGCAAGATGCCCTCCCGGCGCTGAGCCCGCCCCAAGGGACTGCCCCGGAGCACGCCGTACGCCGGCCCGCCTCAGAAGAGGCGGCTCGCAAGCGCACGACGGTAGTCCGCGGTGCGCGGGTCGTCGGGACCGAGGGTCTCGAGCACGTCGAGGAACTCCTGGCGCGCGTCCTCGTCGCTGCGGACGCGCTCGAGCAGCTCGTCGAGCGTCCCTGCGACGTCCTCTTCCGCGGGGACTCCCCGCGTCGACAGCCGGGCCTGCGCGGCGACGGCACGGACGTCCGACGTCTCGGGGATCCGCGCGAGGAGCTCGAGCGCCTCGTCCGGCTCTCCCTGTTCGACGAGGAGCCTCGCCAGCGCCACCACCGCACCGGGGTGGTCACGCTCGATGTCGAGCGCCTTGCGCAGCGACGCCTCGTCGCCGACGGTGACGAGGCGGTCCACCTCGCTCGGCTCCGACGGAGCGAGGCGCGAGACGAACTCCTCCACCTGCGCCTTCGGGACCGCCCCGATGAACCCGTCGACCACCTGCCCGTCGCGCAGCGCAAAGACGGCCGGGATCGACTGCACCTGGAAGGACGCGGCGACCTGGGGGTTCTCGTCGACGTTCACCTTGGCGAGCTCGACGGCGCCGCCGGTCGCCTCGACCGCCTGCTCGAGCATCGGGCCGAGCGTGCGGCACGGCCCGCACCAGGGCGCCCAGAGGTCGACGACCACGGGGACGGTCGTCGAGCGGTCGAGGACCGCGGTCTGGAACGTGGCGTCGGTGACGTCTGCCATCCCCGTGACGATACCCGTCGCGGTCCCGCTACCGGCCGTGGCGCGGCGGTGCAGATAGCGTCGCCTGGAATGCCGCCGTTCGAGACACGGGCTCCGGGTGGGGTGCCAGAGCCGCCTGTCGGCGTCGACGTGGACCGGGTCACGAAATGGTTCGGCGCGCACGTCCCCGGGGTCGAGCCACCCCTGCGCTTCACGCTCGTCGCGGGCGGTCGTTCGAACCTCACGTTCCGTGTGGACGGAGCGGGCGGACCCCCGGTCGCGCTGCGTCGGCCGCCCCTGAGCCACGTGCTCCCGACCGCGCACGACATGGGGCGCGAGTACCGGATCATCGCCGCGCTCGCACCGACCCCGGTGCCCGTGCCGGTGCCGCTCGGGCTCTGCGAGGACGCCGCGGTGACCGGCGCAGCGTTCTACGTGATGTCGTTCGTGGACGGGCTCGTGCTGCGGGACGCAGAGAGCGGCGGTCCGTCGCTCCCCGGGGCCGCGGCACGGCGACGCGCCGGGCTCGCCCTCGCCGACAACCTCGCCGCGCTCCACGAGCTCGACCCCGACGAGATCGGACTCGGAGACCTCGCCAAGCGTGGGGGGTACGTCGAACGCCAGCTTCGCCGCTGGAGCGCGCAGTTCGCCGAGTCCGCCACCGCAGGGGTCGCCGCGCCGGGACTCGTCGAGCGCGTCGCTGCCATCCTTGCCGCGCGTGTGCCGACCCAACACCGCACGACGGTGGTCCACGGGGACTTCCGGATCGACAACGCGGTGCTCCTGCCCGACGGATCGGTCGCCGCCGTGCTCGATTGGGAGCTGTGCACGCTCGGAGACCCGATGGCAGATCTCGGCACCTTCATCGACTACTGGGGCGTGCCGGCCGACGGCGAGCCGGTGCTCGGCCGGGTGCCGGCGAGCGCGCTCGACGGCTTCCCGTCGGCCGACGAGCTGCGTGACCGGTACGCCGTCACCTCGGGCGCCGACGTGTCGGACGTCGCGTACTTCATGGCGTTCGGCTACTGGCGGCTGGCCTGCATCCTGCAAGGCGTCTTCGCGCGCTACGTCGGAGGGGCGAGAGCGGGCGATCCAGACGGTGTCGGAGACTTCCCGGCCACCGTCGCCCGGCTGGCCGAGCTCGCTGCCACTACCCTCGGTGATTCGTGAGCGAGCTCTTCGAGGTCCACACCTCGCCCGTGCTGAGCGCGCCCGTCCTCGTCGTAGCCATGGAGGGATGGGTCGACGCGGGCCTCGGTGCGGCAAACGCGGTCGCGTCGCTCAGCGAGCACCCGCCGGCGACGAACCTCGTGACCTTCGACAGCGACCACTTCCTCGACCTGCGAGCCCGCCGCCCAATGGTCCGTATCGTCGACGGCATCACGACGGAGCTCGAATGGCCGCGAACCCAGCTCCGGCACGGGCACGACCAGACCGGTGCCGACATGCTCTTCCTCGTCGGGCCCGAACCGGACTACCGCTGGGGGCAGTTCGTCGAGGCCGTGGTCCAGCTCGCGCTCCGCTACGGCGTACGGCTCGTCGTCGGCCTCGGGGCGTTCCCGGCCGCGGCGCCCCACACCCGACCCGTCCGCCTCGCCGCGACGGCTCCGCCGAGCTCCGCCGAGCTCGTCGCGCAGATCGGCGTCGTGCAAGGAGAGCTCGAAGTCCCCGCGGGGGTGCTCTCCGCGCTCGAGCTCGCGCTCGGCGACGCGTCCATCCCGACGGTGAGCTTGTGGGCACGGGTCCCCCATTACGTCTCGGCGATGCCGTTCCCGATGGCGAGCGCCGCGCTGGTCGACGGGCTCGCCGCCGCGTCCGGGCTCCAACTCGACTCCGCAGCGCTGCGAGCGACCGGAGATCGCGCGCGCAGCCAGGTCGACGCGCTGATCGCCGACAACCCCGAGCACGTCGCGATGGTGGCCAAGCTCGAAGAGGTGATCGACTCTTCGGAGGGCAACGCCTTCGGGTTGGAGGAGGTCCCCTCCCCCGACGAGCTCGCCGCCGAGCTCGAACGCTTCCTCCGCGGCGAGGACCACTGAGCGAGCCCTGCGCTGCTGCCGCGCAGTGACACGCGCCCGAGAAGCGACACGCAAGGAGCCGGAGTGAAGATCGACGGTGCCATCGGGTTCGACCCCACAGGGATCGGCGCGTCCGCCCGCCGCCTGGAGGAAGCCGGCTACGACGGCGCCTGGTCGGCCGAAACCGGACACGATCCGTTCCTCCCGCTCGCCGTCGCAGCGGAGGCGACGGAGCACCTGGAGCTCGCGACCGGGATCGCCGTCGCGTTCGCGCGCAACCCCATGACGCTCGCCATCGCCGCGAACGACCTCCACCAGCTGTCCGGGGGACGGTTCATGCTCGGGCTCGGCTCGCAGATCAAGCCGCACATCACCAAGCGGTTCTCGATGCCGTGGTCGCACCCCGCGCCGCGGATGCGCGAGCTCATCTTCGCGATCCGCGCGATCTGGAGGACGTGGGAGACCGGTGCGCAGCTCGACTTCCGGGGGGAGTTCTACACGCACACGCTCATGACCCCCTTCTTCGACCCGGGGCCCAACCCCTACGGGAACCCGAGGATCCTCCTCGCCGCGGTCGGCGCGCGCATGGCGGAGATCGCCGGCGAAGCCGGTGACGGACTTCTCGCGCACCCGTTCACCACCGCCACATACCTGCGGGAGGTGAGCATCCCCGCCCTCGAGCGCGGTGCGGCGAAGGCCGGCAAGACGCGCGGCGACCTGGTCGTGTCGCTGCCGGGATTCGTCGTGACGGGGTCGACCGAGCAAGAGGTGGCAGAGCGCGCGAAGGCAGCCAGGGCGCAGATCGCCTTCTACGGGTCGACGCCCGCCTACCGCCCGGTCCTCGAGCAGCACGGCTGGGGAGACCTGCAAGTCGAGCTGCACGCACGCTCCAAGCGCGGGGAGTGGGAGGCGATGGGCGAGCTCGTCGACGACGAGGTCCTCGGCACCTTCGCGGTCGTCGCGCCCCCCGACCGTGTCGCGGACGCGGTGATCGGGCGTTGGGGCGGCCTCGTCGACCGCTTCACCTTCTACGGGGGCGTGCCGCCAGCCGAGCTGGGGGCGGTGATCACGGCGTTCAAGCAGACCCGATCGCCGTGACGACGTTCACGAGCCGCGGGGCCCGTACCACCACTCGAGAGGGCGCTTCGCCGTCGAGGACCTCGACCACTCGCGACGACGCGAGCGCCGCAGCGCGGGCGTCGTCTTCGCCGATGCCCACGGGGACCTGGAGACGGTCGCGAACCTTGCCGTTCACCTGCACGACCATCGTGACGGTCTCCTCGCTGACGAGGGAAGCGTCGAACTTGGGCCACGGACGTGCGTGGAGCCGGCCGGCGTGGCGTCGCTCCCAGAGCTCTGCGGTCACGTGCGGGACCATGGGCGCGAGCAGGTGCAGCAGCGCGTCCACGGCTTCTTCGAGCACGTCTGCGTGGGGGTCGTCCCGGACGTAACGCTGGAGGAGGTTGACCTGCTCCATGCAGTGCGCGACCGCCGTGTTGTAGGACCAGCGCTCGATGTCCGCGGTGACCTGCTGGATCGTGCGGTGCGTCGCCCGGCGGACCTCGAGGTCGGCCTCGCCGAGCGGCCCGGACCTCACGGCGGCCGGTGCGGCACTTTCTGCGAGCCGCCACAGACGGTCGAGGAACCTGCCGCAGCCGTCGATGACCTCGTCGGTCTGGTCGGTCCAGTCGAAATCGTCGGTGGGGGGACCGACGAAGAGGTGGAAGAGCCGCAGCGCGTCGGCGCCGACGCTCCGGAAGTACCGCTCGGGCGCGACGAGGTTGCCCTTCGACTTCGACATCTTCGAGCCGTCCATACGGATCATGCCCTGGGTGAACAGGCGGCGGAAGGGCTCACGGGGGAGGTCCGGCGGCGCAAGGCCGACGTCGATGACCGCGCGCGTGAAGAACCGCGCGTACATGAGGTGCAAGATGGCGTGCTCGATGCCGCCGATGTACTGGTCGACGGGCATCCAGCGTGCGGCGGCAGCGGGGCTGAAGGGCCCGTCCGAGTCGAAGGGGTCGCAGAACCTGAGGAAATACCAGCTCGAATCGACGAACGTGTCCATCGTGTCCGTCTCGCGCACCGCGGGCTCTCCGCCGATGGGACAGGTGGTCCGCTTGAAGTCTTCGTCGAGCGCGAGCGGCGACTGCCCGGTGGGGAGGAAGTCGACGTCGTCGGGCGCCAGCACCGGCAACTCGTCTTCGGGCACCGGGACGGCGCCGTGCACCGGGCAGTAGACGATGGGGATCGGGCATCCCCAGTACCGCTGGCGGGATACGAGCCAGTCGCGCAGGCGGTAGTTCACCTTGCGACGACCGCGCTGCTCGCGTTCGAGGAACCGGATCGCGGCCTCCTTCGCCCCGGCTACGTCGAGCCCGTCCAAGAACCCGCTGTTCACCTTCACGCCGTCGCCGGCGTACGCCTCGCCGCCCTGCTCGTCCCAGCCCTCGGGAGGCTCCACGGTGCGCACGATGGGTAGGCCGTGGAGCTTGGCGAACGCCCAGTCCCGCTGGTCCTCGGCCGGGACCGCCATGATCGCCCCGCTGCCGTAGCCCATGAGGACGTAGTCCGCGACGTAAAGGGGCACCTGCTCACCGTTGAACGGGTTGACCACCCAGCTACCGGTGAAGGCACCACGCTTTTCGAGCGCAGGTGCCGTTTCGGCGACCACCGTGCGCTCGAGCTCCGATTCCATCGCGACGCGTGCGCGGAGGTCCACGACGGCCGCGCGGTGCTCGTCCGTGGTCAGCGCGTCGACGAGGGGGTGCTCGGGCGCCATGACGGCGTACGTCATCCCGAAGGTCGTGTCGGGCCGGGTCGTGAAGACCGTCAGGGTCACGTCCGGCCGCCCCACGACCTCGAGGTCCATCTCGGCGCCTTCGGAGCGGCCGATCCAGTTCCGCTGCATGAGCTTCACGCGCTCGGGCCACTCGAGGTCGTCGAGCGCTGTGAGGAGCTCGTCGGCGTACGCCGTGATCTTGAAGAACCACTGCTCGAGGTAGCGGGTCACCACGACGTCGCCAGAGCGCTCGCAGCGGCCGTCGGGGAGGACCTGCTCGTTCGCGAGGACCGTCTGGCAACCCGGGCACCAGTTGACCGGCGCATTCGCGCGATAGGCAAGACCGGCCTTGAAGAGGCGGAGGAAGATGAGCTGCGTCCAGTGCATGTAGCTCGGGTCGTGGCTGCGCACCTCACGGCGCCAGTCGTAGACGGCGCCGAGCCGGATGAGGGACTCCTTCAGCTCCGTGATGCGCGCGTCGGTGAAGACCCGGGGGTGGGTCCCGGTGCGGATCGCCGCGTTCTCGGCCGGCAGGCCGAAGGAGTCGAACCCGAGGGGGGAGAGCACCGCCTTGCCCTGCATGGTCTGGTAGCGGACGACGAGATCGCCGAAGGTGTAGTTGCGGACGTGGCCCTGATGGGCGGGACCCGAAGGGTACGGGTACATGCAGAGCGCGTAGAAGGGCGGTCGCGGGTCGTCGTTGTCGACCTGATAGGTCTCCTCCTCACGCCACCGCGCCTGCCACTTCTCTTCGACTGCCTGCACGTCGTAGGCACGCGCCATTGGGCGGCGATGCTACCGCCGGGTGACCGGGCTCCCTCCGGAGCCCACCGTCCCGTGCCCGTCTCGTCGCGGCCTCTGTCGGCCCACCCGGGTGCTGGTAACCTGACCAGACTTACCCGGGGGCGTAGCTCAGTTGGTAGAGCGCTTGACTGGCAGTCAAGAGGTCCGGGGGTTCGAGTCCCCTCGCCTCCACAGCTTGTCACCGTACGAGATCACCCTGCATCGCGTCGGTCGTTTTCCGACGTCGTCACGGGGCCTTGCTCACCCGACTCGGCGGGCCGGAAGTCCCCACGATGCCTGATCGGCTGCTCGCGTAGCCGGGTGCCCGGTTCTCCGAGGGAAGGGGAGGACGTCGCCGTAACGGCGTATACAAGTTCTTGTGTACATGGACGTCGTCTTCGTCGCAGGCCCCGGGGACGATCTTCGAGGGATGATGGTGGGGTACCTCCACTCGGTCGTTGGTGTGTTGGGAAGCACCCCGATCATCTCGGGGCCAACACCACGACCGGTGGATGGTCACGGCCCTCACCAGGAAATACTTGACAGGGCCGTGCAAGGATGCCTATCCGCGCGGCCTCCAGCAGCTCACCTCCACGACTCGGATTGATATCATGCTATCATTCCGGTATGGCACAGCTCTTGGTACGCCAACTCGATGAGGATGTGAAGGACGCGCTCCGTCGTAGGGCTCGAGCCCATGGGCGCTCCACCGAAGAAGAAGTACGAGAGATTCTGCGCGACGCCGTGCGGGCGGGACCGGCCGGACCGGTTCGGCTTGGGTCGACGATCGCCTCGCGGTTCCGCGGCGAGGGAGTCGAACACGACTTCGCCGAATTCCGTGGCCACCCGGCACGGGGTGCAGACCTCTCAGAACCGTGATCCTGCTCGACACCAACGTGCTGTCGGCACTCATGCGATCCGAGCCAGAGGCCGTCGTGGTCGACTGGCTCGACGCCCAGCCGTCGGAATCGATCTGGACGACGTCGGTCACGGTGCTCGAGATCCGAACGGGTTTGGAGCTCCTGACGCCGTCGCGTCGATGTCGGCATCTCGAAGCTGCATTCGAGCGTGTCCTCAACGAGGACCTCGACCAACGAGTCCTCGCCTTCGACGTCGCCGCCGCAGATGCAGCCGGTGCAGTTGTCGCTCGAAGCCAGCGGGCCGGCAAGGCGGTCGAGATACGGGATGCCCAGATAGCGGGGATAGCGCTTGCACGGAAAGCACCTGTCGCCACCCGCAACATCCGACATTTCAGGGATCTCGGCGTGCGCCTCGTCGACCCCTGGAGCTCTGCCAGCGGACCGAAGCGTCACCAGTAGAAGCTCCCATATCGATCACGTTCAGCACCTGGATCAGCAGCCCTCGAAGTTCGGTCCGGTTCGAATACGGGAAACGCAACACCGCCTCGAGGGAGACCAGATCTCCGTACTCGAACTGGCGCCCTCAGCAGCCGAGCGCGTAGCTGAGCGCTGAGCACACGCTGCGCATGATGTCCTCGCCGACGTGCCCGATGGGACCGGAAAGGGATCCCTGGGCGATGGTGTGAAGCCCGTCGCAGTTGACCACTGACGGCCGGTCGAGGCCGACCTCGACGTGGTCGATGTCGACTTCTGCAGCGAGGCCCCGGCTGGTGGTGGTGATCTCGGCGACCGTGACCAGGCTGCGTGCGTCAAGCACCTCGGATCGGGTGAGCAGTAGGACGGGACGCCTCTTTCCATCCACCTCGGCCAGCCAGAGCTCGCCGCGTCTCATTGCTCGCCCCATGCTTCAACGTCGGTCCACGAGGCGTGTACGCGTTCGGGGTGTCGCAGGTACGCCTCCCGGTCTGCGCGCGCGAGGGCGGCACGTACGGCATCAGCGACTCCTTGGCGAGCGGCAGCCGAGATGTTGACGCCGAGTCGACGAGCGCGCTCAGCCAACTCCTCGTCCAACGTGAAAGTCGTCCTCAGCGAAGCCATACGAGCATGCTACCAGGTGCTGATAGCATCAGTAGCTAGCGTTCCGGCGGTGTGACCAGTTTGCCTCGCTCCTTCGACCTCGTTTGATCGGCGCTGTCGATCTCCTTGCCGAGCTGCGCGCCGATCCACAGCCGTACGACCCGGTCCAGCTCCGGCACGTCGTCGCGGAGCGTCCGCCACACTCGGTCGTAGTCGACGCCCTGATAGGCGTCGCGATGTCGCCGAGGCGCCCCACCACTGCCTCACCTGCCGGGCGCAGGGGGCGTTCCGCGTCCCAGCGCTCCTTGCCGAGCCCGACGAGTTCGGCGGCGGCAGCTATGGCCTCGGCCAGATCCTCCAAGATGTCGTCGACGTTCCGGCCGGCCGGAGTCACAGATCGATCGCTTCGTCACGGATGCTGCGATGACGCGGGAGCAGGCCGCCAGTCGATACGACGTTGACGTCCTCTCGAGCAAGGTCTCCAGGTCCTGGATGAGCCCTCGATCGGCCGACGACGTGATCGAGGGCTGGATCTGGGACGCGGCACGTCGCGTGCTTCAGCGCCCTGAACGGTCACTGGTGTAACCCTCGACGGCGGGCCGTAGGTTGACCATGGCGAACGAAGCGTCCCGGAGTGGTTCCGGTGTGTCGGTGAAAGTGGCGGTGCAGGTGCGCTTGGTCGCAGAAGCCGGCGCGCGTCGCGGCTTCGGCCGGTGGCCACCCGTCGAGGAGGAGGCGTCGAGCGCGTTCCACACGCAACCCGATGACGAAGGCGTGGGGGGAGATCGCGAACGAGGCCCG
>JASHUY010000225.1 GCA_030039755.1 Acidimicrobiales bacterium
ACGGACCGTACGCTTTGCGCCGTGCCGACCCGTTCCGACGCCACGCACCGCGCCGACGTGGAGCGCTCGCCGGAGTGGATCCGCCTGCTGCCGAAAGCCGAGGTGCACCTCCACCTCGAGGGCTGCGTACCGCTCGACGCGGTGGGGCTCGACGACCCCGGGCGGGCCGGCGTCGAGCTCGACCCGGAGACCGGGGCGCCGCGCTTTCGTGACCTGGCCGAGTTCCTCGTCTTCCTCGATCGCTCCTGCGCGTCGGTCACGCGGGACGACCAGGTCGAGCAGATCGCCTACGAGATCGCCGCAAGGGCGGCGTCCGACGGGGTCGGGCACGCCGACGCGATCTTCAACCCGACCCACTGGCCCGCGTGGCGCTCCGACCTCGGGCGGTTCGTCGCGCGCCTCGACAGCGGGTTCGCCGGGGGCGAGGTCGACCACGGGGTCACGACGGGACTGTGCCTCAGCCTCACGCGAACCCAGCCGCCCGCGGAGTCCGTCGAGCTCGTGGACTGGCTGCTCGGCGCGCGACCGGCGCGGGTCGTCGCGCTGTCCGTGGACGGTGACGAGGAAGCTGCGGGACGCACCGCAGCGCGGTTCGCCCCGTTGTTCGAACGGGCGCGCCGGGCCGGGCTCCACACGTGCGCGCACGCCGGCGAGTCGTCGGGCGCCGAGGGGGTGCGCGACGCCGTCGAGATCCTCGGTGCCGAACGCGTCGACCACGGGATCCGCGCGGTGGAGGATCCGCCCCTCGTCGGAGAGCTCGCCGCGCGCGCGGTCCCGCTCGACGTCTGCCCGACTTCCAACGTCCGGCTCGGCGTCGTCGCGTCGCTCACCGTCCACCCGATCGAACGGCTGAGGACCGCAGGGGTGCCCGTCAGCGTGAACACGGACGATCCGCTCCTCTTCGGCACCTCGGTCGCCGGCGAGTACACGCGGTGCGCCCGCACGTTCGAGTGGGACCGCGCGGTCCTCGGCGCGGTGGCGCGGACGTCGATCGAGTCGAGCTTCGCTCCGCCCGAGCGCAAGCGCGAGCTCCGCTCGGAGCTCGACCGCTTCCTCGCGCAGACGGGCACCCGAGCCGAAGCGGGGGAACCAAGGAGCCGCGATGGCCGCGACCGGTGACGCACCGCCGAATTCCCGTCCGTCCGAGTGGGACGGCGCGGCGTACGACCGCCTCGCCGATCCCCAGGCCCGGTGGGGGCTTGCGGTCCTCGACCGCCTCGTGCTCGGCGGGAACGAGACGGTGCTGGACGCAGGTTGCGGGAGCGGTCGGGTCACCGAGGAGTTGCTCGGGCGCCTGCCGGGCGGGCGGGTGATCGCGCTCGACGCGTCGTCCTCGATGCTCGACGAGGCGCGGCGGCGCCTGGCCCCCCACCCGGACCGCGTCCACTTCGTCCAGGTCGACCTGCTCGAGCTCGGACCGGCCGTGCTCGGCGACCGGTGTCCCGTCGACGCGGTCCTTTCGACGGCGACCTTCCACTGGGTGACCGACCACGACCTTCTCTTCGGCAACCTCGCCTCGGTGCTCCGTCCGGGCGGGCAGCTCGTCGCGCAGTGCGGCGCGCAGGGGAACATCGACGCCCTCCTCGCCGCGGTGCGGTCCACCGGCGTCGCACGCGTCGGCACTTGGCTCTACGCGTCCCCGTACGAGACGGTGACCCGGCTCAGGCACGCGGGGTTCGTGGACGTCGACGTCTGGACCAACCCCGAGCCCACCTACTTCGACGACCCCGTCCGGTTGGCCGAGTTCCTCTCGACCGTGATCCTTCGCGAGCACGTCGCCACCCTGTCGCCGGACGAGCGTGGCCCCTTCGTGCAGCGGGTGGTCGCGGCGATGCCCGAGCCGGTCGTCGACTACGTGCGGCTCAACATGGTCGCGAGGAAGCGGCCGTGAACGCTCACCCGCCCAGCGCCGCCTCGTCCTCCACCCAGCTCTGCGTCAGGTAGAGCCAGAAGGCGAGCCCTGCGTACGACCCGTAACGGCGGAACCGTCTGGCGATCGTCTTGTCGGAAGCGTGACGTCCACGCAGCCTGGCGTAGGTCGGCCTCGTCCACGAGTCGAAGATGAGCCGCCCGTAGCGGCCGAGCGAGGTGAGCATGACGTGCGCCGCGGCGTACGGCCCGACCCCGGGCAAGTCGAGGAGTCGCTTCTCGACGTCGACGTCCTCGAGCCCGGGGTCGCGCAGCGCCTCGAGATCGAGCTCCCCGTCGGCGACGCGCCGCGCGAGCTGGAGCAGGTAGGCGCCGCGGTACCCCGCCCGCGCGACCTCCCGGTAGAAGGCGGGTCCTGCGTCGGCCATCGCCCCCGGCGTCGGGAACGCACGCCTTCCGTCCGAGGCGGGTGGACCGAGCTCCCTCACGAGCGCGTCGGTCATGCGCACGGTCGCAGACCACGCGCAGTTCGTCGTGCAGACCGTCTTCACCACGTCCTCGAAGACGGTGGGGCTCCGGAGCATGCGCCCCGCGCCCGACGTCACCCACGCGAGCTCGGGGTCACCCGCTGCCAGCTCGTAGAACACGCGCAGGTCTTCGTCGAGGGCCAGGATGTGCCGCACCGAGGCGACCAGCGCGGACTTCTGCCGCGCGGTGGGAGCTGCGCCGTCCGCCCGGACGACGATCTCGCGGGGCCGCCCCGCGGCGACCGAGAGGGTGCGGACCACGCCCTCGACGTCGAGCGTCGTCTCGAGCACCCAGCGGTCCGTGTCGACGCGTTGCGGTGCGAGGGTCGCGACCCCGTGGGACGCAAGCGTCCGGCGAAGATCCACCGGCTCTCCGGCTGCGCCGACGAGGGGCTGGGTGCCGATCGTCCTCAACCGTGATGCCTCACGCCTCGCTCACGGCGTCAGTGTCGCGCTCACGGCGTCAGTGTCGCGCGAGGTCAGACCGGTGGGAGGCGTCGAGCCAGACGACCGGCCAGCCCGGTCACCATCTGGGCCCAGATGCGATCACCGAGCACCCAGAACCACACCTCCCGGCGATAGCC
>JASHUY010000034.1 GCA_030039755.1 Acidimicrobiales bacterium
TCGGGATCCAGCTGACCGCACAGGGCGCGCACCTCGTCGGGGGTGGCCGACGGACCGATCTTGACGCCGATCGGATTGATGACTCCCGACAGGAATTCGACGTGCGCGCCATCGAGCTGACGAGACCGCTCTCCCACCCACAGGAAGTGAGCGGAGGTGTCGACCCAGTCGCCCGTGAGGGAGTCCTGGCGCGTCAACGCCTCCTCGTAGTGGAGGATGAGCGCTTCGTGGCTGGTCCAGAAGTCGGTCTCGTGCAGACCCTCCTCCGCGGCAAGGTCGATGCCGCACGCGGCCATGAACCGCAGCGCGCGGTCGATCTCGGTGGCGGTCTGCTCGTAGCGACGCCCTTCGGCCGAGGACGCGACGAATTGCTGGTTCCACCGGTGGACGAGGGAAAGGTCGGCGAAGCCACCCTTGGTGAACGCACGGAGCAGGTTCAGCGTCGCCGCAGCCTGGTGGTAGGCGGCGACGAGGCGGGTGGCGTCGGGGCGTCGGGCCGCGGGGTCGAACGACTCGTCGTTCACCATGTGCCCCCGGAACGCCTCGAGCTCCACCCCGTCCACGCGTTCGACCGGCGACGTCCGGGGTTTGGCGAACTGGCCCGCGATGCGCCCGACCTTCACCACGGGGACGCCGGCGGCGTACGTGAGCGTCACCGCCATTTGCAGCACCACCTTCAGCTTGTCCCTGATGGCGTCGGCGCTGAACTCCCGGAACGACTCGGCGCAGTCACCCGCCTGCAGCAGGAAGGCTTCGCCCCTCGAGACGGCACCGAGCGCAGAGGTGAGGCGGCGGGCCTCGCTCGCGATGACCAGCGGCGGGAGCGCCGCAAGGGTGGCCTCTGCCTCCTTCAGCGCGTCAGCGTCCGGCCAGTCGGGCTGCTGCGCGGCGGGGTGCGAGCGCCAAGAGCTCGTCCGCCAATCTCTTTGGTGCCCCTCAGATGTGGTCGCCGACATGTTCCTAGCGTAGGCCTGCGCGGAGAGGGCCTTGGTGTCTACGCTGCGCCGATGTCCGGCACGTCACGTCGCCAGGCCGCCGCGCCCCAGGATGCGGCCGCGCCAAAGGATGCGGCCCCGCCCCAGGATGCGGCCGCGCCAAAGGAGGCGCATCGGTCGGGCCGTCCCGAGCGCGTCGGCCTGCTGGGGGGGACGTTCGACCCTCCGCACTGCGGGCACGTGGCGGCGGCGGCGGCGTCCGTGCGGGCGCTCCAGCTGGACCGGGTCCTCCTCGTCGTCGCGAACGAACCGTGGCAGAAGGTTCCGCTGCGGTCCGTCACCCCCGCCGAGGACCGCTTCGCCATGGTCGAAGCGATGGCGCCGCTCGTGCCCCGTGCCAAGGCGTCGCGGCTCGAGATCGACCGCGGCGGGCCGAGCTACACCGCCGACACGGTGGACGAGCTCGTTGCGGACGCCGCTCGAGAGGGAAACGCTCTCGATCTCTACCTCATCGTCGGCTCGGACCTCGTGGCCGGGCTCGGCACCTGGCAACGCGTTGACGACCTCCGCGCGGCGGTGACGCTCGCGGTGGTGGCGCGCCCGCAGCACCGGTGGCCGCTCCCGCGGGGATGGAGGGCGGTGTTCGTGGACGACGACACCCTCGACGTGTCGAGCTCGGAGGTGCGCGGTCGGCTGGAACGGGGACTGCCGGTGGACGGGCTCGTGCCCCCGGAAGTGATCCGCTCCATCCGCTCGCGGGGTCTGTACGCTGTCGGCAGATGAAGGCGTCGCTCACGGACACAGACGAGCCGTCGGAGCTCGCGTCACCCGAGTCCGTGGGGGTGCAAGAGCGCAGTCCGTCCGTCGACCGTCGCGGGTTTCGCGATCGGCGGCGGAAGGAGCGTCGGCTGCGACGCATGTACGCGCTCGGCGGGCTCGTGGTGCTCGTTGCCTTTCTCGTCGTGGCGATCGTCGTCGTGGACATGGTCCGTTGACGCTGCCCGGGGCGGCGCTCGTCGCTGCAGCCGCGGCCGACCAGAAGCTGGGCAACGACACGGTCGTGCTCGCGATGGACGAGGCGCTCGGGGTCGTGGACGCGTTCGTCGTGACTAGCGGCCGGAACGTCCGGCAGGTGCGAACCCTCGTCGAAGAGGTCGAGCGCCAGGTGAAGGACCGTGACGGACGCTCCCCCTCCAGCGTCGAAGGGTTGAGGGACGGAACCTGGGTGCTGATGGACTATGGCGACTTCGTGGTCCATGTCTTCTTGGAAGACCTCCGGGCGTTCTACGACCTCGAACACCTGTGGATCGCCGCGCCGCGTGTGCGCTGGCGGGAGGAGGCGACGGGCTGACCGACGCTCGCCGGAGCCGATCGACCCGTCGCGCCGGCGTCAGGGGGTCGTCGTCGGTGCCGTGGTGGTGGTCGGTGCCGTGGTGGTGGTCGGTGCCGTGGTGGTGGTCGTGGTCGGCGCCGTGGTGGGCGTCGACACCGTGGTTGTCCGCAGCGCGGCGTACTGCGCCGCATCGACAGGTGTGCTCACCGACACCCCCGCTTCCACCGGCACCGGGGTGGGCACACCGACGATCTCGAAGAGCACCCCGGCGCCGGGCATCACCGCGGTCACGGTGTAGACGAC
>JASHUY010000226.1 GCA_030039755.1 Acidimicrobiales bacterium
AGCCCGGCGCGGAGGATCGGGACGAGGAGCACGGTCTCGGTGATCTTGAGGGACGCTGCGACGCCGACGGGCGTGCGGACCGCCACCCGCTCGGTCGCGAGGCCCTCCAACGCCTCGTAGGCGACGAACGTCGAGATCTCGTGGACGAGCTGCCGGAAGGCGGCGCTCTCCGTCGTCTCGTCCCGCAGCGCCACCAGGCGGTGCTGGACCAAGGGGTGCTCGACGACGAGGACGGCCCCGGTCACGGCGAGTCCGGGGCGGGCTGCAGCGCCGGGTCGCCGAGCGCGGTTGCAGCCTCCACGAGGTCGGCGAGCATCCGGCGAAGCTCGAGCGTCGTCCGGTCGGCGCGGGTGTGCACCTCGGCCGTCGGGTCGAGCGGCAGGAACCGGACGTCGTAGGCCTCCTGGACCGCGAGATCCTCTTCGACGACCTTCACCTCGAAGTCGACCGCGTCCCGCATCCGGTCGTGGTCGTGGTCGAGGTCGTCACGCCAGATCGTCGAGTAGATGCGGCAACGGTCCTCGGTCTCCGGCTGGAGGAAGAACCCGATGACGTTGGACCCACCCGAATCGAGGAAGTCGAGCCGCAGGACCAGATGGAACGGCGCGTGCACGCGGTAGGTGACGCGCCGGCGCTGTTCGAGCGGGCGGGTGCCCGCGGCGACTCCCGGATCCTCGCGGTTGAGGAACAGGTGCTCGCTCGCCGCGGTGAAGGACCACCGGCCGACCGGGTCCGACGTGGCGCGCTCGACGGTCATCGGCGCCACCACCGGCTCCCCCGCGCCGAAGGTCGCCGCGTGCACGAACGGGAAGTGGGCCATGTCCAAGAAGTTGTCGGCGAGGAGCCCCGCCGACGCGCGCGCCCGCATCACCGGAAGGTCTCCCGCCGTGAACGCGGGGTCGTGCGCCTCCTCCACATCGGGAAGGTCGGCGAGCGCGTCGAGCGCGGCGGCACCCGGCGCTCCCGGCTCGGGTGCGAGCGGTCGTAGGAAGACCGTGCCGTGGCGTTCGGCGACGCCGGCCGCGGCGCGGAGGTGCGCCCTGGGCGGGATGTGGGCCGAGCCGGGCCCGAGCGCGGGGATCTCGACGCAGCGACCCTCGGGGCCGAAGCACCAACCGTGGTACCCGCACCGGAGCACGGGCCCGACGCCGCCGGCGCCGTCGACCACCGAGCCGATCGAGAGGGGGGCCATGCGGTGCGGGCAACGGTCGGAGAAGGCGACCGGCGCGCCGTCCCCGCCCAGGCGGACGAGCACCCACGGCTCCCCGAGGAGGACCGCCCGCACGGGCCGCTCCCCGAGGTCCTCGGAACGGGCGACGGGATGCCAGCAGTAACGGAGCGCGGGGTGCGTGTTCGTGAGCTCGAGCAGGGCGGGCAGGGTTGAGGCGGGCATGGTCCGGGCTGGCATGGTCGGGGCTGGCATGGTCGGGGCGGGCATGGTTGGGGCGAGCGTAGGTGACCGGGACGTGGTCGTGCGGCGACCGCCGCTGGCCCATCGCCCTCGACCGCGGGCCGTCCGGTCCTGTACGAATTGCAGGGCACGATCGGGCCGGAGAGAGAGGACTTGCGATGCGAGCGCTCCTGGGAGTGGTGTTGATCATCATCGGTGCGCTGGCCGTGGTCGCGGGCGTGCTCTACCTGACGCAGCCGGCACATGCCTTGCCCACCTTCCTGCCCGGTTACGTCGCGCACGCGTCCGGGAAGCACACGAAGCGGGGCATCGCCGCCCTCGTCGTAGGCGTGGTCCTGGCCGTCATCGGACTGGTCGTCGCGCTCACCGGGCGCCGCAACTACCGCTGGTGAGCTCCTGACCCGGCTCCGGGCCAGCTCGCTGGACGCTGCGGTCGCCGCGGCGAAGCCCGTGAGCTTCTGGCTCGACGACCCCGGCGCGCCCGAGCCGGAGCTCCCCGTCTCCGGGCGCGTGCACGCGGACCTCGCGGTCGTCGGCGGGGGCTTCACGGGACTGTGGACGGCGCTCCTCGCCAAGGAGGCCGACCCCGGCCTCGACGTCGCCCTGCTCGAGTCCCGGCGAGTGGGTTGGGCGGCGACCGGCCGGAACGGCGGGTTCTGCGAGGCGAGCCTGACCCACGGCGAGGCGAACGGCCGGGCGCGCTTCCCCGACAGCTTCGACCAGCTCGAGAAGCTCGGGATGGAGAACCTCGAGTCGATCGAGCAGTTCGTGAAGGAGCACCGTGTCGACTGCGGCTGGGAGCGCACCGGGCAGCTCACCGTGGCGACGCAGCCCTGGCAGGTCCACGAGCTCCGGGGCGAGGGCGACGCACCACCGGGATGGCTCGACCGCGACGCGCTGCTCGCAGAGGTGGCCTCGCCGACGTACCTCGGCGGCGTGTGGGACCGGGAGGGGTGCGCGATGGTGAACCCCGCCCGCCTCGCGTGGGGCCTGCGGACTGCCTGCCTCGAAGCCGGCGTGCGCATCTTCGAGCACACCCCGGTCCTCGGGATGGCCCGGAGCCGGGCAGGCGGCCGTGGGTGGCCAGGCCTGCTCCGGCCCCGTGTGGAGCTGCGGACGCCGTCGGGGCGCGTCCATGCCGCACGTGTCGCGCTCGCCACGAACGCGTTCGACCCGCTGCTCCGGCGCGTCCGGCTGCGCATCGTGCCGGTCTACGACCACGTCCTCGTGACCGAGCCGCTGACCGACGAGGAGCTCGCGCCGATCGGCTGGCGCCACCGTCAGGGCATCGGCGACGCGGGCAACCGCTTCCACTACTACCGGCTGACCGAGGACAACCGGATCCTGTGGGGGGGCTGGGACGCCGTCTACCACTTCGGCCGCAAGGTGAAGCCCGCCTACGACCAGCGGTTCGCGACGTTCCGCACCCTCGCCAGGCACTTCCACGAGACGTTCCCCCACCTCGCCCGCGTGGAGTTCACGCACAGGTGGGGCGGGGCGATCGACACGTGCGGACGGTTTTGCGCGTTCTTCGGGACGGCGTCACGGGGCCGCATCGCGTACGCAGCGGGCTACACGGGACTCGGGGTCGGCGCGAGCCGGTTCGGCGCCCAGGTGATGCTGGACCTCCTCTCCGGGCGGCCCACGGAACGCACCGAGCTCGACCTCGTCCGCACGAGACCCCCGCCCTTCCCACCCGAGCCCCTCGCGTGGCTCGTCGTCCAGGCCACGCGGCTTTCGCTCGCGCAGTCCGACCGGCACGGGGGGAGGCGGAACGCGTGGCTCCGCTTGCTCGACCACGTCGGCCTGGGCTACGACTCCTGACCACGCGCGAGGGAGACCACGACCGTGAGGGGCTCAATACCCTTCGTCGAGGTCGACCAGGTTCACCAACGGCTCGCCGCGTGCGTCGCGGGCGATGTTCTCGACCATGAGACGCGCGAGGGCGTCGATGAACTCGGGCTCGAGGGCGTTGGCGACGTGGGGGGAGAGGTAGGTGTTCGGCGCGCGCCACAACGGGCTCCTGCGGCTGAGCGGTTCGGCGACGGTGACGTCGAGGACCGCAGCACCGAGACGCCCGGAGGTGAGCGCGGCGACCAGTGCCTCCTCGTCCACGAGCGAGCCCCTGGCCACGTTGCACAGCACCGCGCCGGGTTTCATCGCTGCGATCTGCGCCGCGCCGATCAGCTGCGTGGTCTTCGCCGTCCAGGGGACCGCGAGCACGACCGCGTCCGCATCCGGCAGCTCCGATGTGAGCGCGTCCCGGCCCACGACCCGTTCGAAACCTGTCGGCGCGCCGAGCTCCGGCCGCCGGCGTACGCCGACGCACCGGAGACCGAACGCCGACGCCCGGCGCGCGAACTCCTGGCCGATCCCCCCCGTCCCGACCACGAGCACGGTCCTCCCGGCGATCGGCGTCGTGTCGATCTCGCCCGGCGCCCACCGCCGTGCGCGCTGCAGCGCGTCGAGCGTGCGCGCGTAGCTCCACACCGTCAGGAGGCGGGCCATCGCGAACTCCGCCACCTTCCCCCCGGCGAGCCCTGCCGCCGACGCAAGGCGGATGTCCGTTCCCTGCAAGAGCGGGATGATCCGCTCCACCCCCGCCGCGGTCGCCTGGACGAAGCGGACACGCGGGGCGAGCCGCTGCACCTCCGCGGGCACGCTGAACCCCGCGATGACGTCGGCCTCCGCGAGGACCGCCCGCCGGGCGTCGTCCAGCTGGTGCTGCGTCTCCCCGCCGGTGCTCCAGGCGACCACCCGCACCTCCACCGGCACCCCCACGACCCCGGCGCGCGCGCGGATCGCGTCCACGAGCGGCGGCGCCAGGGCCTCGGGGAAGACGAGCGCGACGACGGTCGGGCGCGGCGCGTCGCCGGCGGCGCTCACGGTGCGAGAGGAGCGGTCAGGACGCGGTGCCGGGGGACGTCGCCTCCGAGACCGCCGCGACCTCCTCGGCGCTGAGAGCCACCTGGGCGGCAGCGGCGTTGGCCTCGACCTGTTCGGGCTTCGTGGCGCCGACGAGGACGCTGGGCACGACGGGCTGTGCCGAGAGCCATCCGATCGCGAGCTCGAGAAGGGATCGGCCGCTCTTCTCCCCGATCACCGTCAGACGGTCGAGCGTGTCGAAGGTCGTGTCGTTCGCAACCTGCGCGAACCGCGGCGACGCGGCGAGCCGGGTGCCTTCCGGCGGCGGCTTCCCACGCTCGTACTTACCCGTGAGGAGACCTGAGGCGAGCGGGAAGAAGGGCACCACCGCGACGTGGTACGCGGCGCACGCGGGGACCACCTCCGCCTCGACCCCCCGCTGGAGCAGGCTCCACTGCGACTGGCTCGCGACGAACCTCGTCGTGGCGCGCTCGCGGGCCACGTGCTCCGCTTCCGCGACCTGCCATCCGGCGAAGTTCGAGCTCGCGGCGTACCGCACCTTGCCGGCGCGGACGAGGGCGTCGAGCGTCTCGAGCGTTTCTTCCACGGGCGTCTTCGGGTCCGGAAAGTGCTGGTAGTAGAGGTCGATGTACCCGGTGCCGAGACGCCGGAGACTGGCTTCGCACGCGGCCACGAGGTGCTTGCGCGAGGCGCCGGCGTCGTAGGGGCCCTCCCCGACGCGGGAGCCGAACTTGGTCGCGATCACGACGTCGTCCCGACGGCCGGCGAGCGCGCGCCCCAGGTACTCCTCGGACCTCCCGCCCCCGTACGAGTCGGAGGTGTCGAAGAACGTGACGCCGGCGTCCAGGGACGCCTCGACCACCGAGCGCGCGGCATCCTCGTCGATGCGTGAGCCGAAGTTGTTGCAGCCGAGGCCGAGCACCGACACCTGCAGGCCCGACCGTCCAACCGTGCGCAGTTCCATGGGCGACGTTCTAGCGGCTCGGCGCACGCGCCGCACATCCCCGGAATGACGTCCGGAGCGCCGGGTCGCCCTGTGGTGAAGCTCAGCCCTTCGGGTCGTCGTTGACGATGTCCCAGTAGTCCGGGTCGTACAGGTAGTCCATCACGACGATCTCGGATCCCGTCAGCACGGCGAAGAACACCAGCGGACCAAAGATCGGGCTCAGGGTGTCCCATTGTCGAATCGCGGTGATTCCCGGAATGGGCGTCGGCGCGTGATCGAATGTGACCGCAAAGAACAGCCGTGCCGCTTCAAGAGGGCCTCGCGAGAACAGGTGAAGGGTAGGGCTCCCTTTCGCCGCGGCGGTGGCCGGAAAGTCGAGCGTCGCCTTCGCAACGAGCTCTGTCGATACCGACACCTCACGACGAAGTCCGGGCACTGGTCCCCAGAAGGGCTCTATACGGTAATTCCTAGTCGCTCCGCCAGCTCTTCGGCGTGGTTGCGAGTGGCTTTCGTGACGACCGACTCGGATGCGAGGAACGCCGACGCAAAGGGGATGTCGTCGTAGAGGTCGACGATGTCCCAGGCCTTGTCGCGATGGGACATTTTGGAGACTTCGTCAGCGGTCTTCCCCCGCAATGCTTCGATCACTTGGTCGACTGTGTCGCGCTCGGACTGCTCAAAGCGCGAGGGGTCTGCTCTCCGCTTTGCGACGAGCCGATGCAGGGGATAGCCGAAATAGGTATCGATCCGGAGCTCAGCGTCACCGTTGGCGATGAGCTGATCTCGGATGGGACGTAGACGTCGGGGGGCGGGCCCACGCGGGAGCTTCTGATATCGGACTCCGGTAATTGGAGCTCCATGGGCCCGGACGTGGGCGAACTCAGAGAAATAGAGGATCTTGTTGATCTTGGTCGCACCGCCGGTGGGGTCGTCCTCGATCCTCTCGGCGATGTAGAGGATCAGCTCGGCAAGCTTCTCCTCGTCGGCTTGCTCCCACAGATCCACGGCACCTCCCATCATGCACTCCCGCAGGGTCGGTCCGCAGGATAGCAAACAGGTGTTCGCTCTCATCTTCCCTTGGGTGCACCGCCCCAGCTCGACCCCGGAGCTCGGCTCCTCCCCTACGACGGCGACCTTACGGGGGCGCCCTACGAGGGGGGTGGAGGAGGCTGCTCGCCCGGGCCCGTCTCGGACGGCCCGACCGTGGCAGGCGCCTCGGACGGTGCGACCATCTCGGGCGACGCGGTCGGCGCGATTGTGGCAAGCGCCTCGGTCGGTGCGGCCATCTCGGGCGACGCGGTCGGCGCGACCGTGGCAGGCGTCTCGGACGGCGCGGCCATCTCGACCGCCGCGGGCGACGCGACCGTCTCGGGCGACGCAGGCTGGGGAACACGCGGATAGTGGCCGGCGACGAGGGCGAGCTGACGCCGTACGGCCCAACCCATGAACGTCGCCCCGCAGAACACGAGGATCACGCCCGGACCGATCGTGAACGCGAGTTCCTTCCACATGAGGCGGGTCGCTGTCGAAGACAGGACGTAGCGCGAGCCGTACACGACCGGCCACACGTATTGCCCGACGACGAACCAGGCCCCGCACAGCGCCACCACGAGACCGAACACCCAGAGGTCGGCGCGTCGCGCGTAGGAGGTGCGCGTCGCCATCGCGATCACGGCCAGCGACACGAGGAGCGCCAGTGCTCCCGGCCCGAGCCCGAGGCACGCACTCGTCACCGACCATTGCCACGCGCCCACCCGGTCAGCCACGTAGCCGAAGTCCGGGCCCGCGAAGGGTGCCGCAGCTCCCCAGGCGGCCACGAGCGCCGCAACCGTCCCAAGGAACAGCACGCTCAAGGGGACCGCGGGCCGCGGGCCGACCACGTTCCGAGCCGGCACGAGCCGCGGCGTCAGCGCGGTCTGGTCGAGCGGGGCTTGGTCAGGCACTCGTGTAGTCGTGTACGGGGTCGCCACCGTCATCGCAATCCTCCTCACGGAGCGGCAGGCGTTCCGCTCACAAACGGACAACGGTCCTCGCGCGCGTACCCCGTGTGGCGAGCCACCCAAACGCCCTGCTGTCACGGGAGATGCAAGAACCGGCGGCGCGTTCGCCGGAACGACCGGCGTTGCGGGAACCACCGGGGATTGCAGCCCCGAGCTGGGTCGTTCAGGTGGATGCCGCCCAGCTCGGCTGGGCTCGGCTGGGCTCCCGTCTGGGCTCGGCTGGGCTCAGGCGTCGCCCGAGGCCGTCGCGTGCGCGGAGACCTTGCCGTCGGCGCCCTCCCCCACCGTGACCGCACCTCCGTCGACCGGCGGCTCCAGGGTCGCCGTCACGGGAACGGCGTGCGTCTCGTCCCCGTAGTGGTACTTGCCCCCGCGGAGCCACGACGCGCCCGCCGCGACCAGACACGCGAGGAGCGCGAACGTGAAGGCTTCGACGAGACCGTGGTGGAACGGCCCGGAGATGAGCTTCGGGAAGAAGCTCCGACCCGTGAGGTAGTGCACCTTCGCGGCGGAGAGGTGGGCGATCGAAGAACCGAGAAGGGTGTGGATCGGGTTGTAGCCCAGGAACGCCGCGAAGAGGCTCGCCACCGGAGGCAGCGAGGCCGCCTTCGCCGCGTCCACCCTCGGGACGCCCTGGGCGACGAGCCCGGAGAAGAGGCTGTGCGGCAAGGTGCTCGCCAGGCCGAGGATGATGAGCGTGAAGAACACGCCGATGGAGAGCACCATCGAGGAGTTCTGAAAGGTCGTGAGCATTCCCGCGCCGACGCCCCGGCGGTCGGACGGGAGGCTGTTCATGACACCGGCCAGGTTCGGGGAGGAGAAGACCCCCATTCCGAGCCCCATGAGGAGGAGCAACAACCCGAAGAGCAGGTAGGAGAAGTCGACGGGCAGGAGCTCGAGAAGGCCGAAGCTGACCGCGCACACCACCATGCCGCCCGACGCGAACGGGCGGGCGCCGAACCGGTCCGAGAGCAGGCCGGACACCGGCCCCGCGATGAGGAAACCCCCCGTGAGGGGGAGCATGTAGATCCCGGCCCACAGCGGCGTGTCGGCGAAGCTGTAGCCGTGCTGGGGAAGCCACACTCCCTGCAGCCAGATGATCAGGATGAACATCAGGCCGCCACGCCCGATCGCAGCGAGCAACGTCGCGAGGTTGCCGTACGCGAACGCCCGGATGCGGAACAGCGAGAGGTTGAACATGGGGCTCGCGACGCGCCGCTCGATCACGAAGAACGCGGCGAGCAGCAGCAGGCCGCCACCGAGCGCCGCGTCGACCTTGGGGTTCGTCCATCCCATCGTGCTGTGGCCATAGGGGATGATCCCGTAGGTGATGCCGACGAGCAGCAGCACGAGCCCGACCGCGAACGTGAGGTTCCCCCACCAATCGATCTTTGCCACGTGGCGCTCGCCCACCTCGCGGAGCTTGAGGCGGGCCCAGATCGTGCCGAAGATGCCGACAGGGACCGAGACCAGGAAGACGAGGTGCCACTCGACCTGCGCGAGAACCCCGCCGAGGACCAGGCCGATGAACGACCCCGCGATCGCCGCCACGCTGTTGATGCCGAGGGCGAGACCCCTCTGGTCCTGGGGGAACGCGTCGGTGAGGATCGGCGCCGCGTTGGCGAAGACCATCGCTCCCCCGATCCCCTGGCCGACGCGCATGAGGATGAGCCACAACGCGCCGGACGAACCCTCCAGCCAGGTCACCGACAACAGCACGGAGAACAGGGAGAACACTGCGAACCCGAGCGTGTACATCTTCACGCGGCCGTACATGTCGCCGATCCGCCCGAAGCTCACCAAGAGGACCGCGGTGCAGACCATGAAGCCCATGAGCATCCACAGGAGGTAGCTCGTGTTCCCCGGCGCGAGCGGTGTGAGCTTGATGCCCCGGAAGATGTCCGGCAGCGCGATGAGGATGATCGACGAGTTGATGGTGGACATCAGCATGCCGAGCGTCGTGTTCGACAGCGCGATCCACTTGTAGCGGTCGTGACCTCTGGACTCCGGGCGCGCTCCTGCCTCCGCGGAAGCCATGATGCACTGACGGTAGCAGTCGACCGCCGGCGTTCGGACGCTTCCTCAGGGCAGGAGGAGGGTGCCCAGCCGCCTTGAGGTGACGACGAGCCCGGCCAGCCCGAGAACGGCCAGGTACGCCGCGTGACCGACCATCGCCGCGTCGAAGATGCCGAGGTCCGTGCCGCGCAGGAGCGCCACGCCCTGGTAGAGCGGCGTCACCCGCACGACCGCCTGGAGCCAGCCGGGGTAGACGGACAGCGGGTAGAAGGTCGCCGAGAAGAGGAACATCGGCAAGATCGCGAGGAGCACGATGTCGAAGTCCTGGAAGCTGCGCATGTAGGTCGTCGTCGCCATGCCGACCGCGGCGAAGGCGAAGGCGACGAGGAGCGCTTCGGGATAGCAGAGCACCGCCCACACCGTCCCGACGTAACCGAGCGCCGCCATGACGCACATGAACGAGAGCGCGTACAGACCTGCCCGCATCAGCGACCAGCCGAGCTCGCCGGTCGCGACGTCGGAGACGCCGAGGGGCGTGGAGAGGATCGACTCGTAGGTGTGCGCGAACTTGAGCTTGTAGAACAGGTTGAAGATCGAGTCGAAGATCGCGCCGTTCATGGCTGAGGCGGCGAGCAGGCCGGGCGCGACGAACACCGGGTAGGCGACCAGCTCGCTGCCGACGTGCAGCGGGCCGACGAGCGCCGCCATGCCGATCCCGATGGACAGCAGGTAGAAGAACGGCTCGAAGAACCCCGACACGATGAAGATCCAGCCGCGGCGGTAGACGAAC
Source organism: Acidimicrobiales bacterium (assembly GCA_030039755.1). Lineage (GTDB taxonomy): Bacteria > Actinomycetota > Acidimicrobiia > Acidimicrobiales > RAAP-2 > JAJYVT01. Next base: position 10,050 of record JASHUY010000226.1, read on the forward strand.
ACGTTCCGCTCGACGATGTGCACCGACCGCCGGCCTCCGACGAGGGCAGACGGCGTGATGCGCAGGACGGTGCCACGCGAGGCGAAGGGGGCCGGTGGGCGGCCTGCCGCGGTGCTCATCGCTGTACCGCTCTCATACGACCAGGCGCCTGCGGTAGGTCACCCTCGCCACCGCGTAGCCGGCCGCCGCCAGCGCGGCGAGGTACGCGGCGTGCCCGATCGAGGCGCCGAGTGACGCGTCGCCGAGGACGGCCGACCGGCACAGCGCGACCCCGTGGTAGAGCGGGGTCGCCAGGGCGACCGGCTGGAGCCAGCCCGGCAGCCGCGTGACCGGGAAGAAGATGCCCGAGAAGAGGAACAGCGGGACGACGCCGAAGCGGTAGATCACCGCGAAGGCGCCGTCCTTCTCCTGGGTTGCAGAGAAGGCGACCATCGGGGTGGAGAACGCGAGCCCGGTGAGGATGGCGGCGGGAAGGGCGAACACCGCCTCCCACGAACGGGTGAGGCCGAACGCGGCCAGGATCCCGAGGAAGACGCCCGACACGACCGTGAGGCGCAGCACGATCCACGCCAGGTGGCCTCGGAGGACGTCGACCACCCGCAGCGGCGTGGCGAGCATGGCGTGGTACGTCTTCACCCACTTAATGGCGCCCATCACGGGGTACGTGGACTCGCTCACGCCCACCTGCATCGTCGCCGACGCGAGAAGGCCCGGGGCGACGAACGTGAGGTAGCTCACCCCTTGCACCTGGTGGACGTGGTGGTCGACGAGCGTGCCGAGGCCGATACCCATGGCGGCGAGGTAGAGGAGCGGCTCGAGGAAGCTCACCGTCATCGAGCTGCGCCACGTTCGCTTGTAGCGGAAGGCCCAGTAACCGAACGAGCGCAGCCACAACGGGCGCGTCGCCATCCTCGTGCGCGCCTGCACCGTCGTCTCAGTCGATCAGGCTGCGGCCGGTCATCCGGAGGAAGACGTCCTCCAGGGTCGAGCGCCGGACGAAGCCGCTGACCGGTGAGCATCCGCGACGCTGCGCCTCGGCGAGGATCGCGTCGCCGTCCTCGGTGTAGAGCAGGATGCGATCGGGCAGGACCTCGAGCCGCGCCGCCATCTCGCCGAGCGGGAGCGCCGCCGCCTGCTCCTCTGCGGTCGCGAACCGCATCTCCACCACCTCGCGGGTCGAGTAGCGGTCGATGAGCTCGCGCGGGGTGCCGTGGGCGGCGAACCGGCCCTTGTCCATGATCACGAGCCGGTCACAGAGCTGCTCGGCCTCCTCCATGTAGTGCGTGGTGACCACGAGGGTCACGCCCTGCTGCTTCAGCCGGTAGAGCCGGTCCCAGAGGAGGTGGCGCGCCTGGGGGTCGAGCCCCGTCGTCGGTTCGTCGAGGATCATGAGGTCCGGCTGCGACACGAGCGCGCGGGCGATGGTGAGCCGGCGCCTCATGCCTCCCGAGAGGGGCTCGACCCTGTCGTGGGCGCGCTCGGAGAGCTGGGCGAACTCGAGCAGGTCCACCGCTCGGCGGCGAGCCTCGGCCCTCGGGATGTCGAAGTAGCGGGCGTAGACGATGAGGTTGTCGAGCACCGTGAGCTCGAGGTCGAGCGAGTCCTCCTGGGGCACGAGACCGAGCCGCGCACGTATCCTCGTCCCGTCGGTCGCCGGGTCCATCCCGAGGACACGCAGCGTGCCCCCCGACACCGGGGACATGCACGAGATCATCCGCATCGTGCTGGTCTTGCCGGCCCCGTTGGGGCCGAGGAAGCCGAAGCACTCACCGCGCGTGATCTCGAAGTCGACACCGTCCACCGCGCTGAACCGTCCGAACCGCTTCACGAGCCCTCGCGCGACGACGAGCGGCGCGTCGACGGCTTCCGCTGACGATGCGGCGAACCTGACGGCCGAGTCCGGGACCGTGGCGGACGCCGCCCCACCGACGGCCTCGGCAGGAGGCGCGCCGGGACCAAGGGAAGAACGCGGGGAGAATGCCACCGCCGACAAGCTACTGCGCGGACGCGCGTGCCCCTGCCGGCGCTCCCTGCGGCTTCGGATGGCGCCGGTTCAGCCCTCGACGGCGAAGGTCCCGGTGATCGCGCCGGACGCGAGGACGTGACCCCTGATGAGGAAGCGGAACTTCGCGTACGTCGTGCGGTCGTCGAGGCCGAGCTCCTTCGCCTCGGCATCGAGCGCGTACACGGTGAAGATGTAGTCGTGCGGCGCGTCACCCTGGGGCGGTGCCATCCCGCCGTAGCCCTGCTCGCCCCAGTCGGTGATCCCGTCCTGCCACTGGCCCCTTTCGGTCCCCGCGCCCTCGGGGAGCTCCTCGAGGGACGGCGGCATGTTCACGCGCACCCAGTGCGAGAAACCGACGCTCGTGGGGGCGTGAGGGTCCCAGCAGGTGAGCGCGATGCTCTTCGTACCGGCGGGGACGCCGCTCCAGGCCAGGTGCGGGCTCTGGTTGTGGCCGCCCACGAAGTCGTGGGCGGCCGACGGGGGGATCGGCTCGCCGTCTTCGAACGTGTTGCTCCGGACCGTGAGCTCTGTGCCTGGCATGCACATGGCCTAGTGCGCGCCCGGCACGGGACGCAACGCGGCAGCCGAGCGAGCCGCCGGCACTCCCGCGGGCCCGCCGGCACCCCCGCGGGCTCGGCGGCACCCCGCGGGCTCACCCCGAAGGGCCGGTGTCCGGGACCCCTCGGCCTATCATCGACCGATGGCCGGACAGAGGACCGCACCCGGGTTCCTTCGCAGCGGCCACGGCGTGCTGCCCGGGCAGCTCATCGAGCACGCGATCACCGCCGGCTACGTCGACGCGGGGCGCTTCAAGATCCCTCCGGAGAACGTGCAGCCGGCGAGCCTCGACCTCCGGCTGGGCGAGACCGCGTACCGCATCCGCTGCAGCTTCCTCCCCGGGCGCGACCTCGTCGAGGCGAAGTTGGACGAGTACACGCTCGACGAGATCGACCTGCGGCGCGGCGCGATGCTCGAGGTGGGCCACCCGTACCTCGTCGAGTTGAAGGAACGGCTGCACCTCCCCGACGGTCTGCGGGGCAAGGCGAACCCGAAGAGCTCGACGGGACGCGTCGACGTCTTCACGCGCGTCGTCACCGACCGCAGCGAGCGGTTCGACGAGATCGCCAACGGCTACGACGGCGCCCTCTACCTCGAGGTGGTGCCGCTCTCCTTCGCCATCCGCGTGCACGAAGACCTCACGCTGAACCAGCTCCGCCTCGCGATCGGGAGGCCCACGCTCACCGACACAGAGATCCGCGAGGTGCACGAGCAGCGGCCGCTCCTCTACCGCGCCGACCGTCCGGTGCCGACCCACGAGCTCATCCTCTCCAACGGCCTGTTCCTCGGTCTCGACCTGCGCGGGGACGAGCAGGGACGCGTCGGGTACTCGGCACGCGAGCACGCGCCCCTCCTCGACCTCGGGCGCACCGGCGGGGTCGACCCCGAGCCGTTCTGGGACCCGGTGGTACGCGAGCGCGGCAACCGGCTCGTCCTCTCGCCGAACAAGTTCTACCTGCTCATGTCCGACGACGCCGTCTCGGTCCCGCCGGACCTGGCCGCGGAGATGACCGCCTACGACCCGACGAGCGGCGAGCTGCGGACCCACTACGCGGGCTTCTTCGACCCGGGCTTCGGCTTCGACCCCGCCGGGGGGTTCCGGGGGTCACGGGCCGCGCTCGAGGTGCGCGCGCACGACGTGCCGTTCATGATCGAGCACGGCCAGACCGTCTGCAAGCTCACCTTCGAGCGGATGCTCGAGCCTCCCGAGATCCTCTACGGCCCGACGATCGGCTCGTCGTACCAGCGCCAGGGGGAGACGCTCAGCCGCCACTTCCAGCGAGCCGGGGCCTGATCGCGGCTCAGACCTGCACGATCTCGATCGTCGGATCGAGTCGCCGCAAGTCTCCCGGGTCCGACGTCACGACACGCTGGCCGACCCGGCGGGCGCATACGACGACGTGCGCGTCGACGACATCGCTCGTCGCGCTCGCGGACAGCAGACGCCCGACACCGGTGGCGTCAACCCTGTCGAGCGGGACGACGTCGGTGGTCGGTTGGCGAACCAGTCGGGCCAGAAGAACCTGGCGTTCCGGCTGCCGGATCGCTTGAGCGAGCGCGGTGGCGGGGAGGTGACGCGGGAAGCGGTCTCCCGGGCGCGGGCGAGGAGCACGAGGACCCTGCGGTCCCGGCGATCAAGTGCGATCAGACCTCCGGCGTCGAAGGTGACAACCGCCATCAGCCTGCAGGCGCTTTCCTCCGGCGTCGGCCGACGCCGAGTGCCTCGTCCGCCCAGCGACCGGGCCGACCTCTCGCCTGCCCCGGTGCGGCTCCCGGTACCCTTGCGTTCCAGTGCCCGGCCCCTTCGGCCACCTGAGCGACAGCCGAACCGTTGTCGTCACGACCAACAAGCGTGACGGGACGTCGGTGGCGACGCCGGTCAACGTGGTGGTGCTGGGGGAGCACGCCTACTTCCGGACGTGGTCGACCTCCGGGAAAGCGAAGCGGCTTCGCCGTGACCCCCACCTGCTCATCGCGCCGTCGACGTTCCGCGGCCGACCGGTCGGGTCGGCTGTCGCCGCCACCGCACGACTCCTGCACGCTGACGAAGAGCCTCCGGTACGTGCCGCGCTCGCACGCAAGCACCGCGTGCTTCACGGCTTCGCCGTTCCCCTGGTGCACCGCCTTCGCCACTACCAGACCGTCCACTACGAGC
>JASHUY010000227.1 GCA_030039755.1 Acidimicrobiales bacterium
CGCACGCCCGGCGTAGCGGGGCACCGTCGAGCGGCGAGCCCGGTGCCGGCGAGGAGGCCGCCGCGGGCGCGGGTGGCGGAGCTGAGCCCGGCGCCGGCGCGGGCGGTGGAAGCGAGGCCGGCGTCGGCGCGGGCGATGGAAGCGAGGCTGCCGACGGGGGAGGGGACGCCGCCGCGGGCAGGGGAGGGGACGGCCCAGGTCAGTCACCGACCCCGCAGCGCCGCAAGCGACGGTGGGTGAAGCGGACCCTCCTCATCTCCCTCGCCGTCATCGTCCTCGCGGTCGGTGCCGGGGCAGGTTACGCCTGGTACATCAACCACAAGATCCACCGGATCATCGTGGGGGGGCTGACTCCCGCCGCGCTTACAGGCAAGCTCGCCAACACCGAGAACATCCTGATGGTCGGCTCGACGACCCGGTGCGGCCTGAAGAAGCAGACAGCGGCCTACGGTCTGTGCACAGAGGGCGTCACGGGCGTGAACAGCGACGTCGTGATGGTCCTCCACCTGAACGCGACGACCGGTGCCGTGTCGATCCTCTCGATCCCCCGCGACCTCTTCATCCCCAACGCCCGCACGACAACAGGGGCCTACAAGATCGACGCGGCGCTCGCACAGGGTCCGACGCAGCTGGTCGCGTCGATCGAGGAGGACTTCGGCATCCCGATCCAGCACTACGTGGAGCTGACATTCGACAGCTTCGCGGCGGTGGTCACAAACCTCGGTGGGATCACAATGACATTCCCCGACGAGCTGTTCGACCGGTACTCGGGGCTCCACGTCCTGTCGATCGGCTGCCACCACCTGGACGGCGTCCAGGCGCTGCAGGTCGTCCGTGCCCGGCACCTCCAGTACTGGGTCAGCGGGTACCCGAAGACCTACCCCTACACATGGCCGGAGGAGGCGCAGAGCGATCTCGCCCGGATCGTCCGCGACCACGAATTCCTGAGAGTCCTCGCGACCAAGGTCGCAAACCGCGGTCTCGGGAACCCCACGAGCGATCTCTCCCTCATCGACGCGCTCGCACCCCACCTCACGGTCGACAGCGGCTTCTCCGCCACCGACATGGTGAACCTCGTGCTCAGGTTCCACTCGGTGGGCATCGACAAAGCGCCCGCGACGACGATCCCGGTCGACGTCGCCACCTTCGGCACATACGTCTACGAGGGTGAATCGATGGGGGACGTGGAGTTCCCGGCGGAGCCTGCCGACCATTCCACGATTGACGCCTTCCTCGGCCTCACAGCCGGCGACAACACCATGACGGGCAAGCCACTGCCCGACGCCGGCACAGTGACCGTCTCCGTGCTGAACGGCACGGGGACGACAGGCCAGGCGACACAGACGGCGACGGCCCTCAAGACTCTCGGTTTCCACACGGTCGGGACCGGGAACGCGACATCCGTAGGGAGCTACCGGGAGACGACGGTGAGCTACGCGCACCGGACCCGGGCCGACGTCGCAGCGGCGCAGCTCGTCGCGGACTCACTCTCAGGTCAGGTCATCCTCCGTTACGGAGCGACCGCGGACGGGGCAGAGGTGACCGTCACGACGGGGACCAACTTCCGGGTGGACGCGGCTCTCCCGGGTTACCGCGCGCCGACCCCATCGACGACCACCTCGACGACCGCCTCGTCGGCCGGCGTGAGCACCACCACGAGTAGCCCGGCAACCACCACCACCCCGGCGAGCACGGCGAGCCAGCCGTCCGCCGTCACAGGGTTCGCGCCGACCACGTCGGCCAGCAACGGGCTCTCGTCTTACGACCCGCGTGCCTGCGCGGCCGGGGTGGTCGGCAACGACGGGAACTGGTAGGCGCCGACCTGTGCGGCCGGCGGACTGTGCGGCCGGCGAACTGTACGGCCGGCGCCACGCTCAGGTGGTCACCACGGCCTCCGCGACGCGCACGGCCTTCGCGAGCGCCACGTCCGTCGTGATCAGCGGCGCTTCGAGTCGCTCCGCAAGCTCGACGTAGAGCGCGTCGGCAAGCCGGATACGGCCGCGCCTGCCCCAGGCACCCTGGAGAAGCTCAGCCAGGGGATGCCGCTCGATAGGCGCCGTCGCGGCTGCGTGCAGGCGCTGCGTCACCACTCGAGCAGGTACGGCACCCGCGCGGTGGAGGCGACCGAGAGCAGACAGGATCTCGGCGTCGACGTGTGCCGGAGCATGGAGGGAGGCACCCCGCAACCTGGTCGCGACCGAATCCCCGAGCTCAGTTCCAAGGAGGAGGTCGACCAGTGCGGCCGCGTCGACGACCAGCGTGACCGTTCCCGTGCTCGTGCGTCCCGTGGTCACGCGTCCAGGGACCGCCGGTCCCCGGGACGCCGGTCCCTGGCTGGCCACTGGTCGCCTTCTTCTACACGCAGGCCGTCGAGCACCTGCATCACCTGATCGTGGCGAACCCCGGCCGGGGAAAGTCGGCGCACCTTCGACAGCCAGGCCGCGCTACGGCGCCCGAGGAGCGCCGCGCGCAGAGCTTCCTGGGTGATGCTCGAGACGTTGAGCTCCGCTTCGCGGACCTCTTCCGCCAGATCTTCGGGGACGTAGACGTTCAGCCTGGCCATGCGCACAATATACACACACACGGGAAGGGGGCGTCCACCGACGGTTAGTCCGGCCAGTCCGGCAACCCGAGGCCGCGCTCTTGGAGGTCGATCCCGACCTGCACCGCCAACGCTTCCGCGCCACGTGGAGCCACGAGAGAGACCCCGACGTGCCAGGTGACCGGCAGCGATACGACCGGCATCCCGGTCATGTCCCACAGCGCGGTGAGGGCGATCAGCGGGTCGCCGGTCCCGCCGGCGTGCCCGCGCTCGTACCCCTCGCCACGGGGTGGCGGCAAGATCGGAAGGGTGGGCTCGAGTAGCAGGTCGACGTCGTTGGCCGCGAACCACGCCTCGCAAAGGACCGTCGCCTCGGAGCGGCGCAACTGTGCGGAGAAGTACGCGCCGGCGTCGTTGAAGGCCTCGGCCGCCTCGACCAGTTCGGCGATCGCCGGCCGGTAGAGCTCCCGACGCGCGGCGAACCCTCGGTGGTACGCCCACATTTCGGTGAACAGCACCGCGCTCAAGTCGTCCCAGGCGACGTTCCAGGTCGGCGCAGCCACGACCCGTGCACCGAGGGACGCGAGGGCACGATGCGCGGCGTCGAAACCCTCGACGACCGCGGCGTCCCACGGGACGTCCTCCCGGGGCTCCGCGAGGGCGATCGTTCGACCTTCGAGCGGCCGAGCGCCGTCGCTCCCACGGAGCGGCAACGGGCGGAGCGGAGCCGGCGGCGGCATCAGCGCCGAGATCGCCGGGACCGTCGCCATCACGGACATGAGCGCGGCCGCGTCGGCAACCGTGCGGGCCATCGGGCCCGGGTGATCGAGTGAGGGGGCGAGCGGGATGACGCCCTCGAGCGACACCTGCCCGTGGGCCGGCTTGATCGTGCTCGTGCCGCAGCACACCGAAGGGATCCGCAAGGAGCCGCACGTATCGCTCCCGAGAGCCGCAGGCACCATCCCGGCGGCCAGGGCAGCGGCGCTGCCGCCGCTCGAGCCTCCGACGGATCGTGAGAGATCCCAAGGGTTGCCGACCTGGTCGGTCGTCCCGCCGGCGGCGAATTCGTGGGTGTGGGTGTGCCCCAGGACGACCATGCCGTCTCTTCGCAGTCGGGCGACGACCGCGGCATCCTTTGGGGCCGGCCCGTCGTCGAGCACGCGGCTCGACGCAGTCAGCGGCCGACCGGCGACGGCGTAGAGGTCCTTCACGCCAAGGGGAACGCCGCACAGCAGCGGCGCGTCGTCTCCCTGCGCGACGAGACGACGGTCGGCCTCCCGTGCCTCGGCGCGGGCCTGATCGGGATAGACCCGCACCCACGCGTTGATCGCATCCGGCGCCCCGTCGAAGCTCGGCGGCCCTCCGTTGCGGGAATCGATCCGCGACAGGCAGGCTTCGGTGAGCTCGAGCGCGCTGAGCTTGCCTGCCCGCAGCATCGCAGCGGCGTCCAGGACGCCGAGGTCGGCGGGATCCTCGGCGCGGGCGGCCGTCATCTGAGCGCGAGCTCCGCCCGCGGTCGAGAGGGGCCTCTACAACCTGTCTGCACGTGCCGTCTTGGACTTAGCGCGCCAAGTGCGGCCAGGCGTCCCACAGCCCGGTCTTGTCCTCGACCGTGGACACGCTGAGGCTTGCGATGCGCGAGACGATGGGTTGCTCGAGCTCTTCCTTCCAGAGTTTCCCCCCGTAGAGCTCCTTGGTCAGCTGCTCGTGGCTCGCCGCGTCCGGAAAGGCGCGGAGCCACACGAACGTGTTCTCGTCCTCGAGGGAGGGATAGCAGCCGAGCACCTTGATGCCGAGGCCCTTCATCTCGTCGAAGAAGTGGTCCTCCAGCAGCTCGATGACCTTTGCCCGCTGGTCCGGCTTCGTCGTATAGGTCCGGAACTCGATGACTGCGGCCACGGTCTCCTCCTCGTCGCGATCGTGCGTGACGTGATCGCGCGTGCTGCGATCGCGCGTCGCAGATCAATGCCCTGACATCTGGCGTCGCACGGCTGCTGCACCTCGTCAGCGGTGCATTCGGGCAGCAGCTCCGCGTGAGGCAACAGGGTAGCCCACGTCGAGCGGGAGCTGGAAGGCACGCTCGTCACGCGGCCCACGGGCGGGTCTCGCCGACCACGACCTCACCGCCCCATGGAGCACCCGGAACCGTGGGCGTCG
>JASHUY010000035.1 GCA_030039755.1 Acidimicrobiales bacterium
TCGGCCTCGTCGAGCACGCCGAAGTCCACGAGGAGCTGTCCGAACTCGCGCATCTTGGCGAAGAACCGGGTCGTGAACCAGTGCTCGCAGAAGAACTTGTGCTCCTCGATGTACGGGAACGTCGTCCGGCAGAGGCCGAGCATCTGATCGAACGCGGCGCGGTCCTCGTCGGTCTCGAGCAGGGCGCGGTAGCGGTCGGCGAGCTCTTCGCGCTCCTGCTTCAGCCGCTCGGTCGGGCGGCGCAGGTCGTCGCCGGCGCGGACCTGCGCGACGTAGCGGGAGAGGCCCGCGAGCGGGACGCGGGGATCGTCCCGCCAGCTGCGGTGGTGGTGGTACAGGCCGTCACCGGTCGAGACGTGGAACCACGGGATCGAGCTCTTCTCCCACTCGGCGAGCCAGGTGGCACCCGGCTCGCCGCGTAGGGCGAGCCCGCCGAACACCGCCTCGGGCTCGGACCCTTCGGCGAGGAGGTCGTCGACGTCGAGCTCGACAGCGAGCCGGGCGAGCCGCTTCAGCTCCTCGTCGGGCCGGTACATGATGACGTCGATCCCTGCGACCGTCCGGGCGATCGACTGCTCCGGGATCTCCGGGAAGGCCTTCGTGAGGAACTCCGAGAACACCACGTAGGCGCCGAACGCGAGCATGACGAACTCGATGTGGTAGTTCCAGACGATCGAGTACAGGTCGACGCAGCGGTGGAACCGTTCACGGACCAGATGGTTCGAGGCGAACCCGCGTCCCGAGGTCACGACCTCCTCGTCGTCGAACTCGCCGAGCACGGGGACCTCGATCGCCTCGAGCTCGTCGATGGCCGCCTGCACGCGCTGCTTCCACTCGCCGTAGAGGCGGTCCCAGTGCTCGTAGTAGTAACCGGCCCGGCGCTGGAAGATCCCGAGGCGGCGGCCGATCTCCGCCGGATCGGTGACCGGGTTCGCCGCGAGGTAGACGCGCCCGTTCACGATCCGGTGCTCGATGCCGAGCGTGGCAGGGAAGACGAAGAGGCGTGCGGTGTTCGCGCCGATCGCGGTGTAGGCAACCTCGGAGCTGATCGAGTCGAAGGCGGGCAGGGGCTCGGGGAAGTGCGTCGCGTTGTAGAACCAGAACTTCGCGTCGTCGGCGGGCTGGAAGCGGGTGAACGGCGGGTACATCGACGCCCAACCCTCGGCCCCCGGAACGTCGGCGATCTCCGACGGCAACGGGAACGGACCTCGATGCTCCGCCACGACAGCTCCCCCGGCGCTCAGATCACCCGACGCGATCGCCGCGGATCATTTCATGGCGCAGCCGGGCACGCAACCCGAGCACCCCGCCTCCTCCATCCAGCCGTCGATGGGAGTGGAGACCGGTGGCCGGCGATCGATGTGTGCAAGGCTACGGGCCACCTTTCGCAAGTGACGGCGACGACGGGACAGACGGACAGACCGACGGACAGACAAACGGACAGACGGACGACGGCTCGAGGCAAAGGAGCCCGGATGGCAGCGAGCGACAGAAAGGGTGCGTTCCCGCTCCCCTCGGAAGTGGCGGACGTCGCCGGCGCAGAGAACTGGCGGTCGATGTACCCGTTCTTCACGAGGTTCCAGCCTGACGACGACAACCGGTTCTGGTTCTACAACTCGATGCACTTCCCCGAGCCGATGCCGGCTTTCGACGCCATCACGGCGGAGATCCCCTACACCGCGATCGGCGCGAACACCGCCCGGATCTTCGTCTTCCCCACGACCCTCGGGATCGAGCACCGGATCCTGAACGGCCGCGTCTACATCACGGCGAACCCGGTCTCCGACCCCGAGGAGATCGGTCGGCGCCTCGCCCTGTTCCAAGAACGCGGCGGCTACTACTACGAGAACTGGGACAGGCTCTACGGAGAGTGGAAGGAGAGGGTGAAGAAGCTCATCGACGAGCTCGAGACGATCGACGTGCCCGAGCTCGGAGAGTTCGAGGACGCAGCCGTCGTCACCCAGGCGCGGGGCTTCGCCTCGAACCATCTCGTGCGGGAGCGCTTCCACCGCTGCATCGACCTGTTCTCCAAGATGTGGAACTACCACACCGAGCTCCTCATGCTGGGCTACGGCGCCTACGTGGTCTTCTTCGATTTCTTGCAGAAGGCGTTCCCCGAGATCCCCTCGCAGGCGGTCGCGCGGATGGTCGCCGGCATCGACGTCATCATGTACCAGCCCGACGAGCAGCTGAAGCGTCTCGCCAAGGTCGCGCTCGAGCTCGGGGTGGACGGTGCCTTTCGCGAAGGCGACGACGCAGGGGCGGTGCGGGAGGCGCTCGAGGCTTCGGGAGACGCCGGGAAGAAGTGGCTCGCCGAGTACGAGCAGGCTTCGGTCCCCTGGTTCTACGTGTCGACCGGGGACGGCTTCTACCACCACCACCGCAGTTGGAAGGACGATCCGGCCGTACCGTTCTCCGCGCTCGGCAGGTACGTCCGGCAGTTGCGCGACGGCGAGGACCTCGGGCGTCCGCTCACCAGGCTGCAGGCCGAGCGCGAGCAGGTGGCGCAGCGCTACCGCGATCTCCTCGGCAGCGAAGCGGAGAAGGGCGCCTTCGACCAGATGCTCGGGTTGTGCCGGCTCGTCTTCCCCTACGTCGAGGAGCACAAGTTCTACTGCGAGCACTGGTTCACGACGCAGTTCTTCGCCAAGATCCGCCAGTTCGGACAGCTCTTGGAGCGCTTCGGGCTCCTGGACGAGGCGGAAGACGTCTTCCAGCTCCAGCACTACGAGGTGGACCAGGCCCTGGCCGACGTGATGCTCGCCTGGGCTGCGGGCGCCCCGCCGACGGGTGCGAGCTATCTCAAGCCCCTCGTCGCCGAGCGCAAGGCGATGCTCGACGTACTCGCGACGTGGCCCGCTCCGCCCGCGCTCGGCCCCGAGCCGGAGGCGCTCAACGACCCGGCCGTGAAGATGCTCTGGGGGATCACCGGCGACACGATCAGAGGCTGGGCACGGGCTTCGGAGATGCCCGACGACCAGGTCTCGGGGTTCGCGGCCTCGGGCGGAGTGGTCGAAGGCCGAGCCCGGGTGCTCATGAACGTGAACGAGATCGGCCAGGTCCGGGCGGGCGAGATCCTGGTCTGCCCGGTCACCGCCCCGAGCTGGGGGCCGGTCTTCGGGAAGATCAAGGCCGCCGTCTCGGACATCGGCGGCATCATGTCGCACGCGGCGATCGTCGCCCGCGAGTACGGCATGCCCGCCGTCGTCGGGACGGGAACGGCGACGCAGAAGATACGGACCGGGGACCTCGTCCGCGTCGACGGCGACGAAGGAGTGGTGACCGTCCTCGAGCGGGCACCTCGCGGCGGTTCCTGAGCGCAGGGCGGCCGTCGCCGCGCTCGCCGGGACGTCCGGTGGGCGCGGCGTCGACGGGATCGCGCTCACCGAACGGCCGGTGCTAAGTTGCGGCGGTTCCGCGGGCCGGCGCGACGCCGGGAACGTCGTGACACGCCGGCCCCGTTCGAGTGCATGAGCAGGAGGGACCGTGAAGACGCAAGCGGCCGTGCTCTGGAACCACGGGGAGCCCTGGAGCATCGAGGAGGTCGACCTCGCCGAGCCGGTCGCCGGCGAGGTACGGGTGAAGCTCGCCGCCGCGGGCCTCTGCCACTCGGACGAGCACCTGGTGACGGGTGACATCCCCGTCACGCTGCCGGTGATCGGCGGGCACGAAGGCGCAGGCGTGGTCGAGGCCGTCGGTCCCGGCGTGACGAGTGTGTCGGAGGGCGACCACGTCGTGCTCAGCTTCATCCCGGCCTGTGGTCGCTGCCACTACTGCTCGACGGGACGCCAGAACCTCTGCGACCTCGGCATCCACCTGCTCGCCGGCGTGCCCATCGCCGACGGGGTGCACCGGTTCTCCTCGAAGGGGCGCGGCATCGGCACGATGTGCCTCCTCGGCACCTTCTGCCCGCACACGGTCGTGCACGAGGCGTCGGTCGTGAAGGTCGACGATTCGGTGCCGCTCGAGGTTGCCGCCCTCGTCGGCTGCGGGGTGACCACCGGTTGGGGATCCGCCGTCTACGCGGCGGAGGTCCGTGCGGGAGAGACCGTGGTGGTCGTCGGCACCGGCGGCGTGGGGATGAACGCCGTCCAGGGGGCGCGCCTCGCCGGGGCGAAGCACATCGTGGCCGTCGACCCGCTCGCTTTCAAGCGAGAACAGGCCGAAGCCTTCGGCGCGACGCACGCCGCGGCCGACATGGAGGCTGCAAAGTCTCTCGTCGAAGAGCTCACCTGGGGCCGCATGGCGGACAAGGCGATCCTCACCGTCGGCACCGCCGAGGGTGAGATGATCGGGCCGTTGCTCGACCTCCTGGCAAAAGACGGGCGCGCGGTGGTGACTGCGATCGCACCGATCTCACAGATGGACGTGAAGCTCAACCTCCACCTGCTCACGTTGTTCCAGAAGCAGCTCCACGGGTCGATCTTCGGCTCGGCCAATCCACGGGCCGACATCCCGACGCTCCTCTCCCTCTACCGTGACGGCCAGCTCAAGCTGGACGAGCTGGTCACGCGCACCTACAAGCTCGAGGACGTGAACCAGGGCTACCAGGACCTGCGCGACGGGAAGAACGTCCGCGGCCTGATCGTCTACAACTGAAGCCCTCCGCCCCAGGCGTCGGCTGGCGAGCCGTGAGCACGAGGATCGTCCACGGCAGCCCCTGCCGCGCCGAGCACGAGCGACAAGAGCAGTGAGCGCGAAGCTCGGCGACGTCTTGAGGGAGCCGACCGAAGAGGCGCTCTCCGGCTCGAGGCTGGCGCACTACATCAGCTGGCTCGCGGGACGAGGGAACAGCTTCTCCGGTTACGAGGACCTCTGGCGGTGGTCGGTGTCGGACCAGATCGGCTTCTGGTCGTCGCTATGGGACTACTTCGGCATCGAGGCTGAAACGCCCTACGACGAAGTGCTGCCCGAGGAACCCACGATGCCCGGCGCACGCTTCTTCAAGGGGGCGCGTCTCAGCTACGTCCACCACGCTCTCCGCAACTTCGACGGCGATCAGACGGTGGTGCTGGCGTACTCCCAGACCCGAGAGCCCGTGCGTCTTCGAATCGGAGAGCTGCGGGACCTCGTCGCCCGTGCGCGGTCCGGGCTCGAACGCCTCGGCGTGCGCGAGGGCGACCGCGTGGCGGCGTATTCGCCGAACATCCCCGAGACGCTCGTCACGTTCCTCGCCGCGGCGAGCCTCGGGGCGATCTTCTCGAGCTGCGCCCCCGAGCTCGGGCGGCGGAGCGTCCTCGACCGCTTCTCCCAGATCGAACCGGCTGTGCTCTTCGCCGTCGACGGCTACAAGTTCGGCGAAAGGGACATCGACCGGCGCGCCGAGCTCGCAGAGATCCGCAAGGGCCTGCCGAGCGTCCGCCACGTCGTGCACGTCCCGTACCTGGGCGGTCGGATCGACGACGCCATCGTCTGGGACGACTTCGTCGGCGAGCCCGCCCCACTCGTCATCGACCCGGTGCCCTTCGACCATCCGCTCTACGTCCTGTACTCGTCGGGCACGACCGGACCGCCGAAGGCGATCGTGCACACCCACGGCGGCATCCTCATCGAGCACCTGAAGAACCACGTGCTCAGCTGGGACCTCGCGCCTGGCGACCGGATCCTCTGGTTCTCCACGACGGCGTGGATGATGTGGAACGCGCTCGTCTCGGCGCTCCTCTGCGGCGCGTCGATCGTCCAGCTCGACGGGAACCCGATCTACCCGGACCTGCGCCGGCAATGGCAGCTCGCAGAGGAGACCGGGGCCAGCTTCTTCGGGGTCAGCTCCACGTACCTCATGGCCTGCAAGCGTGAAGGGATCCGGCCCGCAAGCGAGCTCGACTTCTCGAAGCTCCGACAGCTGTGCTGCGCAGGCTCGCCCCTGCCCATCGACGGTTTCGTCTACGCCTGCGAAGAGCTTGGCCCCGGCGCCATGCTGAACGTCGGGAGCGGAGGGACCGACATCTGCTCAGGGATCGTCCAGGGGAACCCGCTTCTTCCCGTGTACGCGGGCGAGATATCCGGGCGCGCTCTCGGCGTCGCCGCGTTCGCCTACGACGCGGCGGGCCGCCCGGTCACCGACGAGCTCGGCGAGCTCGTGATCACGAGACCTCTTCCCTCGATGCCGCTCGGCTTCTGGAACGACCCGGGCAATGCTCGCTACGAGGCGGCGTACTTCTCGCACTACCCCGGCGTCTGGCGACACGGCGACTGGGTCTGTTTCCGGCCGCGGGGGAGCTCGATCGTGAGCGGCAGGTCCGACGCCACCTTGAACCGAGGAGGTGTCCGCCTCGGCACCAGCGAGTTCTACGCCGTCCTCGCCGACATGGGCGAGGTCGACGACTCGCTCGTCGTCCACCTCGAAGACGCCTCGGGGGGCGCCGGTGAGCTGCTGCTGTTCGTCCGTCTCGCCGACGGCGTGGTGCTGAGCGACGAGCTGCGGGCAGGCATCGCAAAAGCCCTGCGCGAGCAGCTCTCGCCGCGCCACGTCCCGGACAGCATCCTCGCCGTGCCTGCGGTCCCCTACACCCTGACCGGCAAGAAACTCGAGGTCCCCGTCAAACGCCTCCTTCAGGGAGCCGACCCGTCAACGGTCGCGAGCGTCGACGCCCTGGCCGATCCCGACGCTCTCCGGTTCTACGTCGAGCTCGCGGATCGACGTTCGGGGGCGCGGGCAAGGGCGGAGGCGTGACCCGCTTGCACGTGCCGTACACGGCAGGCCATCGTCGGGGGGCCGGCGGTGGGATCGACAACATCGGGATCGACAACATCGGGATCGGCGGCGAAGGGACCGGCGGCGACGGGATCGGCGGCGAAGGGATCGGCGGCGACGGGATCGACAAGGAGGTCTGAATGCGAGCAGTAGGCATCAATCGCTTCGGTGGCCCAGAGGCCCTCGAGGTCGTCGAGCTCCCTGTCGAGGAGCCCGGTGAAGGTGAGGTGCGGGTGCGTGTCGCGGCGGCGGCCGTCAACCCGACCGACACGGTGCTCCGGGCCGGCTTCCGCGGCGAGATGTACGACGGGGTCGAGCGTCCGCTGGTACCGGGGATGGAGCTCGCCGGGGTGGTGGACGCGGTCGGGCCCGGTGCCGGTTGGAAGGTGGGCGACGAGGTGGTCGCGATCGTCGTACCCGGACCGCGGGGCCGCGGGGCGCAAGCCGAGCAAGTGGTGGTGCCGGCCGCTTCCGTCGCACCGCTGCCCGCAGGTGCGAGCTTCGCCGAGGGTTCCACCCTGCCGATGAACGGGCTCACCGCGCGGATCGCGCTCGACCTGCTGGGGCTTCGTCCCGGGGAGACGTTGGCGGTCACCGGCGCGGCGGGAGCCGTCGGTGGCTACGTGATGGAGCTCGCAAAACTCGACGGGCTGCACGTCGTCGGAGACGCCTCGGAGCGGGACAGAGAGCTCGTCGCACGGCTCGGTGCCGACGTCGTCGTCCCGCGGGGCAACGACGTCGCGTCCGCCATACGCGAGGTCTGCCCGGACGGTGTCGACGGTCTGGTGGACGCCGCGCTCTTGAACCAGAAGATCCTCGGGGCGGTTCGCGACGGGGGCAGGATCGCCGCCGTCCGGCCGTTCCAGGGAGAGACCGAGCGCGGCATCACTGCCCATCTCGTGCTGGTGGCGGACCACGCCACGGAGTCCGACGCGCTGGCCGAGCTCTCCCGACTGGCCGGAGAGGGGAAGCTCACCCTTCGCGTGGCGGGGACCTTCCCGCCCGAGGAAGCAGGGGAGGCGCACCGGCGGCTCGAGGCCGGCGGTGTTCGCGGGAGGAACGTGATCGTCTTCTGAGCGAGGACCACCCCCCCTGCGAGGACTACCCCCCTCGCGCCGAGGACCATCCCCCCTGCGCCGGGGAGATGCTCCCGGTTCGCAGCCAGATGGACAGCGCCGCGTCGAGCACCTCGCGCAGCGGCGCCTCGTCGTGCTCAAGCCAGCGCTCGTACGCGGCAACCGCGGTCGCGAGCGCGCCGCGCGCGATCACCTGAGGCACGAGTGTCCCTGCGCCGAAGCCAGTCCTTCGAGCGACGAACTTCGCGACGATGTCGCACCATGCGACGTAGCGCAGCACGGAGTGCGCCTGCAACGCCGGCACCCGGAGGAGAAGGGCCATGCGTTGGCGGAGCCACGGCACCTCGTCGTCGGTGAAGTCGTTGAACGCGAGGATGCATTCACGCAGCGCTGTCGCCATCGAGACGCTCGGTGGCACGGCATCGAACTCCGCCTGGAAGCGCGCCAGGTGCTCGTCGAATTCCCCCCAGGCGACGTCGTTCTTGGAGGCGTAGTAGCGGAAGAACGTTCGACGGCTGACGCCCGCCGTGCGAGCGATGTCCTTCACCGTCGTGGCCTCGAAGCCTGTGGTGAAGAAGAGCGTCAGCGCGACGTGTTCGAGCTCCGTCCGGGAGGTGACTGGTGGGCGGCCGACCGCCCGGACGGACCTCCCGGAGCTCACGGGCGACGAGCGTAACGAACCGGCGAGGTATTTGTCACCAGGTGCCACTATTCGGTAAGGTCACGGCTTCGGAGGGGACCGGCGCACGGGAGGCAACGGTGCAGGTGTCGCAGGTACAGCGGGAGAGTGGCAGGACAGGCGGGCCGGGCACGCAGTGCGAGGTCGACGAGCGGGACGATGCCCGGGACGGCGACCTGATCGTCGGAGACGTCCTCGTCGAGGACGTCTCCATCGACGGCATGTGCGGCGTCTATTGAGCGAGATTCGGCTCGCCGGCCCGGCGCCCTTGCTGGAAGACGCGTGGGCGCTCAGCCCGACCGTCGCGCTCCGGACCGAGCCCTTCGGGGCGATGGCGTACGACTTCTCCACCCGCCGGCTTTCCTTCCTGAAGCACCCGAGGCTGGTACGGCTCGTCAGCCGACTCGACCAGCACGCTTGCGCCCTCGACGCGTGCAGGGACGCGGGTGTCGAAGACGGAGAGCTGCCCGCGTTCGCCGAAGGCTTGCGTCGGCTGGCAGATACCGGGATGCTCGTGCGGCGACGCGCGGCGTCTCCTGCGTCTCCGCATCGCGGGCTCCTCGCCGATCCCGAGGCGCACGTGTCCCTCGAGCACCCTGCGACCCGCAGGGAGCGCGCACCGGGCGTCGCAGGACCGCAGCTCGCCGATCGGTTCGAGCGCGGCCTGCAGGCCCCGATCTGCCTTACGTGGGAGCTGACGTACGGCTGCAACCTGTCGTGCGTCCACTGCCTTTCGAGCTCCGGCCGTCGCGACCCGGACGAGCTCTCGACCGCCGAGTGCGAGGCGCTGATCGACGAGCTCCACGAGCTCGAGGTCTTCTACGTCAACATCGGCGGCGGCGAGCCGACCATCCGGCGGGACTTCTGGCACCTTCTCGACTACGCGACGACCCGTCGCGTCGGGGTGAAGTTCTCGACCAACGGCACGCGGATCTCTCCAGCGGCGGCGACGCGACTGTCGGCGAACGACTACGTGGACGTGCAGCTCTCGCTCGACGGCGCGACGGCCGAGGTGAACGACGCCGTGCGCGGCGCGGGCTCCTATGCGACGGTGAGACGCGCGATGGCGCACCTCGCGGAAGCAGGAGTCCGGGGGTTCAAGCTGTCGGTCGTCGTCACCCGTGACAACGTCGGCCAGCTCGACTGCTTCAAGTCGCTCGCGTCCGAGCATGGCGCCCAACTCCGCTTGACGCGGCTCCGGCCGTCGGGCAGGGGTGCGGGAGCCTGGGAGCGCCTTCATCCGACGTCCGCGCAACAGCGCGACCTCTACCGGTGGCTGCACGAGCAAGGGGACGAGGTGCTCACCGGTGACTCCTTCTTCCACCTGGGCGCCTACGGCGAACCACTGCCGGGTCTCAACCTCTGCGGTGCGGGAAGGGTCGTCTGCCTGATCGACCCGCTCGGGGACGTGTACGCATGCCCGTTCACCATCCACGACGACTTCCGAGCCGGAAGCGTGCGGTCGCCGGGTGGCTTCGCCGCGGTCTGGCGGTCTTCTGCACTGTTCACCCGCCTCAGGTCGCCGTCGGACGGCGGCGCATGCAATGCGTGCTCGTCCTTCGGCACCTGTCGCGGCGGATGCATGGCGTCGAAGTTCTTCACCGGCCTGCCGCTCGACGGACCTGACCCCGAATGTGTGAAGGGTCATGGCGAGGCTGCCCTCGAACGGGTCCACCCTGGGACAGTCCCGCGCCCGTCGTCCGACCACTCACCCGGGCGCCCGTTCCCGGTCCCGATCCCGGTCGCGCTGTCGCGCCCGGCCTCTCGCGAGCCGACCGACGCGCAGCTGGCGCGGTCGGGCGACTGAGAGGGTGGTGTGGCGGCCAACCGCTGGTTCGAGAGCGTCGCGGTGGCCCAGCGCCGGGCGAAGAGTCGGTTGCCGAGGTCCGTCTACTCCGCGCTGGTAGCCGGGTCCGAACGCGGCACGACGATGGACGACAACCTCCACGCGTTCGGAGAGCTCGGATTCGCGCCGCACGTGGCGGACCAGCCGGCCCGTCGCGAGCTCGCGACGACGGTCATGGGCCAGTCGCTGTCGTTCCCGGTCGTGGTCTCTCCGACCGGGGTCCAGGCGGTGCACCCCGACGGCGAGGTCGCCGTCGCCCGCGCGGCCGCCAGCAGGGGCGTCGCCGCAGGCCTCAGCTCGTTCTCCTCCAAGCCGGTCGAGGAGGTCGTCGCGGCGAACCCCAAGACCTTCTTCCAGCTGTACTGGTCGGGCACCCGTGACGAGATCGCCGGGCGGATGGAGCGGGCTCGTGCTGCCGGGTGCCCAGGCATGATCGCCACCCTCGACTGGTCGTTCGCGACCGCGAGGGACTGGGGGAGCCCGTTCGTCCCCGAGCGGCTCGACGTTCGCGCGGCCCTCCGGCTGGCGCCCGAGGCGCTCGCCCGTCCGGGGTGGCTCTGGTCGTGGTTGCGCACCGGTGCATTGCCCGCGCTCACGGTCCCGAACATGGCGCGCCCCGGAGAGCCTCCACCCAGCTTCTTCGGGGCGTACGGCGAGTGGATGCAGACCTCCCCGCCGACGTGGGACGACGTCGCCTGGATGGTGTCGACCTGGCACGGGCCGTTCATGCTCAAGGGCGTCATCCGCGTCGACGACGCCAAGCGTGCCGTGGACGCGGGGGCATCGGCGATCTCCGTGTCGAACCACGGCGGCAACAACCTCGACGGGACCCCCGCGACCATCCGCGCGCTCCCCGCTGTCGCGCGGGCGGTCGGGGATCAGGTGGAGGTGGTGCTGGACGGCGGGGTGCGGCGTGGCTCCGACGTCGTGAAGGCGCTGGCTCTCGGTGCCCGCGCGGTCATGGTCGGCCGGGCTCCGCTCTGGGGACTGGCTGCCAACGGCCAGGCCGGGGTCGAGAACGTGCTCGACGTCCTGCGCTCGGGGATCGACTCGACGCTGCGCGCCATCGGCCGGCCGTCGGTGCAGGACCTGTGCAGCGAGGACGTCGTCGTGCCGGCGGGGTTCCTTCGGCAGCTCGGCTGAGATGCTCCTCGTTCTGCCCATGTCGCCCGGAACGCAGCGCGGAACGCAGTCCGGAACGCTTCCGTGAGCGCTTCCGTGCACCCGGTCGCGGTCGTCACCGGCGCAGCTCGTGGGATCGGCGCGGCCACGGTGCGGGGGTTGGCGGCCGAGGGGTGGCGCGTCGTCGCCGTCGACCGGTGCGAGGACGACCCGGCGGTGCCGTACCCTCTGGCTTCCAGGGCCGACCTCGACACCGTGGTGGAGGAGGCGGGGCCGGATGTGATCGCGGCGACGGCGGACGTCCGCGATCCGGCGGCGCTCACCCGGGTGGTGCAGGACGCAGAGGGGCGGTGGGGGGGTGTCGACGCCGCGATCGCCGCTGCGGGGGTGATCGCCGGCGGCGCGCCCGCATGGGAGGTTCCCCCCGCCGTCGAGCGCGCCGTCCTGGACGTCGATCTGGGCGGCGTCCTCGCGCTGGCGCGCGCCAGCATCCCCGCGATGCTCCGACGGCCTGCGCCTCGGCGTGGCCGGTTCCTCGCCGTGTCGTCGGCGGCGGACACGAGAGGCCTGCCGATGCTGGCGGCCTACTGCGCGGCCAAGTCGGGGGTCGTGGGGTACGTCCGCGCGCTGGCGGTCGAGCTGGCCGATCACGGGATCACCGCCAACGCGGTCAGTCCGGGCTCGACCGACACCGCCACCCTCCGGGCATCGGCGGACCTCTACGGCCTGCCTGCCGCCGCTTCGTTCGCTGCCCAACAACCCGTCCATCGCCTGCTCGCGCCCGAGGAGATCGCCCGTGCGCTCGTCTTTCTCGCTGACGCGTCGTCGGGTGGCATCACGGGCGCAGTCGTGCGCGTCGACGGTGGGCTCTCGCTCTGATCGCCCGCGCGGTGCGTCGCGCCCGGAGGGGACGGTGACCGGGCCGGCGGTGACCGGGCCGGCATCGCTCGGCCGCCGGCTCGACGAGCCGTTCCCCGAAGGGGTGTGGGTCGACATCGCCCCCGACGTGCGGCGGCCGAATGCGAACGTCCTCTTCGGCGGGACGCCGCCCCGCTTGTTGCGTCTGAGCCGACGCGGCGCCGAGCTGGTGTCCGGGTTCGGAACCGGACCGGTCCTCGGCGACGCGTCCGCGCGGATGGCTCGGAGGCTCACCGACGCCGGCGTCGCGATCCCACGCCCGAGCCGCGCCGCAGAACCCGTCGACGTGACCGTCGTCGTCCCCGTGCGCGACCGCCCCGTGGAACTGGCCGCCTGTCTCGCCTCGCTCGGGAACCGTCATCCCGTCGTCGTCGTCGACGACGGATCGACCGGAAGCGACGCGGTGGCCGCGGCATGTCGCCGCTACGGCGCCGAGCTGATCCGCAGGGATGTCTCGGGCGGCCCCGCCGCCGCGCGCAACGCGGGGCTCGCCGCGGTCACCTCGCAGCTCGTCGCGTTCGTCGACAGCGACTGCCTGCCCGGAACCGGCTGGATCGAGTCGCTCGCGGCCTACTTCGTCGACCCGCTCCTGGCGGGGGCGGCGCCGCGGATCGTCGCGGCGGCGCGGTGGACGGGCCCGTCGCTGTTGGACCTGGGCGCTCGCCCGGCTCCGGTGCATCCCGCAAGCGGCGTGCCCTACGTGCCCGCGGCGGCCGTCGTCTTCCGCCGTGCTGCCTTGGGCGGCGGGTACGACGAGCGCCTCAGGTACGGGGAGGACGTGGACCTCGTGTGGCGCCTCGTCGAAGGCGGCTGGCGGGTCCGCTACGTGCCCGAGGTCGAAGTCGCCCACCGGGATCCCGCTGCCGTCGTGCAGCGTCTCCGGCGGCGCTTCGAGTACGGGACGTCGGTGGGGCCGCTCGAACGGGCCCACCCCGGCGCGGTCACCCACCTCGCCGTCGGCTCGGGCCCGGCGTGCACCGTGTGCGCTCTCCTCCTCGGCCTGCCGGGCCTGGGGGCGGTGAGCTGGGCGGTGTCGGCGGCACACCTCTACTGGCGACTCCGACCGCTGGCCACCGGGGGACGTTTCGCACTGTGGCTCTCGTTCCGAAGCGTGCTGCACGCGTGGGTCGGCCTCGGCAGATGGTGCACCACGTTCGCCGTGCCGTTGCTCGCCACCTTCGCGCTCGGCGGGCGTGCCCGCGTGGCACGTCGGGCGCTCGGGGCAACCGTCGTCCTGATCGGCTCCGCGTCCCTGGCCGATCGGTTGGCACCGGACGGGCGTGACCGTCGGGTGCTCGTCGACGGCTTCCTGGGGGAGCTGGCGTACGGCGTCGGAGTGCTGGCGGGCTGTGCGCGTGCGGGGGTCGTCGCCCCGCTGCTCCCCCGGATCGGACTGCGCGGGTCCGGCGGCCGCCGGCCTCGGCGACCTCTCAGGACGCCCGCCGCGCGTCGGTGATCGCGCGCCATACCCTCTCGGGGCTCGCAGGCATGTCCACGTGGCGCACACCGAGGTGGGAGAGCGCGTCGACGACGGCGTTCTGGACCGCGGGAGTGGAGCCGATCGTGCCCGACTCCCCGATCCCCTTCGCACCGAGCTCGTTGCGTGGCGTCGGAGTCTCCATGATCACGGTCTCGAAGCTCGGAAGCTCGGTCGCGCTGATGAACGCGTAGTCCATCAGGTTCGAGGTGAGCGGGTTGCCGAGCTCGTCGTAGCGGTACTCCTCGAGCAACGCCTGCGCCGCCCCCTGCGCGAGCCCGCCGTGGATCTGGCCTTCTGCAAGGAGCGGGTTGACGATGCGACCCGCGTCGTCGAGCGCCACCATCCGGCGCAGCGCCACGTGGCCCGTCTCGAGGTCGACCTCGACCGCAGCCAAGTGCGCCCCGAACGGGAACGTCGGGCCGGGCGCGGTGAAGTCCACCTCGGCCAACAGCGGGCTTCCCTTCTCGACCGCGGCGGCGGCGAGCTCGCCCCAGCTGCGTCGTGCGACAGGTGAGCCGGCGACCTGCAGCCCGCCACCGTCACGTGCGACGACGATGTCGTCCGGCGAGGCCTCGAGCAGCTCGGCCGCCATCTCCTTGGCCGCGGTGACGACCTGCTCGGCCGCCTGCCTGGCGGCGACGCCCCCCATCTGCAGCGAGCGGGATCCGAAGGTGCCGACGCCGCGCGCGACGAGATCGGTGTCGGAGTGGATGAACTCGACGTCCTCGATCGGGATCCCGAGCTCGTCGGCGACCAGCATCGACCACGCCGTGTCGTGGCCCTGGCCGTGCGGGGAGGTCCCCGTCTTGACGACGGCCTTCCCGTCGGGACGTACCTCGACCGAGGAGAACTCGCTCCCAGGGAGGCCGTTCGTGATCTCCACGTAGACCGAGAGCCCGAGGCCGAGCTGGACGGGGTTCCCCGACTCGCGCCGCTCCCGCTGCTCGGCGCGCAGCTCCTCGTAACCGGAGACGTCGAGCAGTCGCGCCAACGCCTCGTCGTAGTGGCCGATGTCGTACTCGGTCCCCGTGGCGTTCGTGTACGGGAAGGGGTCGGTGCCCGCCACGACGTTGAGGCGACGCACCTCGGCAGGGTCCATGCCGATCTCCGTCGCGAACAGGTCCATCGCCCTCTCGACCGCAGCGGTCGCCTCGGGTCGTCCCGCCCCCCGGTAGGGAACGAGCGGCGTGGTGTTCGTGACGACGGAGGTGAAGTCGCACTCGGCCTTCGAGATCGCGTACGTGCCGGTGAGCATCATGCGGGTGAACATCGGCAGGAATGCGCCGATCGCGGGATACGCGCCGGAGTCCTGGACGATCTCGAGCCGGTAGGCGAGGACGTGCCCGTCACGCGATCCTCCGATCGTCACCTGCTGGATCTGCGCACGCCCGTGCCCGAGGTTCAGCATGCTCTCGGACCGCGTCTCCGCCCAGCGGACAGGACGCCGCAGGCGCAACGCGATCGCCGCGACGAGCAGCTCCTCCGGATAGGTGGCCGCCTTCGCGCCGAAGCCCCCGCCGACGTCGGGCGACACGACGTGCACCGCGCCGGGCTCGAGGCCGAGCTCGTGGGCGACCGCGTCCCGCACCGCGAACGGCGCCTGGCTCGAGACGAAGACCGTGAGCCGCCCGTCGTCTTCGACCTTGGCGGCCGCCGCGCGCACTTCGAGCGGGCAGGGCGCCACCCGCTGGTTCACGATGCGCTGGCTCACCACGGCCTCGCATCCCTCGAAGAGCGACTCGTCGTGCCCGAACGACGCCTGGAAGGCGACGTTGGTCCCCGCCTCTTCGAACAGCAACGTCGTGCCGGTGAGCGCCTCTTCGGGATCGACCAACACCGGCAAGGGGTCGTAGTCGACCTCGATCAGCTCGAGGGCGTCGGCGGCCGCCGCGCGCGACTCGGCCACCACGGCGGCGACGAGGTCACCGACGAAGCGGACCCTGCCGTCGCAAAGAAGCGGCCGCGTCATCTGCGGATTGATCATCGGAAGGTCGGGCGGCAGCGGGGGGAGGTCGAGATCGGCACCCGTGAGGACGTCCACCACCCCGTGCGCGGACCGTGCCGCCGAGACGTCCAGGCGGGCGACGCGTGCGTGCGCCACGGGCGAGTGGAGGAAGCCGATCCACAGCGCCGAGGGGAGCTCGAGGTCGTGCACGTACGAACCACCGACGGTCAGGAACTTAGCGTCCTCTTTGCGGAGGACGCGATTTCCAAGAAAGCTCACGGCGGGCGCCTCCTGTTGGTTGCGGCTCGGCTGGGCAGCCTACTCACCCGTCATCAGCCCGTTGCCTTCCGCGCGCTGAGACCCCGTCGACGCCGCATCGGCTCCACCGCCGGGTACCGCGGTACGTCGCTCGCGCGGTAGCCTCTCGACATGGCCTTTCCCTCCGACCTGGAGATCGCGCGCAGCGCCACTCTGAAGCCGCTGCACGAGATCGCGGCGTCGATGGGTATCGGAGAGCACCTGTTGGAGCCCTACGGTTCCGCGGTCGCCAAGATCAAGCTCGAGGCGGTCGAAGAGCTCTCCGAGCGGCCCAAGGCGAAGTACGTGGTGGTGACGGCGATCACGCCCACGCCCCTCGGTGAGGGGAAGACGACCACGACCGTCGGCCTCGGCCAGGCGATGAGCCACATCGGGAAGCGTGCGACGGTGGCCATTCGCCAGCCTTCGATGGGCCCCACCTTCGGGATCAAAGGGGGCGCGGCGGGAGGGGGCTACAGCCAGGTCGTGCCCATGGAGATCCTGAACCTCCATCTCACCGGCGACTTCCACGCCGTCACCGCCGCGCACAACCTGCTCTCGGCGATCGTCGACAACCACCTCCACCAGGGAAACGCCCTCGGGCTCTCGATGGACGACATCACGTGGCGTCGCGTCCTCGACGTCAACGACCGCTCGCTGCGCAACATCGTCATCGGGCTGGGACCGAGCGAGGACGGCGTCACCCGGCAGACCGGCTTCGACATCACCGCCGCGTCCGAGGTGATGGCGATCTTCGCGCTCGCCACCTCGCTCCGCGACCTTCGCTCCCGGCTCGGACGGATCGTCGTCGGGTACACGAAGTCGGGCACTCCGGTCACCGCGGAGGAGCTCAGGGGCGCCGGCGCGATGGCCGTCTTGATGCGCGACGCCATGAAGCCGAACCTCCTGCAGACCTTGGAGAACACCCCCGTCCTCGTCCACGCGGGGCCGTTCGGGAACATCGCCCACGGCAACAGCTCGATCTTGGCCGACCAGATCGGTATCCGGGGCGGCGACTTCCTCGTCACCGAGTCGGGCTTCGGGGCCGACATGGGGGCGGAGCGGTTCTTCAACATCAAGTGTCGCTACTCCCGCCTGGTCCCTGACGCCGCCGTCGTCGTGGCGACGGTCCGGGCCCTGAAGTCCCACTCGGGCAACTACCGCATCGTCGCGGGAAAGCCGCTCCCCGAGGCCCTCCTGGCCGAGAACCCCGACGAGGTGCACGCGGGCGGCGCGAACCTGCGCAAGCAGATCGAGAACGTCAAGCTCCACGGCGTCAATCCGGTCGTCGCCATCAACGCCTTCCCGACGGACCACCCCTCCGAGTGGAGGGCCGTGGCAGAGATCGCGGAGTCGATGGGGGCGAGGAGCGCGGTGTGCCAGCACTTCTCCAAGGGGGGCGCGGGAGCCGTCGAGCTCGCGGAGGCCGTCGTCGAAGCGGCTGCCCGACCGTCCGAATTCCACATGCTCTATCCCGACGAGATGCCCCTCCGGGACAAGATCCACACCGTCGCGACCAAGGTGTACGGCGCCCGGGACGTGTCGTACTCCCCCGCGGCGGCCCGCTCCCTCGACCGCTACGAGGCGGCAGGGTTCGGGAACCTGCCGGTCTGCATCGCGAAGACCCACCTGTCCATCTCCTCCGACCCCAGCCTCAAAGGCGCCCCGACCGGCTGGACGCTCCCGGTCCGAGAGGTCCGTGCCTCCGTCGGGGCGGGGTTCGTGTACCCCATCTCCGGCGAGATTCGCACGATGCCGGGTCTCGGGACGAATCCCGCGGCGTTCTCGATCGACCTCGACGCCGACGGCGAGATCGTCGGGCTCTCGTAGGTTGCCGGCCGTCATCCTCGACGGGCGGGCCCGCCGAGACGAGATCCTGGAGTCGCTGCGTGCCGAGGTGGAGGCGTGCGACCGCCCGCGCATCACCTTTGCGACCGTGCTCGTCGGGGACGACGAAGCGAGCGTCCGCTATGTGGGGCTGAAGCACGCGGCGGCCGAGCGGATCGGCATCTCCGTGCGGGGCGTCCGCCTCCCGGAGTCGGTGTCGCAGCGGGCGCTCGAAGGCGAGATCCTCGCACTCTCCACCGACTCGTCCGTGCACGGCATCCTGCTCCAGCTGCCGCTCCCCGTGGGACTCGACGACGTCGCCGCCGCCTCGTGCATCGACCCTGCGAAAGACGTCGACGGCATGACCGCCTTCTCCCTCGGACAGCTGGTGAGGGACGCGCCCGGGCACCGTCCGTGCACGGCTGTCGGCGTCCTCGACCTGCTTCACCGCTACGGCGTCCCCCTCGCCGGCCGACGCGCCGTCGTCGTGGGGCGAGGGCACATGGTCGCCATGCCGCTCGCGCTGATGCTGGCCGCGCCACGCGAAGCCGGCGGTGAGGGGTGCGCCGCGGTGACGGTGATGGACGCCGACGCGGACGGGCTCGCCGGGGCCTGCAGGGGAGCCGATCTCATCGTGTCCGACGCCGGCCACCCCCACCTGGTACGGGCGGAATGGATCAAGCGCGGCGCGACCGTCGTCGACGTCGGGGTCTCCTTCGTGGAAGGGAAGCTCACCGGTGACGTCGACCCTCGTGCGGTCGAGGTGGCGGGGGCGCTCGCCCCGAACCCCGGCGGCGCGGGCCCCATGACCGTCGCCCTCCTCCTGCGCAACACCGTGGAGGCCGCCCGATCTGCCGGGCTGCTCCGCGGGCCGGGAGGGGCTGAGGGGACCGACCGACCGACCGGGCGGGGTTGAGGGCGTGGACGCGAAGGTCATCGACGGGAGGGCCGTCTCGCGCGACCTACGGGCCCGGCTGCTCGGCGAGCTCGACGCGGTCCGCGCGTCGAACGTGAACCCGGGACTGGCGAGCGTGGTCGTGGGGGACGACTACGCCGCGCACGCCTACGAGCGCAGGCTGCGCCGGATGGCGGAGGCGGTGGGCTGCCGGTTCCAGCCCGAGTGCCTGCGCGGCGACGCCGAGCCCGCCGAAGCACTCGCGACCATCGGGAAGCTGAACGCCGATCCGAGGGTGTCCGGGATCCTCATCCTCCGGCCCCTGCCCGTGCAGCTGTCCGAGGTGGAGCTGTACCCGACGCTCGACCCGTTGAAGGACGTCGAGGCGGTCCACCCCGCCAACGCCGGGTTGATGGCACGCGGCACCCCCCGCTTCGTGCCGTCCACCCCCGCAAGCTGCTTCTGGCTGCTCGACGACTACTTCCGCCACACGGGTCGCGACCCGAAGACCGCGTTGAGGGGGAAGACGGTCGTGATCGTCGGACGCAGCCACAACGTGGGCAAGCCGGCGGTCTGGCTCGCCCTGGACCGGGGGGCGATCGTCGTGAGCTGCGACGAGTACGCCTCGGAGGCGGGGAGGCTGGCAGAGTTCACCCGCCAGGCGGACGTGCTGATCGTCGCGG
Source organism: Acidimicrobiales bacterium (assembly GCA_030039755.1). GTDB lineage: Bacteria > Actinomycetota > Acidimicrobiia > Acidimicrobiales > RAAP-2 > JAJYVT01. Next base: position 19,463 of record JASHUY010000035.1, read on the forward strand.
CCGGCTCGCCCGGGCTCGTCACCGGCGACATGGTCAAAGACGGTGTGATCGCGATCGACGTGGGGATCAACCCCGTCAAAGGGAGATCCGGTCAGGTGCACCTCGTCGGCGACCTCGACTTCGGCAGCGTGGCCGAACGCGCGGAGGCGCTCACCCCCGTCCCGGGAGGGGTCGGCCCGGTCACCGACGTGTGGCTCGTGCGGAACGCGGTGCTCGCGGCGGTCATCCAGCACACCACGCTGTCGATCGGGCCCTGGCCCGCGTTCTGACCGGTCTCGCGTCCCCCCGTCACGGCGGTCCGGGGCGCCCCCGTCCGACGCCGCGGCGACGCGTCAGAGGTAGAGCTCGGGGTTGACCGCGAGCCCGTGCTCTCTGCAGTAGGTCTCGTAGTGGTTGATGTACCACCACACGTCGAGGGACTCGACGAAGCCGCCCTGGTCGTCGTAGAACTCGATCGGACCCTGCATCCACCCGAAGAGCTTCACGCCCTCGGGATGGTCGGTGACGAGGGTGTGGGCGACGCCCGGGGGCTCGAAGATGAAGCTTCCCGGCCCCGCCACCCATTCGTACTCGAGGTAGCGCGCGCTGCCCTCGAGGCACACCATGACGACGGTCCCCCGGTGCTTGTGCGTCCCGACCACGCCGTTGGCTTTGATCCACAAGATGTTGCTGAAGAAGTTGTGCCGGGTGTCGAAGGCGAGGTGGCGGATCGCGGCGCCCTCGCCGAAGGGCACCCACGGGCTCTCGGCCTCCGACCCGCCGACGAAGCTCCCCCGGAAGCCGTGGCGGTTGATCACGTCCTTGTACAGCTCGGGCACGTCGACGATCTTGTAGGCGGTCGAGGGCGGGGCCGTGAGCCCCTGTTCGTTGACGACCGACACGCTTCCTCCTTCGCTTGTCAGGCGGCGCAGTGCCGCGCCCACCGGTAGGGGTCCGGGACGGCCGGACCTACAGGTAGAGGGTCGGGTTGATCGGGATGTGGTGCTCGTCGCAGTACCGCTCGTAGTGGTCGATGAACCAGAACACGTCGACGGTCTCGAGCACGTGGTCGTCGTCGTCGAGGAAGTCGAGGGGGCCGTTCAGCCAGAAGAAGGTCTTCATGCCCTTCTCGGAGTAGAGCGTGTGCGTCCTCCCGGGGCTCTCGCGGACGAAACACCCGGCCGTGGACACCCAGTCGTACTCGAGATAGCGCCAGCTCCCCTCGATCGTGTAACCGGACACGGGACCGCGGTGGCGGTGCCTGCCGAGCATGCCGCCCGCGGCGCACCACAGCACGTTGGCCGACGAGCTGGAGCGGACGTCGAAGGTGAGGTGCCGGATCCAGACGTTCTCGACGAAGGGGACCCACGGGGAGACGTCCTCGGTCGCGCCGACGAACCCTTCGACGAGCGCGTACTTGTCCCGCATCTTGTCGACCCGGGCGTCGACGGCCTCCGCGTTCGACTGAGCCTCGTTGACCGTCACGTGATGCTCCTTCCTTCGTGGCCCTCGTGACGACGCCCGCCGGCACCGCCCGGGAACAACCGCCTGGGAACGACAGGGACCGCACGAGCCCTGGCCCTGAGCCCTGAGCCGGCACGCTCGAGCCCCTCCGGCCGACGCGATTCTTGCGAGCGAGGACCGCCGGGTCAAGGCGGGACGGGAGCGGCGACGCGCGTGTCGGTACATTGTCCACGGACGATCAGCGGCGGGGCGGCAGGCAGGGACGAGCAGGGCAGGCAGGGACGAGCAGGGACGGAGCATCGGGTACGGACCGGACGGCGCGAGAGCGTCGCCCGCCAGGGAACGGGGGTCGAGGAATGAACGAGCAGCTCGATGCGGTCGTCGTCGGGGCCGGGTTCGGTGGGCTGTACATGCTCCGTCGCATGAAGCAGATGGGCCTGTCGGTGCGGGCGTACGAGGCCGGCGGCGGGGTCGGCGGCACCTGGTACTGGAACCGCTATCCCGGCTGCCGTTGCGATGTGGAGAGCCTCGACTACTCCTACTCCTTCGACCCCGAGCTCGAGCAGGAATGGGCCTGGACCGACCGCTACCCCTCCCAACCGGACGTGGAGCGCTACCTGAACCACGTCGCAGACCGCTTCGGCCTACGCCCGGACATCCAGTTCGACACCCGGGTGACGGCGGCCCGCTTCGACTCGGGCGACGGGAGCTGGGTCGTCGAGACTGATCGGGGCGACTCCGTGCGCGCGACGTTCTGCGTGCTGGCGGTGGGCTGCCTCTCCGCCCGGAACGTGCCCGCGTTTCCGGGCATCGGGTCCTTCGAAGGCCCGGTGGTCCACACGGGCGCGTGGCCCGCGGAAGGCGTCGACTTCACGGGCGAGCGCGTCGGGGTGATCGGCACCGGCTCCTCGGGGGTCCAGGCGATCCCGCTCATCGCAGAGCAGGCTCGCCGTCTCTTCGTGTTCCAGCGCACGCCCCACTTCGTCGTACCGGCCAACAACCACCCGCTGTCGGCGGCGGCCGTCGACGAGCGCAAGGCCGTCTACCCTTCGCACCGTGAGATGCTCCGCGAGGGTTTCTTCGGATTCACGCTCGCGCTGAACCCGCGGTCGGCCCTCGACGCCACGGAGGAGGAGCGCCGGGCGGTCTACGAAGCCGCGTGGCAGACGGGTGGTCCCACCCTGCTCGGCAGCTTCGGTGATCTGCTGACCGACCGGGCCGCGAACGACACGGCGGCGAATTTCGTGCGGGGAAAGATCGCCTCGATCGTCCACGACCCGAAGGTGGCGGCGCTCCTGACCCCGACCGATTACCCGATCGGCACCAAGCGGCTGGTCCAGGGCACCGGCTATTACGAGACCTACAACCGGGACAACGTGACCCTCGTGGACGTCCGGAGCGATCCGATCCGGGAGATCACGCGCAACGGGCTCGCCACCGGCTCGTCCCGCTACGAGCTCGACGCCATCGTGTGCGCGACCGGCTACGACGCGGTGACGGGAGCGGTCCTTGCCCTCGACGTGCGCGGAAGAGACGGCGTGTCACTGCGCGACCACTGGGCTGACGGTCCCCGCGCCTATCTCGGAGTCGCGGTCGCCGGGTTCCCGAACCTGTTCGTGATCACGGGGCCCGGCAGCCCGTCTGTCGTCAGCAACGTCGTGCTCTCGGTCGAGCAGCACGTCGACTGGATCGCCGGATGCATCGACTTCCTCCGGTCCGAGGACCTGCGGAGCATCGAAGCGACCGGGGACGCCGAGTCCGCTTGGATGGACCACGTGGGAGAGGTCGCGGCCAAGACGCTGTTCCCGGCGACCGACTCCTGGTACGTCGGCGCCAACATCCCCGGCAAGCCGCGGGTCTTCATGGCCTACCTGGGCGGGGTGGGCCCCTACCGCCGACGTTGCGACGAGGTGGCCGCGAGGGCTTACGAGGGCTTCGTCACGCGACCGGCCGCGGAGCCGGCGGCGCGTGCTTCTGCGTGACGGTCCGGTGGTGCACGTCGCTCAGCGGAGCACCGACCGGACACCGTCCAGGATCTCCGCAGCCCCGGGGAGGTAGGCGTCCTCGAGCACCGGGCTGAGCGGCACCGGGGTGAACGGCGCGCCGACGCGCGCGATCGGGGCGTCGAGGTCCCAGAAGCACGCTTCTTGGACTTGGGCGACGATCTCGGCTCCGAAGCCGCCCTGGCGGACCGCCTCGTGGGCGACGACGAGGCGCCCGGTGCGCGCAACCGAGGCGGCGATCGTGGGAAGGTCGAGGGGGACCAGGGTGCGCGGGTCGATCACTTCCGCCTGGATCCCCGCACCTTCGAGCTCAGCTGCGGCCTCGAGGGCCTCGTGGACCATGCGGGACGTCGCGACGATCGTCACGTCACCTCCTTGCCGGAGGACCCGGGCGCGCCCGAGCGGCTCGGGGACGACCCCGCCGTCGGGGAGCGTCTCCCGGCGGAAGTAGAGCGTCTTGGACTCGACGACGACGACCGGATTGGGATCGGCGAGGGCGGTCGGCAGGAGCGCCGCGACCTCCCTGGCGCTCGAGGGCATGACGACCTTGAGGCCCGGCACGTGGGTGAGCCAGCTCTCGAGGCTCTGCGAGTGCTGCGCAGCTGCGCGCTGGCCGGCACCGCCCTGGGTGCGGAGCACCATCGGCACGGCGAGCTGGCCCCCAGACATGAAGTGGGCCTTGGCGGCTCCGTTCACGAGCTGGTCCATCGCGAGGTCGATGAAGTCGATGAACATGATCTCGACCACCGGTCGCAGACCCGACTGCGCCGCGCCGATGGCCACGCCGCAGATCGCCGCCTCGCTGATCGGGGTGTTCACGACGCGTTCGGTGCCGAACTCCTCGGCCAGCCCCTTCGTCGTGAGGTAGGGGCCGCCGAGCGCCACGTCCTCGCCGAACACGACGACGCGGCCGTCGGCGCGCATCGCCTCCGCGAGGGTGGCGGCGATCGTCGCGGAGTACGTGGTCTCGGTCACGGTCGCGCCCTGGTCGCCCGATCGTCAGCCCGCGTAGGTGAGCTCGGCGGGTAGCGCGGGATCCGGGAAGGGGCTCGCGCTCGCGAAGGCGACGGCCGCTTCGACCTCCTCGCGGGCTGCCGCCTCAGCGGCGTGTGAAGCCTCCTCGTCGAACCACCCGCGCGCGGCGGCCTGCCGGACGAGTCGCTGGATGGGGTCCCGAGCCCGCCACGCCTCGTCTTCGAGGGCGGCCCGGTAGCCACCCGGGTCGCCGACGTAGTGTCCCGAGAGCCTTTCGGTGAGGCATTCGAGAAGGAAGGGACCGCGGCCCGCGCGCGCCTCGCCCAACACCCCCTGGAAGACGCGGTACACCTCTGCGACGTCGTTGCCGTCCAGCGTCGCCGCAGCGACGTGGAAGGGTGCGGCGAGGTCGCTCACACGCTCCACCCGCGTGTGGGCCGAGCGCGGGGTGAACTCGGCGAAGCCGTTGTTCTCGCACACGAAGACCACCGGCACCTCCCACAGGCTCGCGAGGTTCAGGGTCTCGGCGAAGATCCCGGCCTGCGCGGCGCCGTCACCGAAGAAGACGACGACCACCCCGCCGCGCCCGAGGAGACGACCGGCGAAGGCCGAACCCACGGCGAACGGAAGGTTCCCGCCGACGACGCCGGTGGCGCCGAGAAACCCGTGGGAGACGTCGACCACGTGCATCGAGCCACCGAGCCCGCGACAGCACCCGCCCGATCGGCCCATGAGCTCGGCGAGGAGCCGGCCCATGTCGACCCCCTTCGCGAGCGCGTGGCCGTCCGCGCGGTGGTTGCTGTAGACGGTCTCGTCGTCGGCCAGCTGGGTGCACACCCCCGCCGCCACTCCCTCCTGGCCGATGCTCAGGTGGGTGAGCCCGTGGACCATGCTCGACCGCTTCAGCGGCTCGAGGCGTTCCTCGAAGGCGCGGATCCGCCACATCGTGACGAGCAGGCGCCTGGCGATGGAGGCGTCGAGCGCACCCGCGCCGTCGGCGTCGGTTCCCACGTCCCGGCCCTCAGGCCGGGACCGGCGCGAGCCCGAGGGTCTGCTCGACGGCCCGCACGACCTTGTGCTCGTCGGGGAGCACGTACTCTTCGACGGGCTGGCTGTAGGCGATCGAGCTGTCGAGGGCGGTCACCAAGGTGATCGGGGCCTTGAGCGAGGAGAAGCCCAGCTCTGC
>JASHUY010000228.1 GCA_030039755.1 Acidimicrobiales bacterium
GGACCGGGCGGGCGGGCGAGCCCACGTCGAGCTCCCCGAGAGGAGTCCCATGGCGCGACTGGACCGCAAGTGGTGGACCCTCATCGCCGTCTGCACGGCGATCTTCATGCTGCTGCTCGACATCACGATCGTGAACGTCGCGCTCCCGAGCATTCAGCGGTCCCTGCACGCGTCCCTCTCCGATCTCGAGTGGGTCATCGATGCGTACGCGCTGACCCTCGCGGCGTTCATGCTCACCGCGGGCGTCATCGGGGACATGTTCGGCCGGCGCGGCATGTTCGCGATGGGTCTGGCGGTCTTTTCGGCCTCGTCCTTCGTCTGCGGGTTGGCGACGAGCTCGCTCATGCTCGACCTCTCCCGCGCGGCACAGGGAGTGGGCGGCGCGGTCATGTTCGCCACCTCCCTCGCGTTGATCGCCGAGGCATTCCAAGGACGGGAGCGGGGAACGGCGTTCGGCATCTACGGCGCCGTGATCGGTGGGGCGGTCGCGATCGGGCCGTTGCTCGGCGGGGCGATCACGAGTGCGATCGGGTGGCGGTGGATCTTCTTCGTGAACGTGCCGATCGGGGTGATCGCAGTGATCATCACCCTCACCCGCGTCAACGAGTCGAGGGAGCGGACCAAGCGTCGCGTCGACTGGCTCGGCTTCATGTCCTTTTCCACCTCGCTGTTCCTCCTCGTGCTCGCGCTTGTGAGAGCGGACACAGACGGGTGGGGAAGTGCCCTGATCGTCGGCCTCTTCGCCGGTGGCGCAGCGCTCCTCGCAGTGTTCATCGTGACGGAGTTGCGCAGGCGCGACCCGATGCTCGACCTGTCGCTCTTCCGCCGGCCTGCGATGGTCGGGGTCTCGGCCGCTGCACTCGCGATCTCCGCGTCGATCTTCGCCCTTTTCCTCTACATCACCCTCTTCATCCAGGACGACCTCGGCTACAGCCCGTTCGCGGCCGGCCTCCGCTTCCTGCCCGTCTCGATGCTGGCCTTCGCGGTCGCGCCGGTGTCGGGAAAGCTCACGGTGCGCATCCACGCGCGCTACATGCTCGGTGCCGGTCTCCTGATCGTCGGAGTCGGCTGCGCGCTGATGTCACTCGTCGACGCGAAGTCGGGATGGCTCGCGCTGCTTCCGGGGCTCACCGCCTCGGGCGTCGGCATCGGACTCGTGAACCCGGCGCTCGCCTCCTCGGCCGTGGCGGTCGTGAAGCCCGAGCGCGCGGGCATGGCTTCCGGTGCGAACAACACCTTCCGGCAGGTCGGCATCGCCACCGGTATCGCGGCCCTCGGCACGGTGTTCGAGACCCAAATACGACAGAAGGTGACCGACACCCTCACCTCCTCTCCCGCGGGAACCGCGGCGATGCGGGAACACGGCGCGACCCTCGGTCCCGCGCTCGTCTCGGGTGAGGTGAGGACAGTCACGGCCCGGTTGCCGGCGGCTCAGGCGCACGCGGTCCTCCACGCGTACGGGGTCGCCTTTGCGTACAGCCTCGACCACCTCGTCGTCATCGCCGCAGTGATCGCGTTCGTCGGCTCGATCCTCTCCTTCTGGTTGGTCCGCCAGCGGGACTTCGTCACCTCCGGCGGCCACGGAGGAGGATCCGGCGGCGGCGGCCGCGGCGGCGGCCGCGGCGACGGCGAGGCGGACGGCCCGGACGACGGTGGAGGTCGTGTCCCCGCGGCGCCCCCGAGCGGTGACGGTGCAGGCAGCATCCGCGTTCCCACCCCGGCATGAGTTGGACGTGCGCGAGCTGCGGGAGGTGCGGGAGGTGAAAGCTGTGGACGCGCTCGGGTCCCCGGGCACGGCACCGTTCGCGGACGCAGGTTCCTGCCCGGCCGGGAGCGAGCCTGACCCTGGGAGCCTCCCGCCGGTGTGCCTCGAACGGCGAGCAGGCAGGCCGCGCGACGAGCGAGCGAGCCGCGCGATCACCGAGGCCGCGCTCCGTCAACTCCGCGACGTCGGCTACTCCAACATGTCGATGGAGTCGGTCGCTGCGGAAGCCGGCGTCGCCCGAGCGACGATTTACCGCCGCTACCAGGACAAAGCCGACCTCGTCACCTCCGCGATCGCAGCCGCCGCAGATCAACCGGCACGGACGGGGGAACCGCTCGCCGACCTCGTCGCGTACCTGGAGGAGTTCGATTCCCACTTCTCCGAATCCTGCCTCGAGATCGTCGGCTGCCTTCTCGGTTGCCGCGCGGATCCTTCGGCGATGACCTTGCACCGCGACCGAGTCGTCGGCCCCAGACTGAGAGCCCTCGCCGCGCTCGTCGGCCGTGCGAAGGAAGAGGGATCGCTCCGTGAGGACACCGATCTGGATCTACTCGTCGAGATGCTGGTCGGTGTGGTCTTCGCCCGGCGCATCATCGGTCTCCCGGCGGGGTCGGGGTGGGCACGCGCCGCGGTGGAGGCCTCCTGTGCAGGAATTGCGACCCCGGCCGGCCTCGTGCGTCTGCGCCGCACGAGCCGCCTTGCGCGCTCCTAGCTTCCTTCCCCGCCAGAACTTCCTTCCCCGCCAGAACTTCCTTGCGCGCCAGAACTTCCTTCCGCGCCCAGCGGCCACTCCACGACCCAGGACGGTGTGCGCCTTTCGAGGAACGCCGCCATGCCCTCTGCGGCCGCTTCCGCGCCGAACAGGCCCTCCGAGACCTCTTCTGCGGCGTCCATTGCGTCGTCCCAGCGGCGGGCGACCAGGTCGGGCAGCCCCTTCGTCGCCGCCACCGCCGTCGGCGCAGACCGGAGCAGCGAACCCACCACCGCGTCGACCCAGGCGTCCAGGGCTTCGGTGTCGTCGACTGCGGCGGTGAGCAGGCCCGACACGGCCGCCTCCCTGGCGTCGAAGACGTCACCGGTCAGCGCGTAGCGGTCGAAGGCGCGTCGTCCCATACGCCTGAGCGCCGGCACCGCGATCACCGCGGGCGCGACGCCGACGCGCACCTCGCTGAACGCGAACGTCGCCTCCTGTGGAGCGACCGCCACGTCGCAGGCGCACACCAGGCCCATCCCTCCGGCGCGCACGTGACCGTTGACCCGCGCGACGACCGGTTGGGGCATGGCCACGATGGCGGACAACACCTCCGGCAGCGTCGCCCGCGGCTCCCCTGCCGGCGGGTGGAGACGCTCTGTGAGGTCCACCCCTGAGCAGAACGTGGAGCCGGTCCCCGTGAGCAGGACCACCCGGACTTCGGGGTCGGATTGTGCTTCGGAGAGTCCCGACGCGAGCTCCACGAGGAGCCGACGGGAAAGCGCGTTGCGGTTCGCCGGGGAGTCCAAGGTGAGCGTGACCACAGGACCCTCGCGCGCCTGGCGCACGAGCGGGGCGGCTCCGGTCATCGTCGAAGTGTAGGAGGGCCCGGTCGGCTGCCGCAGCCGACGTGAAGGCAGCTCAGACCCGTCAGAGAGGCAGCTTGGGTGCGTCGGACAGCGGGGCGCGCGTCGCACGCCGGGACGCTCGGGGCGACGGGGCGAAGATCTGCTCGGGACGGAACGAGCGCACGGCGCGGCTCCCCGGGCGCCCCCCGACGACCTCGACCCACTCTTCACCCGTCCGCGCGTTCCGCACGTGCGCGAGGAACGACCACGACGTCGAGCGTGCGCGGACCCCGGCCACCTCGACGGGGTCCCCTGCGCGCAATCCCGCCCATCGGGTCGAGCGCTCGAGGTGCGCGGCAGCCTGTCCTCGAGCCTGAGCCCGAGCGGCGGGCTGCCCGCTGCGGCGTCGGGTACGTGTGGGCAGGCGGTCGTCGCGCGGCGTGGGCATCAACGGCGATGATGGCACCCCCGCGTAGTCTTGCGAGCGATGACGCTCACGCTGCCGAGATCCCTTTCGCCCACGCGCGTGACGTCGTTCACGGACTGCCCGCTCGCCTTCCGGCTCCGCGCGATCGACCACCTCCCCGAACCACCGTCGGCGCACGCGACCAAGGGGTCGCTCGTGCACCGGGCGCTCGAGCGGCTCGTCTGGGAGCACGCCAGCCGCGACCGCACCCCGGAGGTCGCGAGCATCGAGCTCGAGCGCGCCTGGGAGGAGCTGCAGGAAGACCCCGAGTACGTCGGGCTCGGGCTCGACGAGGAGAGCGCTGCGGCCTTCGTCGCGGACGCCGCCCAGCTCGTCGGGAACTACTTCGCGCTCGAGGACCCGACGAGGGTCGAGGCGGTCGGCGTCGAGCTCCGCCTGGAGGCCGAGGTCGACGGGTTGCGGCTCCGGGGCATCATCGACCGGCTCGACCTGAACCCCACAGGGGACCTCGTGGTGGTCGACTACAAGACGGGTCGGGCACCGGCCGAGCGCTACGAGAGGTCGAAGCTGACCGGGGTGCACCTCTACGCGTTGCTCTGCGAGCAGACGCTCGGCAAGGTGCCGGTCGAGGTGCGGCTG
>JASHUY010000229.1 GCA_030039755.1 Acidimicrobiales bacterium
CGGCGTGGGCCGGATCGCCGACGGCAGCATCCGCCTGGAGGGGCGAGAACTCGCCGGACTGGGCTCCCGGCAGATGCGGGCGATCCGCGGCAGCGAAATCGCGATGATCTTCCAGGATCCGATGACCTCGCTGAATCCGACGAAGACCGTGGGCCGTCAGATCGCCGAGTGCGTCCGCCTGCACCGCCCGGTATCACGCCACGCGGCCACCGAGCGCGCGCTCGAGGTACTCGGCCTGGTCGCCATGCCACGGCCCGAGGAGCGCATCGACTACTACCCCCATCAGCTCTCCGGCGGGCTCCGCCAGCGCGTGATGATAGCCATGGCCCTCGCCTGTGAGCCGAAGCTCCTCATCGCCGACGAGCCGACGACCGCGCTGGACGTGACGATCCAACGTCAGATCCTCGATCTCGTTGGCGAGCTCCACGAAACGACGGGGATGGCCGTCGTGTGGGTGACCCACGACCTCGGCGTCATCGCCCAGTTCGTCGACCGGGTCGTCGTCATGTACGCCGGAAGGGTCGTGGAGCGCGCGACGACCGACGAGCTCTTCACTCGGCCGGTTCATCCGTACACGGTGGCGCTTCTCGGGACGCTGCCTCGAGAAGGTGCCCCGCACCGCTCTGCCCTCACCCAGATCGGCGGGCGACCGCCCGACCCGTCGCGCCTCGGCAAGGGATGCCCGTACCGCCAGAGATGCCCGGTGGCGTTCGATCGCTGCGGTGTCGAAGAGCCGCCGCTGTTGCAGGCGCGCAACGGGAGCGTCGCCGCGTGCTGGAGGGTCGAAGGGTGAGCGGCGCCGACGTCGTCCTTCGTGCAACCGCGGTCGAGAAGGAGTACCCGTCACGGCGGGGAACGCCCGTCCGGGCCCTTCGAGGCGTTTCGTTGGAGCTCGAGCGGGCGACCACGCTCGGAATCGTCGGCGAGAGCGGCTGCGGCAAGTCCACCCTCTCGCGGCTCATGGTCGGGTTGGAGTCGCCGACCCGGGGGCGGCTTGAGGTCATGGGGGAGACGGCCCGCCCCGGACACGAGCTCGCCCGGAAGATCCAACTCGTGTTCCAGGACCCGTTCTCCTCGCTCGATCCCCGGATGACGGTCGAGAAGGCCCTCCACGAGGTGCTCGGCGTCCATCATCTCGTGCCGGACCGTGCCCGGCGCCAAGCCCGGGTCGACGAGCTGTTGGGCCACGTCGCGCTCAGCCCCCGCTACCGGGACCGTTACCCGCACGAGCTGTCGGGAGGTCAGGCTCAGCGGGTGGCGGTCGCCAGGGCCCTCGCGGTGGAGCCCAAGATCCTGGTGCTCGACGAGCCGACTTCGGCGCTCGACGTCTCGGTCCGGGCGGAGATGCTCAATTTGCTGGTGCGCCTGCAAGACGAGCTGGAGCTGTCGTACGTGTTCATCAGTCACGACCTCTCGATGGTCAGGCACGTGAGCGACACCATCGCGGTGATGTACCTGGGTCGAGTGGTCGAGCAGGGTCTCTACGGAGACGTGCTGGACACCCCTCGCCATCCCTACACGCGAGCCTTGGCGGCCGCAGTCCCCGTTCCGGATCCTCGACGACGCGTCGGCGAGCTCGTGCCCGGGGCCGACCCGGCCGTGGCCGGAGCGGACGTCGAGGCGGGCGTCGACGAAGATCGGCGGTCGGGGAGCTGCCCGTACCTGCCTCGCTGTCCCCAGGTCCAACAGGTCTGCGCTGAACAGGCACCACAGCTGGAATCGATCGGACCTGGCCACCTCGTCGCCTGCCACGTCGCCCTCCGGTCGGCACGCGGCCATTCGTCGAGCCGGGAGGTGCCCGTCTGATGTCCGGAGACTGGTTCGAATCGCTCACCGAAGACCGCAACGCAGGGACGAACGAGATCCACACGCTCTCGACGCTCGCCCTGCTCGAGAAGGTGAACGACGAGGATGCCACCGTGGCAGCGGCGGTGCGGCACGCGCTTCCGACCATCTCCCGTCTCGTGGACGAATCCGTGAACCGGATCAGGAACGGAGGCAGCGTCCATTACTTCGGGGCGGGTTCCTCGGGGAGGTTGGGCCTTCTCGATGCGGCGGAGCTGATTCCGACGTTCGGGGTCTCAGAAGACCTGGTGGTCGCCCACCTGGCGGGCGGGGACGCCGCCATGCGCCGACCGAAGGAGGGGGCCGAGGACGAGGGGACACTCGGCGTGGCAGATGCGGCCGCACTCGGACCGTCGGACGTCGCGGTCGGTCTGACCGCGTCGGGACGCACCCCGTACGTCGGGGGGGCACTCCGGCGCGCCGCGCGAGCAGGAGCCTTCACCGCGCTCGTGACCTCGAACCCGCTCGCCGAGTTACGTCATGACTGCGACGTGTTCATCTGCGCCGACACCGGGCCCGAGGTCATCGCCGGGTCGACCCGGATGAAGGCGGGAACCGCAGAAAAGCTGATCCTGAACTCGTACTCGACCGCGGTCATGGTCCGGCTAGGCATGACCTGGTCGAACCTCATGATCAACATGCGGCCGACGAGCACCAAGCTGCGCCAGCGAATCGTCCGCCTGCTCGGTCAAGCCACCGGTGTGGACGTCGAGCAGTGTGCCGCGGCGCTCGCCGCCGCGGACGGCGACGCCAAGGTGGCGCTCGTCGGTCTGCTCACCGGCGCCGGGTTCGCGGTCGCCAAGGACGCGCTCGAGGATTCCGACGGGCTCGTCGAACCCGCCGTCGAGCGGATCAAGGCGACCCGGGAGCCGCCTGGATCGTCCCGTCCGCCGGCATGAAAAATGTGGGGTCGGCGGGGCGAGCCCGCCGGGACCGTCAGACCGGCCCACCGAACCGGCCCCACAGACGTTCGGCCGCCTCCCGGTCCGCAGAGGTCGTGGCCCTGGCGTAGACCGCGAGGGTCATCCACGGGTCCGCATGCCCGAGGCGGACCTGCGCCGTCTTCACGTCGACATGCTCTGCCACCAGCGCGGTGGCGTTCGCCCGCCGCAGGTCATGGAAGACCGACGTCCGGAAGGGGGGCCTTCTCGACCGCGGGCACCCAGAAGCGGGCACGCCAGGACGAGTACGACAGCGCCCCGCCGCGCGGCGCGGTGAAGACGAGCGCGTCGGGCTGGTGCGCGACGGGTAGTGCCGTCACTCGCGGTGTCGAGCTCCAGGCGACGTTCGATTCGCGACCGCGCCTCGTCGGTCCACCGCGCGATGGACCACGGGCCACCTCCTCCTGCTCCCACACGAACGGTCCACGAGAGCTGCGCGGCCGTGCTCTCCAGGAGGCCGAGATCGTCTTCGTCGGCGCCCCGTCCAGATCTCAGGCCTATGGTTCTGCCCGATGCCAACGCGGAAGCGGCCGGCGAGCCCGGGATCGACGGGTGCACCGTCGCCGTTCTCCCGGGACGCCGAGCTCGAGCGGGTGGCCGACGGGTGCGAGCGCTCCATCCGCGGGTCCGGGCGGCGCAAGGCGAAGGATCTGCTCGGGACGATCCCTCCGGACACGGCGATCGACTACTACGGCACCGGTGGGGTCGTCGAGGAGCTCGAGTCCGAGATCGCGCGGATCCTCGGCAAGGAGGCCGCGCTCTTCTTCCCGACGGGAACGATGGCCCAGCAGGCGACGTTGCGTGTCCACGCCGACAGGCGCTCGAGGAAGGCGGTCGCCTTCCACCCCGCGTGCCATCTCGAGAGCCACGAGGAGCGGGGCTACGAGAGGCTGCACGGGCTCTTCGGCGTCCCCGTCGGCAGCCGCAACGCCCCGCTGTCGGCGGCGGCCCTCGACCAGGTGCACGAACCGCTCGCGGCCCTCCTCGTCGAGCTGCCTCAGCGCGACCTGGGGGGGACGCTTCCCACCTGGGACGACCTCGAAGCACAGGTGGCCTGGGCCCGCGGACGTGGAGCCGCCGTCCACCTCGACGGGGCCCGCGTCTTCGAGGCCGTGCCCTACTACGCCGCGACCTCCAAGAAGAAGCTCTCCGACGTCGGGGCCCTCTTCGACACGGTCTACGTCTCGTTCTACAAGGGTCTCGGGGGCATCGCGGGCAGCTGCGTCGCCGGCGAGGCCGACGTGATCTCGGAGCTGTCGCTCTGGCGGACCCGCCACGGCGGACGGGTCTTCGCCATGTGGCCGTACGCCGCTTCCGCCCTCAGCGCGCTGCGGGAGAGGCTGCCCAAGATGGGCCGCTACTACCGGCACGCCATCGCCATCGCCAAGGCGCTCCAGGGCACCGAAGGCGTCGAGGTGCTGCCGTACCCGGTGCAGGCTCCGATGATGCACCTCCGGCTCTCGGTCACGGTCGAACAGTTGCGGGCCCGGGCGATCGAGATCGCCGAGTCGGACGGGATCTGGACCTTCAACGGCCCCTTCGTCTCGGAGGGCCTCCGTCTGCAGCGCTGCGAGCTCTCGGTCGGCGACGCGACGCTCGAGATCACGCCTTCCGAGATGCGATCCGTCATCGGGCGGCTCGCCTCCGGCTGACGCTGCGCGGGCGCGGCCTCCTTGTGCACGCCCTACGTGCCGACAGCGGCCAGCTAGAACTTGACCCGGTGATCCTCGAGCAACAACACGGTCTCTGACGAGCGGACGGCGACGATCGTCTGCAGCCGTTCGAGCACGACGTCGCGCAGTTCATCGACATCTTTCGCTCTTACGACGAGCGCGAAGTCGAACTCGCCGGCCGTCACCCCGATCCATTCGACGCCCGGGAGTGCCAGCAGCTCGGAAGTCACCTCGCGCCAACGCGGTTGCTCGACCCGGATCAAGAGAAGCGCTGACAGCCCGAGACCGAGCTTGGTCGGATCGACTCGGGCGGAGAAGCCGCGGATCACTCCGCGGGCACGTAGCTGCGCGAAACGCTGGTAGGCGGTCGCCCGAGACACGTTGGCCCGCTTGGCGAGCGCGTTCACCGACTGCCGACCGTCCTCGACGAGCAGCTCGACGAGACGGCGATCGACCTCGTCCAGCGCTTCGTCCACCTGAGGAACCTTTTTTGCTGTCATAGCCGGATATTTTGACTCTTTCGCCGGAGTGAGGTTGCCAATCGTCTGGCAAACCGATCCAGCTATGGACGAATCCCAGCGGAGAGGTCAAAATCGCTGGAAGATCGTGAGAAGGAGTGGTTCCGTGGGCAGCGCGGCGTATTCACGGGTGACCACCGACGCCGACGGAACGGCACACGTCGAGCTATCGGACAGCCAGCCCGGCGCCTCGGATCCCGCGTACCGTGCACGGCGCGACGAGCTGGCGTCGTTGGCGGCGGGCTGGAAGCCCGGCGACGCGATCCCGTCCCCGGGTTATTCCGATGAGGAACACGAGGTGTGGAGGATCGTCAGCCGGTCGCTCACACCGCTACACGAGAGGTACGCCGCGGAGTCCTACCTCGAGGGCAAACAGGCGCTCGAACTTCCGGACGACCACGTGCCTCGCCTCGACGAGGTCTCGGCCAAGTTGGAGCCTCTCGTACGCTTCCGCTACCAACCGGTCGCGGGATTGGCACCCGTGCGCGACTTCTACGGGTCGTTCGCCGACGGGGTGTTCTGGTCGACCCAATACTTGCGCCACCCGTCGGTTCCGCTCTACACCCCGGAGCCGGACATCATCCACGAGGTGATCGGCCACGGCAACCAGATCGCCCATCCCGCCTTTGCCCACATCTACCGACTCGTGGGTGAGGCGGTGCACCGCACGAAGAAAGAAGAGGCGTTGCGCTTTCTGTCCCAGGTGTTCTGGTTCACGATGGAGTTCGGTGTGGTGAAAGAGCGCGGAGAGCTGCACGCCTACGGAGCGGGGATCCTTTCTTCACTCGGCGAGACGGAGAGCTTCCAGGCGGCGACGATCCGCCCCGTCGACTTGGTCGAGATGGGAACCGTCGGCTACGACATCACGCGGTACCAGCCCCTGCTCTACGGGTTCTCTTCCACGGCCGAGCTGGAGAACACGCTCGTCGACTTCTACTCACGCTTTGACGACGCGTACCATCAAGCGATCCTCGGCCATTGAATTCAACCTGGTCGGCGAGGTGCTTCAACCGTGTTGAGGCCGTGGGTCGCCGACCGTAACGGTCGCCGGTCGTCCAGTCGCTGAATCCGCCCGTCACCATCGACGTCGCACGGGTCATGCTGTGCGCAATTCTTGACTCGCGGTGGCATTCACCCGACCGGTGACGAGTCTCCCGAACCGGCTACCGGATGATGCTCTGAGGACTGCCGAAGCCTCGCCGGGTGCCGACCGCTCTGGCCATTCCGGGTCCGTTCGACCGTCACAGCCCGGGGCTAACGTCTCCCCCATGGCCACT
>JASHUY010000230.1 GCA_030039755.1 Acidimicrobiales bacterium
CGGTTCAGCAGCGTCTCCCGGGTGAACACCTTGCCGGGGTGCGCGGCGAGGAACCGGAGGAGCTCGTACTCCATGTAGGTGAGGTCGAGGACGCGACCGGCGACGGCGGCCTGGTACGTCTCGAGGTTCAGCAGGAGCGCGCCGTGCTCGATCACCTCCGGCGCGGCGCTCCGCCCCGCGCGCCACAGCAGGTGCTCCACGCGCGCCGCGATCTCGGCCGGGCGCGAGGGAAGCACGCAGAAGTCGTCGAAGAGGTCGTCGCGCAACTGCAGCTCGCGCAGCTGGTCGTCCGCGATCACGAGGAGGAGCGGGCTCACCGGGTCCTCCCTCCTCCGGAGGTGCCGGCAGAAGGCGACCGCACGAGAGAGGTCGTCCGCAGCGCTCACCACCGCCCCGGCCCAGCCGTCCTTCGTGGCCGTCGGCTCGAGGCTCTCTGCCGCCTCGGCGCTCGAGACGGCGCGGAAGTCCAGCCCGCCCTGGCGCAGGGCCGCGCCGACGACGGACGGGACCGGGTCAGGGAAGCAGACGAGCGGCTCCACCGCGCCAATTCTTGCCTGCCGGAGCGGGCTCCCCTCGCATCACGGCCACTGGGTCGCCGCTCACAAGGTCGGCAGATACCGGTCGAGCTCGAACTGGGTGACTGCGACGTTGTAATCGCGCCACTCCGCGCGCTTGTTCCGGATGAACCACTCGAACACGTGCTCGCCGAGGGTGTCGACGAGGAGCTTCGACTCGGCCATCTCGTCCACCGCCTCCTTGAGCGAGCTCGGTAGGGGCCGTATCCCGAGCGCCCTGAGCTCGCGCTCGGAGAGGTCGAACAGGTTGGCGTCGGCCTCCGCCGGCAGGTCGTAGCCCTGCTCGACGCCCTGGAGACCCGCGGACAGGATGACCGCGAAGGCCAGGTACGGGTTGCACGCGGAGTCCGGGGCGCGGTACTCGACGCGGGTCGACTCCACCTTCGCGTGCTTCACCACCGGGACGCGGACGAGCGCGGAGCGGTTGTTGCGCGCCCAGCCGATGTGCACCGGCGCCTCGTACCCGCTCACGAGCCGCTTGTAGGAGTTCACCCACTGGTTCGTGACCGCGGTGATCTCGCGTGCGTGGTGGAGCAGCCCCGCGATGAAACGCTTGGCGGTGTCGGAGAGACCGTACGCGTCGGTGGGGTCGGCGAAGGCGTTGTGCTCTCCCTGCCACAAGGAGACGTGGGTGTGCATGCCCGAGCCCTGCACGCCCGCCATCGGCTTGGGCATGAAGCTCGCGTGCACGCCCTCGTGGCGCGCGGTCTCCTTCACGACGAGCCGAACGGTCATCACCGTGTCGGCCATGGTGAGGGCGTCGGTGTAGCGAAGGTCGATCTCGTGCTGTGAGGGTGCGTCCTCGTGCTGCGCGTGCTCGACCGGGATGCCCATCTCCTCGAGGCGCAGCACCGTTCGCCGCCGCACCTCGCTCGAGCGGTCGTCGACCGAGAGGTCGAAGTACGACCCCGCGTCCAGAGGCCGCGGTCCTGCGGCGGGGTCGGCGTCCGCCAGGTAGAAGAACTCCACCTCGGGCGCGACGAAGAAGGTGTACCCCGCCTCGCGGGCGCGCTCCAGCGTGCGGCGGAGCGCGTGGCGGGGGCAGCCTTCGAACGGCGAGCCGTCGAGGTTGAAGATGTCGCAGTAGACGGCGGCGACCGCCTCGTCCCGGGCGTGCCACGGGAGCACCTGGAACGTCTTGGGGTCGGGGCGCGCGAGCACGTCGGCCTCCTGCACGCGGGAGAAGCCGTCGATCGCCGAGCCGTCGAAGGTCATCCCCTCGTCGAGCGCGTTCTCGAGCTCGGCCGGGGTGATGTTGAAGGCCTTGGACGTTCCCAGCACGTCCGTGAACCACAGCTGGACGAAGCGGATCCCGCGCTCTTCGACGGTCCGCAGGACGTAGTCGCGCTGGCTCTGCACGTGCGCCTCCTTCGCGGGTCGGCGATCTCGGCGGGGCGTCAGCGGGCGCCGCCGCGCGGCGCACTCAACCCCTGTCGCCCTCCTCCGCGCCGCACACCGTCTCGACGAGGAGCCTGCTCACCACGTAGGGGTCCATGTTCGCGTTCGGGCGACGGTCCTCGATGTAGCCACGCCGGTCCTTCGCGACCTGCCAGGGGATGCGGACCGACGCCCCGCGGTCGGAGACCCCGTAGCTGAACTTCGAGTAGTGCTGGGTCTCGTGGTGCCCGGTGAGGCGCATCTCGATACCGAAGCCGTAGTTCTCGACGTGCTCGTCGACGTTCTTCCCGAGCGCCTCGCAGGCAGCGATGATCGCGTCCCAGCCGCCCTCCGCACGCATCTCCTTCGTGGAGAAGTTCGTGTGGCAGCCCGCGCCGTTCCAGTCTCCGAGGATCGGTTTCGGCTCGAGCGTGGCCCACACGCCGAAGTCCTCGGCGACCCGGAAGAGGAGCCACCGGGCGGTCCACAGCTGGTCGGCGCACTCGGGCGCCGCGAGGATCCCGATCTGGAACTCCCACTGGCCCATCATCACCTCGGCGTTCGTGCCCTCGATGGCGAGGCCGGCTCGGAGCATCCCCGCCGTGTGGCGCTCGACGATCTCGCGTCCGGGCATCTTGTCGCCGCCGACGCCGCAGTAGTACGGGCCTTGCGGTGCGGGGAAGCCTGTCGCCGGCCAACCGAGGGGGCGGCCGTTCTGCAGGAACGTGTACTCCTGCTCGAAGCCGAACCACGGCTCGTGGGACGCGTAACGCTCGGCGCTCGCGACGCACGCGTGACGCGTGTTGGTCGGGTGCGGCTCCATGTCGACGTTCAGCACCTCGCACATGACGAGGACGTTGTCTTCGCCGCGCAGGGGGTCGGCGCAGACGAAGACCGGCTGGAGGACGCAGTCGGAGTTGGCTCCGGTGGCCTGGTTCGTGCTGGAGCCGTCGAAGCCCCAGATCCCGGGTTTCTTGCCGGTCGCGACGATCTTGGTCTTGCTCCGTACGAGAGGTGACGGTTCGGTCCCGTCGATCCAGATGTACTCCGCCTGGTAGCTCACCCTGCGTGTCCTTTCGCTGTGCCCGTTCCCGTCGCTGTGCCCGTTCCGATCGCGCCGACGCCGGCCTGGTCGGGCCATTAGACCATCGGTGCGTCGCGTGACCGTGTCCTGCGTGTGAACAGTGCGTGAATCCCGCCTGCCTCTCCTCCCCTCGACCGCACGAGCCAGGGCGCCCACGGCTCGACAGCGGGACCGCGGGACAGGGGAATTCCCGCCAAACCCTAGGCTGGCCGTGATGGCTCTCCGGGTCGCGATGGCCCAGCTCGACATGGTCGTGGGTGACCTCGAGGGGAACGTCGGGAGGATCCTCGGGTCGCTCCGGTGCGCCGAGGCTGCCGGCGCACAGCTCTGCGTCTTCCCCGAGCTCGCGATCACGGGCTACCCGCCGGAGGACCTCCTCTTGAAGGCGGGCTTCGTCGCCGACACCGAGGCCGCGCTCGGAGAGGTCGCCGGAACGACGCGCGGGTGCGCGGCCGTCGTCGGCTTCGTCCAGCAGCTCCCGGAGGCGACCCGCGGCATGGTGGGCGAGAGCTCGACCGGGGCGGAGACGAGGACGGACACCTGGGCGCACCGCCGGCCCCACCTCGCGAACGCGGCAGCCGTGTGCGTCGGCGGGCGGGTCGCGGGCGTCTACCGCAAGCGTCTCCTCCCCAACTACAGCGTCTTCGACGAGCAACGTTGGTTCACCCCGGGCGACGACCCTCCCGTGCTCTACCGGATCGGCGGCGTGCTCGTGGGCGTGTCGATCTGCGAGGACGTGTGGGCGGACTGCGGGCCCGTCGCCGGGCTCGGCGCGGCAGGGGCGCAGGTGGTGGTCAACCTCAACGCGTCGCCCTACTCACTCGGACGGCGTGCCGAGCGGCTGGCGGTGCTCGGCGACCGCGTCAGGGAGGCCGGCACGTCCATCGTGTACGTGAACCTCGTGGGTGGTCAGGACGAGCTCGTCTTCGACGGCGCGAGCCTCGTGGTCGCCGCGGACGGCACGCTGGTCGCCGCGGGTGCGCAGTTCGAAGAGGACTTCGTCGTGGTGGACGTGCCCGTGCCCGAGCGGTCCGCGCCGAGCGCGCGGGTGGTCGAGGTCTCCGGGCCCGCCCCGGCGCAGGGCTCCCCGGGCAGCCCGGGGGTGCCGACGTCACCGGGGAGGCCGGCGCTCCCCGAGGCGCTCGACCCGGTCGCAGAGGTGTACGCGGCGCTCGTCCTCGGGACCCGGGACTATCTCGGGAAGAACGGCTTCGACGGTGCCGTCGTCGGCCTGTCCGGTGGCATCGACTCGTCGCTCGTCGCCGCGGTCGCGACCGACGCCATCGGGGCCGCGCACGTCCACGGCGTCGCCATGCCCTCGCGCTACTCGAGCGAGGGGTCGGTGAGGGACGCGCGGGCCCTCGCCGAGCGCCTCGGCGTCGACTTCCGGGTGGTGCCGATCGACCGGGCCCACCGGTGCATGGACGCGGAGCTCGAGACCGCGCTCGACGCACCGCCCGTCGGCCTCACGGACGAGAACCTGCAGTCGCGCCTTCGCGGGGTGATCCTGATGGGCATCTCGAACGCGACCGGATGGATCGTCCTCACGACCGGCAACAAGAGCGAGATGGCGACGGGGTACTCCACCCTCTACGGCGATTCGGCCGGCGGGTTCGCCGTGATCAAGGACGTCCCGAAGACCGTCGTCTACGAGCTGTGCCGGTACCGCAACGCACGCGCGGTGGCGCAGGGCGGCGTCGAACCGATCCCGTGGTCGGTGCTGGAGAAGCCGCCCTCGGCCGAGCTGCGCCCCGGGCAGCGCGACGACCAGTCGCTCCCGCCCTACGACCTGCTCGACCCCGTCCTCGAGGCCTACGTCGAGCGGGACTGCACGGCATCCGACCTCGTCGCCGACGGCTTCGACCCCGACCTGGTCGAGCGCGTCGTGCGGCTGGTCGACGGCGCGGAGTACAAGCGGCGCCAGATGCCCCCCGGGGTCCGGATCACCAACAAGGCGTTCGGACGGGACCGGCGCATGCCGATCACGAACGCCTACCGCCCCCGTGCACGTCTCGCGGTGGACGGCTGAGCGCGTGGAGGACGACGCAGGCCTCGCGCGTGAGGAGCTCGGGGCCCTCAGGTTGCAGGAGGCCGCGCTGCGGCATGGCGCGTACCGGTGGGTGGAGCACCGTCTCTTCGAGCTCACCGGGTCGTGGGCCGCCGCGCCGGGGGTGCCCGACGACGCGCGGCTCTTCCTCTTCGAGGCGAGCGCGCAACATGCATGGCACGCAGAGTTGTGGGAGGCGCGGCTGCCCAAGCTGGCGGGCGTCGACCGTGACCGGCTCACCCGGCCGGTCGGCGGCGCGGTCGGGCCCCTCCTCGCGAGCCTCGCGCCGGGGGCCTTCGACGGGGACGACGAGACGGCGGGCCGCCGGTTGCTCGTGGGGCTCGCCCGGGTCGTCCTGCCGCTCCTGCTCGTCTCCTACCGCCGTTTCGGCCAGCGGCTCCTGCCCGTTTCCGACGGGCCGTCCATCCGTGCGCTCACCCTCGTCGTGCAGGACGAGGAGGGTGAGCTGGCGGTGGCCGAGGCCGCCGTCGACACCCTCGTGTCCGGCCCGGAGGTGGCCCAGCAGGCTGCGGAATGGACCCGCGCGCTCGGGTACCCGGTGCTGCGGGGCGGCACGGACGACGACCTTCTTCCCTGGTCGGAGGGCGATCTCGCCTGGTGACAGAGGCGACAGGACCGGGGCCACTTGACCCCGCCTGTAAAATCAGGACACGGGCTGTTTGCGCCCGCGCAACAACAGCCACCTATGCAAGGCCGGCCCGGGGAAACGACTACCCAGCCGGTTCCAAACGTACTACACGGGAAGGCTCGGGACCGGTTTTGGCGAAGGAACGCATCGAACGCGACGACGAGGATCTCGTCCGTCTGTACCTGACCGACATCGGCCAGTACCCCCTGCTGACCAAAGACGACGAAGTACGTCT
>JASHUY010000231.1 GCA_030039755.1 Acidimicrobiales bacterium
CGGCGCGCTGGTCCCGGCGAGCGCGTGTGCGAGCGCGACCCCCTCCGCGGTGCCGATCCGGAACGCGACGCGCTCACGCGGCGCCTCGACGTCGTCGAACGTCTCGTCGTCCTCGAGGATCACCGTCGGGAACTGGTCGGGCAGCGCGACCTCGACCGAGACGACGCGCACGACACGGCTGGGGGGCGGCACCCGGACGGCGGGCGCCACGGCCGTCGCCGCCCCCGCCTCGACCTCGTCCGCCGGCACCTCGACCTCGTCCGCCGGCACCGTCGGGGCCTCGTCCGCCTCGTCCGCCGGCACGTCGACCTCGTCCGCCGGCACCGCCGGGGCCTCGTCCGCCGGCACCGCTTGGGCCTCCTCCGCCTCCAGCTCAGTCTCCGCGAGCCCCTCCACGGCGGCTACCCCCCTCGCCGGGCGTACACGCTCAACGCGAGGCCTATACCCAGGAAGAACGCGATCACCGCGGTCCCGCCGTAGCTGATGAAGGGGAGCGGGATGCCGGTGATCGGCATGATGCCCATGGTCATACCGGCATTCTGGAACGTGCTGAACGCGACGAAGGTGAAGACGCCGACGCAGATGAGCCGCCCGAACTCGTCCCGTGCGAGCTGCCCGACGCGTAGCACGCGCCACGCGAGGAAGAAGAGCAGCCCCAGGACGCCCACCGCACCGACGAAGCCGAGCTGCTCGCCGACCGCCGTGAAGATGAAGTCGGTCTGCTGCTCGGGGACGTACCCGAGATTCGTCGCCGCGCCGTGCCCGATGCCGGTGCCGAACAGGCCACCGGCACCGATCGCGTCCTTCGCCTGCTGCAGGTTGTAGACCGCGCCGGCGAGTGTCCCGGTGGGGTGCTTTGTCGACTGGTGCAAGAAGCTCGTGATCCGCAGGATCTGGTAGTGGTGCAGGATGCCCGAGCCGAGCACGAGCGCGACCAACCCGACCGCGCCGATGAGCAGCGCCACCAGCACGCGGACGGGGAGGCCCGCGACGGAGAGCATCACGAGCAGGACGACCGACATGATGATCCCGGTGCCGAGGTCCGGCTGGGCCATGACGAGCGCGATCGGGACCGCGCCGAGCACGAGGACCTTCACGACGTCCAGCCAGGTGAGCCCTTCGGGACGGCGCGCGCAGTAGGTCGCGATCGCGACGACCAGCCCGAGGACGGCGAACTCCGACGGCTGGATCTGGATCGGACCGACGTTGAACCAACGCGCGGAGCCCAAAGGAGAGTGCTTCCCCACGTGGGGGACCATCACGGCGAGAAGGACGAACAGCGACAGGCCGTAGATGGCCATGCCGAACGCCTCGAGCTTGCGGTAGTCGAAGTAGCCGACGATGCCCATCACGACGATCCCGAGCACGACGAAGACCGCCTGGCGCTTGAGGTAGTACGTCGGGCTTGTCCCGGCGAGGAGGAGCGGCCCCCGCGTCGCCGTGTAGACCATCACCACACCGATGATCGCGGCCATCACCGAGCCCGCGATGAGGATCGGGTCCACCACCACGGCCGGTCGCCGGACCATGAGAGGCCGGCGCGCGGGCACCGCGGGGCGCGCGGACCTCGCCCCGATGCGGTACTGCGTCTGCACGGTGGTCCAGGCTACCGGTCCACTCCGAGGCCCCGAAGGCGCTCGCACGGGCCCGACGACGTCCGCGGTAGGGCGCGTCAGCCCCCGGGAGCCGGCACCTCTGGACGCTGGCCCGCCACCGCAGCCCACATCGCCTCGACGGGGGCCGACCGGCCCGACCACAGCTCGATCTGCAGCGCCGCCTGGTGCACCAGCATCCCGAGCCCGTCGAGCGTCGCGGCCCCGCGCGCCGCTGCGAGCTCCAGCCAGCGGGTCGGGCGGGGGACGTAGACGAGGTCGACGGCGAGCTGGCCGTGGGAGAGGAGGCCCGGGTCGACCAGCGGGGGGTCGGTGGCGGCCGGGGTCCCCCCCATGCCTACCGGCGTGGCGTTCACCACCAGGTCCGCCCCGCCGGCGTCCGTCGGCGTGCCCGTCCGTCCGGCGTGCCCCGCAAGGGCGGCGGCGTCGGCGGCCCGGGCCGGAGTGCGGCCGACGACGACCACCTCGGACGCCCCGGCTCGCGCGAGCGCCAGCACCACTGCTCTCGCCGCTCCACCCGCGCCGGCGACCACGCACCGCCGGCCGGCCGGGTCGAACCTCGCGCCGCGGCGCAGCGCGGCGACGAACCCTTCCCCGTCGGTGTTGTGCCCGACGAGGCCGTCGGGCTCGACGACCACGCAGTTCACCGCGCCAAGGCGCGTCGCGATCGGGCTCGACCGGTCCACGATGGCGGCGACGGCGTCCTTGAACGGCATCGTGACGGAGAGGCCGCGTAGTCCCAACGCACGCGCGCCGGGGAGCGCCGAGGCCAGCGCGCCGGGGGCGACCGGGAAGGCGACCGAGACCCAGTCGAGGCCGAGCGAGGCGAACGCCGCGTTGTGCAGGGTCGGCGACAAGGAATGGGACACGGGGTCGCCGATCACGCCGACGACGACCGCCGTCGCCGACGGCCAGCCCCGTTCACCGGCGAGGGGCGGGCCCGTCACCCGGCCGACCCGGAAGCCGACCCGGAAGGCGAGCCGGACGCCGCCTGCGTCGACTGCGTCGACTGCGTGGCCCGGTGCGACTGCTTGGCCGCGTTCGTGGCCGCTTGCCGTTCGAACGCGAGCTGGCCTGTGTAGGTGGACGCAAACTCCATGATGCCCTTCTTCGCTGTCACCAGGTCGAAGTAGAGCCACGAACCCGGCGGCGGGTCGACCGCCGCGCGCAAGGCCTGTGGTGACGGCGTGCAGATGGGCGTCGGCGTCAGACCGGCGTGGAGGTACGTGTTGTAGGGCGTTGTCGTCTGCTCCTCTTGCGGCGTGACCGGCCCGCCGTCCTTCCCGAGGGAGTAGAGCACGGTGGATGTCATGTCGAGCCGCATCCCCGCCGCGAGGCGGTTGAAGACGACCCGGGCCACGTCTCCCAGGTACCGCGCGAAGTAACCCTCCTTCTGCGCGATCGACGCGACCGTGACGAGCTGGTACGCGTCCAGCCCGTCCTCCGTCGTGGAGGGCGTGAGCCCGGCGGCCGTCGCCTCGGCGTCGAAGCGCCGCACCATCTGCTCCAAGAGCGCGTGACCCGACTCTCCGGGAAGGATCTCGTAGGTCCCGGGGGCGACCAAACCCTCGAGCGGACCGCTGCCGCTCGGCTGGAACGGCGAGCGGACGCCGGCCGCGGCCCCGGCGTGCGAGAACGGCCGGGCGAGGTCCCCGGGCAACGCGGCGAGCTCGCCCGCGATCTCCGAGATCGTCATCCCCGGCACCACCGTCAGCTCGTAGACGTTCGGGCCGGCGTCCAGCGCGGCAGCCGCCGCCGAGAACGAGAGGTTCCGGTGCAGCTGGTAGAGCCCGGGCCTCACGACCGGCGCGCCGTGGACGAACGACCAGACCCTGAACGCGACCGATGTCCCGACCACCTGTTCGTCGGCGAGCGCCGCGTCGATCGCATCGAGGGGCTCACCCGCACGCACCTTCACGAGGACCGGCTTGCCCGGCGAGCCGAACGGGTTCGCCTCCACCTCGTACCACGCGACCGCCCCGGCCACGACGACGAGCAACGCGACCAGCACGGCGAGGAGGCGCCGGCCGCCACGCGTGAGCCGGCGCCCGCGGCGCGAGCGGGCCCGTCCACCCCGAGCCACACCGCCGTCCACACCGCCGTCCTCGACGCCGACCTCGACGCCGACCTCGACGCCGTGCGAGGCAGCCGTGCCCCCAAGGGGAGCGGCTTCCCCGTCGACGACGCCCGCGCGCGGTGCCTGCGCCACGCCGTGCGGCGGCGTGTCGCCGGACGAGTCGTGGTGGGAACCCGTCGAGGTCGTTCGGCTCATCGTGCGTCGAGCCATGATTGCAGCAGGACCGTCGCGGCCGCGCTGTCGACCCGCATCCGACGCTGCCGGGCGTCCGCGCCGGTCACGCCGAGCGCAGCCTCCGCGGCGACCGTGGTGAACCTCTCGTCGGCGGTCTCCACGCGCACCCCACGGCCCTCGAGCGACGTCGCGAGCTGGACGGCCTCCTCCTCGGCGGCCCGCGCCGCGGGGCCCCGGCTGCCGTCCAGCGAGAGCGGGAGGCCGACCACCACCACCTGGGCCCCGACTTCGTCGACCACCTCCGCGATCGCCCGGTGGTCGAGCGTCCGGTCGCCGTGACGTGCGATGTGGGGCCGGGGGAACGCGAGCGACCCCGCCGCGTCGCTCACTGCGACGCCGATGCGCCGCGAGCCGAGGTCGACGGCGACCGCCCTCGTCATCCGGTGCGCACCGGGGTCAGGGGGCGACGAGCAGGCGGCGCGCCTCGGCGAGCGCCTCGTCGAGGCGCGACGCGTCACGACCGCCGGCGACGGCGAGCGCCGGTGATCCTCCCCCTCCTCCTCCGACGATCGGGGCGATCTGGCGCACCACCGCCGTCGCGTCCGGCACGCCCCCGGTCGCGACCGCGATCGCCACCCTCTCACCGTCGGGCGACCCTCCGAGCGCGACGGCGCGCACGGCGCGCCCGCGCGCGGACTGCGCCAGGTTGCGCAGCTCGTCGGGAGCCCGCCCGTCACGCCTGGCGACGACGACGCCTCCCTCCGCTGCCTTGGCGAGCTCGGCAGCCTCCCTCTCGAGGGCGGACGCCCGCAGCCGCGCGAGCTCGCGCGCCGCCGTCCGCTCGCGGTCGACCAGGCGCTCGAGCGCGTCGACGAGGCCCTCGGGCTCGACCTTGAGCAGGCTCGCGGCCTCGGCGACGAGCCGGTCGCGCGCACGAAGTCGCGCGACAGTCGCCGTCCCGGTCACCGCCTCGATCCGCCGGGTGTTGGACCCGATCGAACCCTCCGAGACGACGGCGATGGGCCCGATCATCCCGAGCGCGTCCACGTGGGTGCCGCCGCAGAACTCGAGCGAGTGCGGCCCCGCGCGCACGACCCGCACCACGTCGCCGTACTTGTCGCCGAAGAACGCGACCGCACCCATCTGCTCGGCTTCCGACTTCGCGACCTCCATGGTGACGACCCGCTCGTCGGTCAGCACGTCCCGGTTCGCGATCTCGGCGACCGCGTCGAG
>JASHUY010000232.1 GCA_030039755.1 Acidimicrobiales bacterium
CCCTCGGGGGTTCCGCCGACGCCGAGGAGGATGTCGACGCCCGCGCCGGGCCATCCGGTCGCGATGGCGCCGGCGACGTCGCCGTCGGTGATGAGCCGGATCCTCGCGCCCGAGGCGCGCACCTCGGCGATGAGGTCGGTGTGCCGCGGCCGGTCGAGGATCACCGCGGTGAGATCGCGCACCGACTCACCCAGTGCGTCGGCGACGGCGTGGAGGTTCTCGGTCGCGGAGCGGTTGATGTCGACGGCGCCCTTGGCTCTCGGCCCGACCGCCAGCTTCTCCATGTAGACGCACGGCCCGGGGTTGAACATGGACCCACGCGTGGACACGGCGATCACGGACAGCGCACCGCCCCTGCCCAGCGCCGTGGGCGTCGTCCCGTCGATCGGGTCGACGGCGATGTCGACTTCCGGGGGGGAGCCGTCGCCGATGCGCTCCCCGTTGAAGAGCATTGGCGCGTTGTCCTTCTCCCCTTCGCCGATCACCACCACCCCGTCCATCCGCACCGTATGCAGGACGACGCGCATCGCGTTCACTGCGGCGCCGTCGGCGCCTTCCTTGTCGCCCCGCCCCATCCAGCGACTGGCGGCCATCGCCGCGGCCTCCGTGACGCGCACGAGCTCGAGCGCCAGGTTCCGGTCGGGGACCTGCGGTCGCCGCTCCACGGCCGAGACCCTAGCGGCGTAGGTCCTCTCTCCATCGTCCCCTTTCCATCGTCCCGGCGATGGCGGACGCCGCGCCACCCGGGCGCCACCGGGTCGCGCCGGGTCGCTCCGGGTCGCGCCGGGACGACCGGCGGAGCGCAGAACTGCCGTCGCTCGTTCCGGCACGGACATAATGGGCGCGATGGAGACGAGCGGCAGCGTGGACGTGGACGCCGGGGTGGGCGCGGACGGCGGGGTGGGCGCGCACCCCGAAGTGGGCGCGGACGCGGACGTGGCCGTCGACCGCGCGGCGCGTGGGGGGACATTCGCCGTGCAGCCCTCCGGCCCGTTGCAAGGGACGGTGCGGGCGGGCGGTGCCAAGAACTCGGTCCTGAAGCTGATGGCGGCGACCCTGCTCGCCGAGGGCAGGCACGAGCTCGCGAACGTGCCCCAGATCCTCGACGTCGAGATCATGTCCGACATGCTCCGAGCGCTCGGAGCATCGGTCACGAGGATGCCGGGAGGCCGGCTCCTCGTCGACTCGCCCTCGGTGGGAGATCTCGTCCCCGAGGCCCCGTACGAGCTGGTCGACCGGATGCGGGCTTCGATCGTGGTGCTCGGGCCGCTGCTGACCCGGTGCGGACGCGCGAGGGTGTCGATGCCCGGCGGCGACGATTTCGGCGGCCGCCCGATCGATTTCCATCTCGGTGGCCTCGGCAACATGGGTGCGCGCTTCGAGACCCTGCACGGCAACGTCGAGGGCACCGTCGACGGAGAGGGGGACGCTCGTCGCCTCGTCGGCAGCCAAGTGGTGCTCGAGTACCCGAGTCACACCGCGACGGACAACATCCTCATGGCTGCGGTGCTCGCGAAGGGGACGACGGTCATCGAGAACGCCGCGCGCGAGCCCGAGGTCTGCGACCTCGCGGCCTACCTCAGGTCGATGGGCGCGAGGATCCGGGGTGCGGGGACGTCGCACGTGGAGATCGAGGGTGTCGGCGAGCTCACGCCTTCCACCCATTCGGTCGTTCCCGACCGGGTCGTCGCCGCGACGTACCTGGCGGCGGCCGGGCTCTGCGGGGGCGAGGTCGTCGTCGAGGACGCGCGCATCGACCACATGACCATGCTGGTGAGGAAGTTGGGCGCGATGGGAGTGGTCGTCGAGCAGCGGCCCACAGGGGTCGCCGCCACGCGCGAGGGACAGCTGCGCTCCGTCGACGTGGCAACGCTGCCGTACCCGGGAGTCGCCACCGACTACAAGCCCTTCCTCGTGACGATGCTGACGGTTGCCGACGGCGTCTCGATCGTGACGGAGAACCTGTTCGCCGGGCGGTTCCGCTACATCGACGAGTTGCGGCGCATGGGCGCCGACGTGCGGACCGAAGGGCACCACGCGGTCGTGCGCGGCGTGCCCCGCCTTTCCGGTGCACGGGTCCGCGCGACCGACATCCGCGCCGGCGCGGCCCTGGTGCTGGCGGGCCTCGTCGCGGACGGCGAGACGGTCGTCACCGACGCGCAGCACGTCGACCGTGGCTACGAAGATCTCGCCGGGGCCCTCGCCGAGCTCGGAGCACGGGTCGAGCGGCGTTGAGCCCGACGCCGCCGGCGCTCGCAGAGCTGCTCGACTCGGCGGCCGCCGGAGACCGGGTGGCGCTCGCGCGGCTCCTCTCCGTGGTGGAGCGTTGCGGCGGGCGGAGCGGCGAGGTCGCCGGGTACGCGTACGCCGCGCCTCCTCCGTACACGGTCGGGTTGACGGGCGCGCCCGGCTCGGGCAAGTCCACCCTCACGAACGAGCTCGTCGGGGTGGCGCGCCGCGGCTGGCCAGCCGGCGAGGACGGAGCCGCTGCCGAGGCGGTCGGCCACGTCGCCGTGCTCGCGGTCGACCCGTCGTCGCCGTTCTCGGGTGGCGCGATCCTCGGCGACCGCGTGCGGATGCAGCGACACGCCACGGACCCCTCGGTCTTCATCCGCTCCATGGCGACGAGGGGCCACCTCGGGGGCCTCGCGCTCGCGGTCCCCGAGGCCGTGCGCGTGCTCGGCGCGGCCGGGTTCCCGCTCGTCTTCGTCGAGACGGTCGGCGTCGGGCAGATGGAGGTCGAGGTCGCGTCGGCCGCGGACACGACCGTGGTGGTGGTGACCCCGGGGTGGGGCGACGCGATGCAGGCGAGCAAGGCCGGGCTGCTCGAGATCGCCGACGTCTTCGTCGTGAACAAGGGGGACCGGCCCGGCGTCAACGAGGCCCGGCGCGATCTCCAGCAGATGCTCGACCTGTCCGCGCCGTCGGACTGGCGCCCCCCGGTGCTCACCACCGTCGCGAGCACCGGCGCCGGCATCGACGAGCTGTGGGATGCCGTCGCCCGGCACCGCGCGCACCTGGTGTCCACGGGTGGGCTCGAGCTGCGCCGGGAGGCGCGCCTCGAGCAGGAGCTGCGCCGCGTGCTCGCTGCGCTCGTGCTCGAAGAGGTGCGCGCCCTCGCCGCGGGCCGCCGCTTCGAAGAGGCCGTCCGCGCGATCGCGAAGGGCGAGCTCGACCCCTACCGCGCGGCCGAGGACCTCCTCCGCCGGCGAAGAGGCGGCGTGGGCGGGACGAGCGTGGGCGGCACGACCGTAGGAGGCACGACCGTGGGCGGGACGACATGAGCGCGGTCCCGCCGTTCGACGCCTCCTACGACCCGACCGAGCGCTGGTTCCAGCACGCCGTCTTCTACGAGGCGCTGGTCCGGGGGTTCTTCGACGCGAACGGCGACGGGACCGGCGATCTCGCAGGGTTGCGCGCCAAGCTCGACTACCTGCAGTGGCTCGGCATCGACGGCCTGTGGCTGCTCCCGTTCTACCCCTCCCCGATGCGCGACGGCGGCTACGACGTGAGCGACTTCTTCAACGTGCATCCCGACTACGGCTCTCTCGGCGACCTCGTCGCGCTGCTCGAGGACGCGCACCGTCGCGGTATCCGCGTCATCGCCGACCTCGTCATCAACCACACGAGCGATCAGCATCCGTGGTTCGTCGAGTCGCGCTCCAGCCGCACGAACGCAAAGGCGGACTGGTACGTCTGGAACGACGACGACCAGCGGTGGCCCGAGGCGAGGGTCGTCTTCGCCGACGTCGAGCGCTCGAACTGGACCTGGGACGATCAGCGAAAGCAGTACTACTGGCACCGCTTCTACTCCCACCAGCCGGACCTGAACTTCGACAATCCCGAGGTGGGCGACACCATGTTCGAGGTCGTCCGTTTCTGGCTCGATCTCGGGCTCGACGGCTTCAGGCTCGACGCGGTCCCGTACCTCTTCCAGCGCGACGGCACCACCGGGGAGCACCTCCCCGAGACCCATACCTTCATCCGACGCATCCGGAAGGAGCTCGAGGTCGACTATCCCGGCCGGATCCTCCTGGCCGAGGCCAACGGGTGGCCGGCCGACGTCGCCGACTACTTCGGGGAC
>JASHUY010000233.1 GCA_030039755.1 Acidimicrobiales bacterium
GACCGCTACCGCGCCCTGCTCGAGACCGACGAGGACCGCGCCGCGTTCGATCAGATGCTCGGCCTCTGCCGGACGACGTTCCCGTACATCGAGGAGCACAAGTTCTTCTGCGAGCACTGGTTCACGACCCGGTTCTTCGCCAAGATGCGCGAGTTCGGACAGCTCCTCGTGGACTTCGGCGTGCTCGACGAGGCCGAGGACCTGTTCCAGCTCCAGCACTACGAGATCGACCAGCAGCTCGCGAACGTGATGCTCGCCTGGTCTGCAGGATCGGCACCTGTCGGCACCGACGCCGTGAAGGCGCTCGTCGCCGAGCGCAAGGCGATGCTCGAGGTGCTCGCCACCTGGCCCGCGCCGCCCGCGCTCGGCCCGCTCCCCGAGGCGCTCAACGACCCGGCCGTCAAGCTCCTGTGGGGGATCAATTCCAAGACGGTCCGCATGTGGGCGGAGGCAGCCGACCCGAGCTCGGCCCGGATCGAAGGGCTCGCCGCCTCGCCGGGCATCGCCGAAGGGGTGGCCCGCGTGCTCATGAGCGTGAACGAGATCGACCACATCGAAAGTGGCGAGATCCTCGTCTGCCCCGTCACCTCGCCGAGTTGGGGCCCGGTCTTCGGAAAGATCAAGGCGGCCGTGTCGGACAGCGGCGGCATGATGTCGCACGCGGCGATCGTGGCGCGCGAGTACGGGATGCCCGCCGTCGTCGGCACCGGGACCGCGACCCGGCGGATCAAGACCGGCGACCGCCTGCGGGTGGACGGCGATCAAGGAGTCGTGGTTATCCTGTCCTGACCGCGCGAGAGAGGGTCGCGACAATGGCGGGATCGGCCGCGAGGAGCGTGTTGCTGTCATGAGCGACCTCGTCGTCCGGATCACAGAGGTGGGGCGGCCCGACGTCCTGCTCGTCGGCGGCAAGGGCGCGAGCCTCGGCGAGATGGTTCGCCTCGGCCTCCCCGTACCTCCGGGTTACGTCGTGACGACGCAGGCGTTCCGCCAGGCGCTCCTCGAGCTCGACCCGGACGCACGGCGGTCGACGACGATCTCTGCCCTCGAGCCCGACGACCGCAAGGCGGTCGAGGCGGCGACCGCTCCGCTGCGCGAGGCGATCACGAACTGCCCCCTCCCGGCCGCGCTGGAAGACGCGGTCCTCCGTCACCACATGGACCTCCGGAGCGGTCGCGGCTCGGTTCCGGTCGCCGTGCGGTCGAGCGCCACCGGGGAGGATGCACTGGACGCGAGCTTTGCGGGGCTCCAGGACACGTTCCTTTGGGTCCACGACGAAGCCACGCTCCTCAGCCGGCTCCGAACGTGCTGGGCGAGCCTGTACTCGGTGGAGTCCGTCTCCTACCGCCTCCAGCGCGGCATCGCGGAGGAGGACGCAGCGATGGCCGTCGTCGTCCAGCAGATGGTCGAGGCGCGAAGCGCCGGGGTGATGTTCACCCGCTCGCCGAGCACCGGCGACCGCTCGGTCGTCGCCATCGAGTCGTCCTGGGGCCTCGGATCGGCCGTCGTCGGTGGCGAGGTCACCCCGGACTCGTTCACGGTGAGCAAGGTCACCGGGGAGGTGCTCCGCCGGCAGGTGTCCGAGAAGCTCCGACGCCATGTCCCGGCCGGTCCCGGCGGCGGAGTGCTCGACGAGGAAGTCCCCGTCGAGCTCCGGTCGGTGGCGAGCGTCACCGACGAGGAGCTCGCCCGACTGGTCGCGCTCGCCCAGGCGGTCGAGGGACACTACGGCATCGCTCAGGACGTCGAGTGGGCGGTCGCGGTCGACCACCCCTCCGGCGACGGTCTCTTCCTGCTCCAGAGCCGGCCCGAAACCGCCTGGTCGAGGCGCGCGACCGAGCCGATCGCCGCGCCGAAGGCCCGGGCCTTCGACCACGTGATCGACGCGATGGGCCGCGCGTGACCCAGGCCGTCCGGGCGACGGGCCGCGCGTGAACCTTTCGCCTGAAGACGTCCAGGACATCTTGAAGGTCCTCGACTCGACCGACTACGACGAGCTGCACCTCGAGACGGACCGCTTCGTGTTGCGGCTCCGTCGAGCTCCAGGTGGCTGGACCGAAGAGCGCGAAGCGCTGGGTGAGGCGCGCCTCGTCCCCGGTCAGGCTGTCGAGGAGGGCGTGCCAGCCGAGGAGCCGAACCGGGCCCGGGACTCCACCTCGGCCGGAGAAGACGCAGACCCGCAGCGCCAGGGGATGCACGCGGTCCGCGCCCCGCTCCCGGGCGTGCTGTACCGGGCCCCGAAGCCCGGCGAGCCGCCCTTCGTCGAGGTCGGCGACCATGTCGAAGCCGACACGGTCGTGGCGATCCTCGAGACGATGAAGCTCATGAACCCCGTCCGCGCCGGAGCCGCCGGCACCGTCTCCCACTTCGCCGTCACCAACAGCGAGCCGGCCGGGCAAGGCGACGTCCTCTTGTGGCTGCTGCCGGACGCTCCGACCCCTGGCGAGCCTTGAGGATCCGACGCCTCCTCGTCGCCAACCGAGGCGAGATCGCCCTCCGGATCCTGGGCACCTGCGAGCGGCTCGGCATCGAGACGGTCCTCGCCGCCTCCGACGCGGACCTCGACTCTCCCGCCGCGCGCCGGGCGGACTCGGTCGTCCGCCTCGGGCCCGCACTCCCTGCTCACAGCTACCTCTCGGTCGGCGCCGTCCTGCGCGCGGCGCTCGCGTCGGGGGCTGGCGCCGTGCACCCCGGATACGGCTTCCTCTCCGAGAGCCCGGCGCTCGCGGACGCCTGCGCGAGCGCCGGGCTCTCCTTCGTCGGGCCGTCCGCCGAGCACCTGCGCGCCCTCGGCGACAAGCTGCGTGCCCGTGCCGCCGCCGTCGCCGCGGGCCTCCCCGTCCTTCCCGGCGGTGAGGTCACGAGCGTGGCCGAAGCCGAGTCCCTTCTCGACCGCACCGGTCTGCCCGTCCTCGTGAAGGCGGTCGGCGGTGGCGGCGGACGCGGGATGCGGCTGGTGGAGCACGCCGGCGAGCTCGCCCGCGCCCTCGAGCTGTCGGTGGCCGAGGCGCACGCCGCCTTCGGGGACGGCCGCGTCTACCTCGAGCGCTACGTCGCCCCCGGTCGCCACGTCGAGGTCCAGCTCCTCGCCGACGGCGAGCGCGTGCTGCACGTCGGCGAGCGGGACTGCTCGGTCCAGCGCCGCTACCAGAAGCTGCTGGAAGAGGCCCCCGCGGCGGGGCTGCCCGAGACCCTGCGACTGTCGATGCACGCCGCGGCCGTTCGTTTGGGCCGCCATCTCGGCTATCGCGGGCTCGGCACGGTCGAATTCCTCGTCGACGTCGGCCGCGAAGACTTCTTCTTCCTCGAGGTCAATCCCCGGATCCAAGTCGAGCACCCGGTGACCGAGGCGACCACGCACCTCGACCTCGTCGCCGAGCAGCTCTACGTCGCCGAAGGACGTCCGCTGAGGCTCGGCCAAGGGGACGTCGCCTTCGACGGCCACGCCATCGAGTGCCGGGTCAACGCCGAGGATCCCGAGCGTGACTTCGCCCCTTCGCCCGGCACGGTCACGAGCATGCGGCTGCCCGCCGGCGAGGGCATCCGCGTCGACGCAGGCGCACAGAGCGGCTCGACGGTGCCGCCGTACTACGATTCGCTCCTCGCCAAGCTCGTCGTCTCGGGCCCCGACCGGTCCGCAGCGATCGCGCGCCTTGCCGGCGCGCTCGACCGTTTCACGGTGGACGGCGTCCCGACCACGATCCCGCTCCACCGACGCCTCGTCGCCGACCCGGCGTTCCGCGCCGGTGGCGTCGACACCGGCTGGCTCAGCCGCGTGCTCGCGCCGGGAGCGGGCGGTGCGCACCAGCCCTCCTTCCCCGGCGCTCCCGGCGCGCTCGAGGAGGCCGAGGTGAGCACCCGTGGCTGAGGTGCGTCTCGTCGACGTGTCGATCCGGGACGGCAACCAGTGCATGTGGAGCGCGACCGGGCTGCGGACTCCGCAGATCCTCCAGGCGGCGCCGCTGCTCGAGCGCGTCGGCTTCCACGCGCTCGACTACATCTCGAGCACGTTCATGGGGATCGCCGCCCGGACGCACCGGGAGGACCCGTGGGAGCGGATCCGCCTCACCCGCGCCGCGGCGCCGACGACGCACCTGCAGTTCATCGGGACCGGGTTCCGATTCATCTCCTGGGAAGAAGCGAGCCCCGAGCTCATGCAGCTCATCTACGACCGCCTCGTCGTCGCGGGCATCTCCCGGTTCATCGTCCTCGACCCGATGCACGACGTCGAGGCGATGCGCAAGTCCGCCGGCATGGTGAAGCGTGCGGGCGCACCGGAAGTGATGGGGGCGCTGACGTTCACCCTCAGCCCCGTCCACGACGACGCCTTCTACGCCGGCATCGCACGGGTGATCGCCGAGGACCCGAACTTCGACCGCGCCTACATCAAGGACCCTACGGGCATGCTCGACCTCGAGCGCGCCCGCTCCCTCGTCCCGGCGGTCAAGGCGGCGCTCGGCCGCAAGCCGCTCGAGCTCCACTCGCACTGCACGATCGGGCTGTCGCCCATCACCTACCCGCGGGCGCCGGACCTCGGCGTCGACGTCCTGCACGTGGCGCCCGGACCGCTTTCCAACGGGTCGTCGCTGCCGGACGCCCAGCGCGTCGTGGCGAACCTGCGGGAGCTCGGTCACACCGTCGACATCGACGACCGCGCCCTCGACCTCGTCGCCCGCTACTTCCACGCCCTCGCCCGGGCGGAGGGGCTGCCGGTCGGGGCTCCGCAGGATTACGACGCGGCGTTCCTGCGTCACCAGGTCGCCGGTGGCGTCCTCACGACGACGCGCCGCCAGCTGCACGAGGTCGGGCTGGAGGACCGCTTCGACGAGGTGCTCGAGGAAGTGCCCCGCGTCCGCGCGGAGCTCGGGTACCCGATCATGGTGACGCCGTTCCCCCAGATGGTCTGCACCCAGGCGCTCTACAACGTCTTGAGCCCCGAGCGTTACGAGCACGTCCCCGACGAGGTCGTCCGCTACGTGCTCGCCCGCTTCGGCCGTCCGACCTCACCGGTCGACGCGGAGGTGAAGGACAAGATCCTCTCGAGCCCGCGCGCGAAGGAGCTCGAGGCCGAGCCCCCACCGCCGACCGTCGCCGAGCTGCGCCGGCGGTTCCCCCGGGTCGGCGACGAGGAGCTCATCCTGCGGGCCACCATGCCGGGCAACCAGGTGGACGCGATGAAGGCTGCAGGTCCCGCCCGCCGCCATTACAACCCTGCGCTGCGCCCCGTCCTCGGCCTGCTCGAAGAGCTGAGCCGCCGGCCGGCGCTCGCAGAGCTGGTCGTCGAGCGCCCCGGTACGCGGCTTCTCCTCCGCCGCGACGCGCGCGACCGTCGGGACGCCGACGACACCCACCGCGAGCACAAGGAGGCACATGCGGTCTGACCCCGCCCCCGACGACGCGCCCGGCGCAGCTCGGGCGCACGACCACGCTGCCGTCGCGCACCTGCGCGAGCTGGGCGCGTTCCTGCTCGATCTCGACGGCACCCTCGTCCTCGGCGACCGCAGGAACCACGGGCTCGTGCCGCTGCCGGGCGCGGTCGAGCTCGTCGACGCCCTCCACGAGGACGGCGTCGCCGTCGCGGTCCTGACGAACGGCACCGCGCGCCCGCCGGCTGCCCAGGCCGCCGTATTGCGCGGGATCGGCTTCGATCTTGCCGACGACGCGGTGCTGACGCCGGCCTCGGCCGCGGCAGAGGTGTGCGTGCGGGCCGGGCACACGCGGGTGATGGTGCTCGGAGGGGAAGGCGTCTTCGCCCCCCTCCTGGAGGCAGGCATCGAGGTGCTCGCGCCGGAGGGGCGGCCGAAGGTCGACGCGGTGTTCGTCGGTTGGTTCCGAGAATTCGGGATCGACCATCTCGAGGCCGCCGCCAACGCGGTCTCCGACGGCGCCGCGTTCTACAGCGCGAGCCAGTCGCTGTACTTCGCCACCGCCGACGGCCGGGCGCTCGGCACCTCGCGGGCCATCTGCGCGGTCGTGAAAGACCTGACCGGGGTCCGGCCCACCGTCGTGGGCAAGCCCTCGCCCCATGCGTTCCGCACCGCGGTCCACCGCCTCGGCGTGCGGCCGCGCGAGCTCGCGGTCGTCGGGGACGATCCCGAGCTCGAGGTCCCGATGGCGCTTCGCGGCGGCGCGTTCGCGATCGCGGTCAACTCGGGCACCGGGCACGCGGGTTCCTTCGACCACCTGGAGGCCCGACGGCGTCCCCACCTCATCGTGAACGGCGTCGACGAGCTGCTGCAGCTCTACCGTTCCGCCGGCTGATCGTCGCCGTGCGGCGCGGTGCGCAGGCGCGGGCCGGCAAGCGCGGTTCAACCGGGCAGCACGGGCACCCGCAGGCGTGAGCCGCCTTCGCCGAGGACCACGGTCACGGTGCTCTCGGGGGTGTCGGGCACGAGCGCGGGTGCGTCGCCCCCGGAGAGGCTCACCCGGAGACGGTGACCGGCCCGGATGCGCCAGTGGGCCGGCTGGAGGACGACCGCGAGATCGCCCACCTCGCCCTTCGGGACCGCGACGACCCTGTCGTGGCCCTCGCGGTGGCTCGCCCGCAGGTACCCGACGGTGATCTCCTGCGCGCGCCCGTCCGGGGAGTAGTCCATGAGCCTCGCCACGATGCTCGCGTCGATCCCGCTCAGCGCGGCGCGAAGGAACAGGTGTGCGGTTCCCACCAGCGTCACGTCGGTCTCGAACGGCCCGGTCTCGAAGCCGAGGCGCTCGGCGTCGCGCGCTCGCCGGTCGACTCCCGGGTCGTCGGGGAGCGTCGCTTCCGGTGTGAAGACCACGATCGCGGGGGGACCGTCGGAGGGGTCGGCCACGAACGTCGCGGTCTCCTGCACGCCGGCCTCCGCGGCGGGCAGAAGACCGCCGC
Organism: Acidimicrobiales bacterium; assembly: GCA_030039755.1. Classification (GTDB taxonomy): domain Bacteria; phylum Actinomycetota; class Acidimicrobiia; order Acidimicrobiales; family RAAP-2; genus JAJYVT01. Next base: position 6,866 of record JASHUY010000233.1, read on the forward strand.
CCGACAGCGCGAGGTCGAGCTCGGCGGCTCCTGCCGGAGGGAACCCGTCGAGCTCGGTCCACCCGTGGCTCGCCGGCCGGGGGAGCTCGTAGCTCGTCACCCGCGCCGACGGACCGGGAGCGCCGTCGCCCTCGTCCCAGCCGTCGCCCGTGCAATGGCCGTCGAGGAAGGCGAGCACCGCTCCGAGGGGAAGGGGCTCGAGCTCCATCTGGTCGAGCGGGCCATGCGTCCACGGACCCATCACGAGGAACGAGCGCTCCCCGAGACCGTCGTGGTTCTCGACCATCCCTTCCCGGAACACGTCCAGCCAACCGCCGCAGCACAGGGCTGGCACGGCGATCGCCGCGTACTTCGTGTCGATGTCGACCTGGCGCCAGAAATCGTCGATGAGCGGATGGACCGCCCAGAGCTCCTTTTGGAACTCCGTGCTCACCCTGCCGCCGGTGTAGGTCGGCACCCCGTCCGCCCAGTTGCGCCCCGCCCCCGCCGGGATCCCACCGGGGAACGCCGTGTGCCGGTAGTAGCTCGAGTAGGCCTCCTGCGGGACGATCGCCACGAGATGGGGCGGGCGCAGCGACGCGACCCGGAGCGCCGCCATGCCCCCGTAGCTCTGGCCGTACTGGGCCACCCTCCCGGTGCAGAACGGCTGCGCGGCGAGCCACTCGACGACGTCCGCGTTGTCCTCGTTCTCGCCCGCGGACAGGCACCCCGGGAACATCCCGGGCGAGTCGCCCGTCCCCCGGATGTCGCACACGAGGACGGCGTACCCCCGTTGCGCCCACCACGCCGCCTCCGGCCTTCTCCCGGCGCGGCCGTACGGGGTGTAGTGGGCGACGAGGCCGGGGAAGGGGCCGGGTTCGGGCACGTCACCCGATGCGGGCAGGGTCAGATCGGCCACGAGGTGCATCCCGTTGCGCAGCGGCACCTCCACGGTCCTGCACCGCGCGCCGTGACGCGGAGGGCGGTCGTAGTCGAAGAACGCCGGGCGTGCCATCTGTCCCCCCTCGGTCCCGCCTCGTGCGGTCGTGTGCTAGCACTAGCACAGGCGGCGCGTGCCTGTCGGTGGCGCGGGCCCGAAGAGCAGGGGCAAGGCCCAGGGGAGGTCGCGTTGGCGCCCGATGAGAGCGGTGCGAAGCGATCCGTCGACGTGGTCTCGGAGGCGGACCGCCTCGAAGCCGAGGCTGCAGCCGCCCTCGAAGACCAGACGGTCCTGAAGTCGGTCCTCTACGTCTCGGGGGAGATCGACCCGCGTGGAGGCGTGGCGGCGCCGGCCGGACGGCGGCGGTTCCTCATCGGCGAGGACCCGCGCCTTCCCGCCATGCCCGAGGCGCCCACCATCGCCGACTTCTTCGCGCTCCGCTTCGGTCCGTCGTCCCACCTGCTCCAGAGCGCCCGGCGCGCGAGGAAGGCGGGGTGCGACGAGAAGGTGGTCCTCGCCTGCCTTCTGCACGACATCGCCGTCATCGGCTTCATCCGCGCCGACCACGGCTTTTGGGCGGCTCAGCTCGTCGAGCCCTACGTCGATCCGGAGATCGCCTGGGCGATCCGGATGCACCAGGTGCTCCGCTTCTTCCCCGACGACGAGGCGGGCTACGAGTACCCGCAGATGTACGTCGACTTCTTCGGCGAGGACTTCGAGCCACCCCGCTGGCTCGTCGCCGAGTACGAGCGGGCTCGCAAGCATCGCTGGTACATGACCGCCCGCCAGATCACGCTGAACGACGAGTACTCCTTCGACCCGAACGCGGTGGTCTCACTCGACGAGTTCGTCGATGTCATCGGTCGCAACTTCCGTCAACCCGAAGAGGGACTGGGCTTCGACGGCAGCCCGGCGGCCCACATGTGGCGGACCATCATCGCCCCCACGCGCTTCTTGTAGCCGGCGCGGCGCGACCGACGGGTTCGACGGGGCGGCCTACGCGGGCTCCCCGGGCGGTCGACGCTTGGGTCGCACCACCGAGTGGCCGGGGAAGCGGGGCGGGAAGCCGAGTGGCTGCGCGACGGCGGACACGCCCGCGTTCGGCGCACCGGCGACGACCACGAGGACGTCGTCCGGCGACCGCAGCACCCCGACCCGTCGATCCCAACCCGGGTCGTCCTCGGCGCTGCCGGAGGGCTGCGCCCAGCCGTGCATGGACCCGGTCGAGACCGGTGCGTTGCTCGGGGTCGGCCTGACCCCGTCCTTGCCGGTGCGCCGGAGGTCGCCCAGCCTCCGCACGGCGTTCTCGACGAGGTACTCCTTCACGTCGCGCTTGGTCATCCCCTGCGTCGCGAGCAACTGGGCGTGCTCGGGGCCGATGATCACGGCGATGCGCTTCTCGGCCCGCAAGATCGTGCCGGTCCGGGCGATCGAGTCGCCGATGTCGTTCAGGATGTGGTGGGCATCGGCCGTCTGCCGGTTGTCGATGAAGTCGATGCCGCGGGTGTGCAGCGCCGAGACCGCGCTCTCGTCGGAGGAACCGCCGAGCTCCACGTGGAGCGGCTCCCAGGGGCTCTCCTCCTCGTTCTCGGCGATGCACAGGCTGTACTTGCCGGGATTGCCCTGCGTCGACTGGTCGAGCTCGTGCGGGCTCACCCCGAAGACGTCGATGATGACGAGCCGCATCGTCCGGCCGACGGTCGCGTTCGCGCGGAAGCCCGGGCCGAAGACGTTGCCTCTCGAGTTGAAGCCGAGCTCGGTGCGCACCGGGCCGTTGACGATCAGCAGCGGCCCGCCTCCGGTGGTGCTCTGCCATGCCCCCGCCTCCGGCCACCCCTCGTCGATGACCGCCTCGAAGGCGGCGAGGACGACGGGAAGGTACTCGGGTCGGCAACCCGCCATCGCCGCGCAGACGGCGATCTGGCGCACCGTCGCGACCCGTCGGAATTGGCTGATGTTGGCCAGGATCTCGTCCGGGTCCCGGTCGGTCGCAGAGAGGAACCGCTCGACGAGCTCCGGCGTCGGCGGCACGACGGGCAGGCCGTCGGTCCAACCCTGCTCGTAGCAGTGCTCGATCGCCTGGAGGAGGGGGTCGAGGTCGACCGGTGGTTCGTCCCGCGCCTCGTCGACGGCCATCAGCTGTGCCGCCCGGGCTCGCCGCCCGCGCCGGGGCCGCGCAGGATCTCGAGGACCTGGGGAGCGGCCAACTCCGCGTGGGCGCGCAGCCCGTCGGCGTCGAGGCTGCTCACCGGGTGCGGGACGATCGCGTAGCGGTACCCCGGGGCCCCGTGCAGGGCTGCCATGGCGTTCGCGCTCGCTTGGAGCGCATCGGTGCAGATCGCCGCGGACGGCACGCCGCGACGCTCGAGAAAGATGACGTCGGCCACACTGGCCGCGCTACAGCTCCCTCAATCGCCTATCGCCTCGATGACGAGGTCGCACTCCGCGGCGATCTGGTCGAGCACCTCGTCGGACGCCGGCAGCGTCCCGGGAACGCTGTACCGGTTGACGATCGCGGGCTCGAGCTCGTCCCGCAGGAAGGCCTCCACCTCCTCGAGCAGCGCGGCGGCGTTGGCCTTGGTGTTCTCCATGAGGCCGAGACGCAACCCGCGCAGTTCGGCCGGACGGGCTGCCAGGGTCACGGCGAGGCCGGTCGGCTGCTGAGTGGGATCGACGAGCACGAACTTCATTACGCCATCCTCCTTCTCCCGTCGGACCGCGCCCGACACGTGGGACTCTATTCGACGCCGCGTGCCGCAGGCCCGGACCCCGTTCGACGCCGCGTTCCGGGGTGAGACCGTTCCCGTTCGACGCCGCGTGCCGGGGTCAGACCGTTGCGCCGATCGGTTCGTCGCAGGGGTGCCAGCAGGCGAAGCGGTGACCGTCGCCCCCGGGGGCGACCAGCTCCGGGGTGCTCGTCCGGCAGCGCTCGTCCGCCCGGTCGCAGCGCGGCGCGAAGGCACACCCGGCCGGTAGACGGCTGAGGTCCGGCGGGCGACCCTCCACCACGGGTAGCAGCAGGTGCGACGGGCGGTCGAGGCGGGGGATCGCCTGCAGCAACGCCCGGGTGTAGGGCATCTTCACGTTGGCGAAGAGCTCCCGCGTCAACGCCTGCTCGACCGCCCGCCCGCCGTACATCACGATCACCTCGTCGACGTAGGAGGCCGCCAGCCCGAGATCGTGGCTGACGAGCACGAGCGCCATGTTGCTCTGCTCCTGCAGCTCGATCAGCAGCTCCATGATCTGGGCCTGGGTGGTGACGTCGAGCGACGTGGTCGCTTCGTCTGCGATCAGCAGCTTCGGGTCGCACGCCAAGGCGATGGCGATCATGACCCGCTGGCGCATGCCCCCGGACAGCTGGTGGGGGTAGTCGAGGTAGCGGCGGGCCGCAGCCGGGACGCGCACGCGCTCGAGCAGGTCCACCGCCCGGTCCCGGGCCTCGTCGCGGCTGACCGGCAGGTGGGCGCGCACGGCCTCCGCGACCTGCCGCCCGATCCGCATGGTCGGGTTGAGCGAACGGGAGGGGTCCTGGAACACCATGGACACCCCCGTCCCCCGGTAGCGGCAGAGCTCCTTCTCCGAGAGCCCGACCAGCTCGTCGCCCCCGAGGCGGACAGACCCCGTGACCCGGGCGGTCGGCGGGAGGAGGCCCATCACCGCCCGGCAGCTCACCGTCTTGCCCGAGCCGGACTCGCCGATGATCGCGAGGCTCTTGCCCGCTGCCAGCTCGTAGCTGATCCCGTTGACGGCGTAGACCTGCCGCCTCCGCTGGACGAAGCGCACGCGGAGGTCGCGTACGACGAGCAACGACTCGCGACCGACCTGCCCGTCTCCCGTCCCCGTCGCGCTAGCCGCCACGCCGACGTCCTGGTTCGTGTGCAGCGCCAACCGTTCCTCCAGGGCGCCGGGTGCGGGTACCGTGGGATTTCGCGGGCTCACCGTAGCCACCGCCTCCTGGGAGCACAAGAACTCCCCGGAGCCCGCCGGGTGCGTGGTGCCGTCGGGTCCCGGCGACGACGGGGGGCCTCCGTGGACGCGACGTGGACGCGACGTGGGGCTACGTGACCCGGGCGGGCCGATGTGCACCCAATGTTGACATTCCTGTAAACAAAGCGATACGTTTCAGCTGTCGTTTGCAGATGTCCAACGTGCGGGGCTTGGGGGGCTATGACGCCGATCGGATCACACCGTCCCCCGCGAGGGCGCGGAGCGGACGCAGCCGGGCCTGTCTGCGACTCGAGGCACGTGAGCCGAGCGGTGGCCGTGCGGTGACCGAAGGACACGAGCTGCTCGCAGGCGGTGGACCGGTGGACCGACGCACCTCGGCCCCCCTTCGTCGAGACCGGAGGTGGCCGCGATGACGGAAACCGTCAGCAGGACCCGAGCAGCCGTGCTTCACGAGTTCGGCAAGCCGTGGGACATCGTCGAGCTCGACCTCGACCCTCCCAAGGAGACCGAGGTCCTCGTCAAGTTCAAGGCGGCGGGGCTGTGCCACTCCGACGAGCACATCCGCTCAGGCGACAGCCGCGCCCGCCTCCCGATCGTCGGCGGCCACGAGGGCTCCGGCGTGGTCGTGGCTGCGGGCTCCAAGGTCACCCGGGTGGCCGAAGGCGACCACATCGTCTGCTCGTTCATCCCGGTCTGCGGCGCATGCCGCTACTGCCAGACCGGCCGCTCCAGCCTTTGCAACCGAGGTTTGTACGCCGCGGTCGGCTGCCTCCCCGACCAGACCTTCCGCTTCCACGAGAACGGCGAGGACGTGGGCGGCATGTGCGTGCTCGGCACCTTCTCGGAGTACGCCGTCCTCTCCGAGTGGTCGGTGACCAAGATCCACGACTGGCTCCCCTTCGACGTGGCGGCGCTGGTGGGTTGCGGCGTCACCACCGGGTGGGGCTCGGCCGTCTACGCCTCGCAGGTGCGCGCCGGGGACGTCGTCGTCGTCTTCGGCATCGGCGGGGTCGGGATCAACGCCGTGCAGGGCGCCCGGTTCGCCGGGGCCAAGCATCTCGTGGCCGTCGACCCGGTCCCCTTCAAACTGGAGATGGCCGAGAAGGTCGGCGCCACCCGTACGTTCACCGACCCCGACGAAGCGCAGAAGTTCATCACCGAGGTCACCTGGGGCGAAGGAGCGGATCACGCCATCTTGACCGTCGGCGTGATGACGGCCGACGTCGTCGACCGGGGGATCAAGATCGTCGGCAAGGGCGGCACGATCACCATCACGGGCATCCCGAAGCAGGGCGAGATGACCATCGTCCAGAACAGCGCCGCCATCACCGGCTGGCAGAAGCGCATCCAGGGGACCATCTTCGGGTCGTCGAACCCCCTCCACGACATCCCCCGCCTGCTCTCGCTCTGGGAGAACGGCGACCTGATGCTGGACGAGCTGATCACGAGGCGCTACACGCTCGACGAGGTCAACGAGGGGTACCAGGACATGCTGGACGGCAAGAACATCCGCGGCGTCGTGATCTACGACGGGTGAGCCCGAGCCCGCGGCGTCGCCCGGCACGTGCAGTCGTGGGTGGGCGACCCTGCCGGCTCCCTGCCGAACCCCGCCAGGGGAGCTCGAAGGAGCTCGAAGCAGTCAGCAGCAGTCAGAAGAAGGCAGACAAAAAGGGGGTAGTTCAGTGAGACACAAGGGGGTAGTCCAGTGAAAGAGCACTCTGCAAGAGTTCGCGCAGAGCGGGGGCACAGGCGGGTGTTCATCGGGGCCGGCATGGCGTCGCTCGTCGTGGCGATGGTGCTCATGCTGATCGGCACCGGTTCGATGGCCTCGGCGGCGCGCTCGCACGATCTCGCGAACGTTGCGGCGGCGCACACGACCTCGTCGGCGCACACGACCTCCTCGGCACCGCCGTGCCCGTACTGCGGCGGCGTCACTCCGAAGGAGGGAGGCTCGATGACGGTGCTCGAGTGGACGGGTTACGAGGGCAGCTGGCCCGGACTCGACCCGGAGACCGACACCGACGGCGGTGCGGACATCAGCTATCTGGACGCCATCTTCGGTGAGCTGTTCGAGCTCGGCCCGACAGGCGCGAACGTCGACGACCTCGCCACCGGTTACAAGTTCACGAACGGCACAAAGACGATCGACGTCTTCATCCGGAAGGGAGTGAAGTTCTCCGACGGCGAGTCGTTCACGCCCACAGCCGTTGCCGCCGACTGGAAGGCCGACCTCACGACCAGCTGTTCGTGCAAGCCGACCTTCGACCAGAAGACAACGCCGGTCATCAAGGTGATCCCGGGCGGGGTGTCGATCACGCTGCAGTACGTCGACGCCTCGTTCATCAGCGCGATGCAGGGGAGCATCTTCAACTGGATCGTGGCGCCGGGAGCGCTCGCCAAGGAGGGTGCGGCGAAGTACGCCATCACCCCGGTCGGCGCAGGCCCCTTCGAGGTCGTGAGCGACACGCCGAGCTCGGTCCTGGTGCTGAAGAAGAACCCGCACTACTGGCAGACCGGGCTTCCCTACCTCAACAACCTGACGTTCAAGTCGGTGGCCAACACAGAAGCGGCCTACGAGGCGATGCTGGCGGGGGCCGGGCAGGCGTACGAGGACATCTCCTCGCCGTCGCTGGCGAAATCGTTCGGGTCGCACTTCACCCTCACGAGCGAGCCCTCCACGTCGCCGTACGACATCCAGGTCAACACGTCGATCAAGCCGTTCACAAACATCACAGCGCGCAAGGCCATCTACTACGCCACGACAGCCAAGCTGCTCGACACAAAGCTGTTCGGCGGGAAGACCCCCGTGGGTGAGTCCTTCGAAGCCCCTGCCGGCAAGTTCTACGAGCAGAAGGTGCCCGGTTACATCGGCTACACACTCAGCAAGGCCAAGGCGATCGTGAAGAAGCTCGGCGGACTCTCCTTCACACTCTTCACGATCGAGAACGTCCAAGCGCAGGAGATGGACGAGGCGCTGCAGACGATGTACGAGGACGCGGGCATGCACGTGACGCTCAAGGAGTACACACTCACCGCGTTGGTGGCGGAGTTCGAGACCGGCAAGTGGCAGATCGCGCTGCAGACGGCGGGTGCCTACACACCGGCCACCGGCGTCGGCGTGGCCTTCCGCTTCACATCGCACTCGCCGTTCTCGGGCGTGCACTCCACACAGCTCGACACCCTGCTGGAGGAGGCCGCCGGGACGACCGACACATCCGTCCGGCAGAAGTACTACGACGATGCGGCCGCCCTCATCGCCAAGGAGGCCTGGGGGCCGTTCCTCTTCCCGATCAACGGCTACGACACGGTGATCCACAACGCCGGCGGCCCAGGTCTGTCGACCCCGCTCGCGGCGGTGGACGTGGTTCCGGCGATCCTGTGGGAGTACGCCTACAACAACAACTCCTAGTCCGCGCTCGGGGAGCAGCGGTACGACACGGACGGACGAGAGCAAGAAACGGCTCGTGACCGAAGGAGCAGTGCGAGGTCGAGTAGGAAGGCGCTTGTGACAGCGTGCTGCTCGAGAGGGTTGCTCGGGGGTGCCGGGACACCGGCGCCCCCGAGCGGTCCCGACCTCGCGCCGGTCGCCAACCGGGTGGTGACCGCCTGCGGGCACGGCGCCGGCGAGGAACGGCACGGCAGGTCGCGTTGAGCACGTCGGTGATCGCGCCGTCGAGGGGGGCGGGGGGGAACGACCCGTCCCGGGCGGCGGGCGGGGACAAGGGGGACGGGAGCGGCCTGCGGTGGTGGGCGGCGTTCTCCTCGTCGCCCACCCTCCGACTCGTCGTCCGCCGTATCCTCGTCGCCATCCCGGTGATGGTCGGGGTGACCTTCCTCACGGCCGTCCTCTTGAACCTGCTGCCGGGGGACGCCGCCTCAGCCCTGCTCGGGGCGGACGCCACCCCCCAGGAGGTGCACCAGCTCTACCTCAAACTGCACCTGAACGAGCCGTTCTTCGTGCGGTACTGGCAATGGATCGTGGGGGTCTTCCACGGGCACCTGGGCGCCTCGTTGCAGAACGGCCAGCCGGTCGCCCAGATCATCGGTCAGCGGCTGCCGATCACCTTCGAGCTCATCGTCTTCGCCTCGATCGTGATGCTGCTGATCTCGATCCCCCTGGCGATGCTGTGCGCGCGCCGCCCGGGAGGGGTCGTCGACCGGATCACGATGGTCCTGTCGATGGGCTTCCTTTCGGTCCCCCAGTTCGTGCTCGGGCTCATCTTCGTGCTCGTCTTCGCGGTGATCTTCCGCGTCTTTCCGGCTCTCGGCTACACGCCGATCACCCAGAGCGTGGGCGAGAACCTCCGGGACTTCACCCTCCCCGCCTTCAGCATCGCGCTGCCCTTGGCCGGGTTCTACGTCCGGCTGCTGCGGGCGGACCTCATCGAGCAGATGGAGTCGCAGGACTACGTGGTCACCGCCCGCGCCAAGGGCTTCGGCTCCTGGTACATCCTCACCCGCCACGCGTTCAGGAACTCGCTCATCGGCTTCGTGACCATCTTCGGGCTGAACGTGGCCACGCTGTTCGCGTACACCGTCATCGTCGAGGAGATCTTCGGCCTCCCCGGTCTCGGGTACGCGCTCATCAACGGTGTGGGCGACCGGGACGCTCCGCTCGTCCAGGGCATCGTCCTGGTTCTCGCCGGCATCGTCGTCATCGTGAACCTGCTCACCGACCTCACGTACGGCGTCATCGACCCGAGGGTCCGCTATGGCCGCTCTGCTGTCTGAGACCGAGACGCAGATCCTGCCGGAGGCGGTGCTCGAAGAGATCCCGGTGCGCCGCGGCCGGGGCTGGGTGCGCTCGCTCGACATCTACATCCCCGGCGTCTTCCTCCTCGCCCTCTTGTTCGTCTGCTTCATCTGGCCGTACCTCTACACGATCCCCCCGCCCGTAGGGGGCAGCATCCTCGACGCCGGCCTGCCGGTCGGCTCGCCGGGACACATCTTCGGGACGACAGCGGTGGGTAACGACGTCATGTCCCGACTCATCTACGGCGGCAGGACCTCCTTCGAGATCGTCTTCGCCGTCCAGGGCTTGGGCCTCGCCGTTGGGGGCCTGATCGGCGTGATGGCGGCCATGATGCGGGGGGTGGCGGAGACGGTGGCGATGCGCCTTCTCGACGTGATCATCGCCTTCCCCGCCTTCGTCCTCGTCGTCGTCATCGTCCTGGGTCTCGGCGCCAGCGAGATCAATCTCATCTGGGCGCTCGCCGTGATCAGCGTCCCGACCTTCGCCCGGGTCGCGCGGGCCGGCGCGGTGACCGTGAGGGAGCGGACCTACGTCGTGGCGGCGGAGCTGTCGGGCTCGAAGCGCTGGCAGATCGCCCTGCGCCATGTCGTCCCGAACATCATCACGTCCCTGCTCACCTTCGCCGTCCTCGGCGCCGGCGTGGTGGTCATCCTCGAGGCGACCGTCAGCTACTTCGGCTACGGGATCCCGCCGCCGGGGCCCAGCTGGGGCAACATGATCGCGACCGGCCAGACCACAATGTCCGCACGGCCGTCGCTGCTGCTCATCCCGTGCATCACGCTGCTCATCACGGTCATCGCGCTCAACACCCTGAGCGAGGGGATGCGCCGGCGCTGGGGGGCGGTCCGGTGAGGCCGAGCCGTGCGACCGGGGGCGAGACGGTCGTGGCCGCGCACCGCGGGAGCGCCGGCCCATGACCGTCAACGGATCGGGCACGACCGCCGGCACGGGCACGCTCCCGGGCGACGTGCCGGCTGGTCGCACCCCGGGAGGGGGGAAGGTCCTCCTCGAGGTGCGCCACCTCGTGCAGGAGTTCCCCGTCCGCAATGCCGGAGGGGTGAAGGGCGGCATGCTCCAGGCAGTCTCGGACGTCTCGTTCTCCTTGCACGCCGGAGAATCGCTCGGGGTCGTGGGCGAGACCGGCTCGGGCAAGTCCACCCTCGCCCGCTCCATCGTCCAGGCGCCGCCGCCCAGGTCGGGCGAGGTGATCTTCGACGGCGTGGACCTGGTCAAGCTCAAGCGCCGCCAGATGGAACGTCTGCGGCGCCACATGCAGATGGTCTTCCAGGACCCCTTCGGCTCGCTCGACCCGAAGTGGCGGGTCAGCGACATCGTCGCCGAGCCGCTCGTCGCCTACAGAGTGGGCGGTCGGCAGGAGCGCCGGGCGAGAGTCGACCTGCTCCTGGAGCTCGTCGGTCTCGATCCGGAGGTGCACGGCGTACGGCACCCGGGACAGCTGTCGGGAGGGCAGGCCCAGCGTGTCGCGATCGCGCGGGCGATCGCGCTCAGTCCGCAGCTGCTGATCTGCGACGAGCCCGTCTCCTCGCTCGACGTGCTGGTGCAGGCGCAGGTGTTGAACCTGTTCGAAAAGCTCCGGCAGGAGCTCGACCTCGCCTACCTGTTCATCGCCCACGACCTCGCCCTCGTCAAGCAGGTCAGCGACCGGGTGGCCGTGATGTACCTCGGCAAGTTCTGCGAGGTGGGGCCGTCCGAAAGCCTCTACGAGGAGCCGCTCCACCCGTACACGTTCGCCCTGCTGAAGTCGATCCCCGACCCGGACCCCGAGACCGGCAGGGTGCGGTCGAAGGACGTCATCAGTGGCGAGCTCCCCTCGCCGCTCGACCCGCCCAGCGGTTGCCGCTTCCGCACGCGGTGTCCCCGGGCACAGGCCCGCTGCGCCGAGGAGGTGCCGGAGCTCCGCATGGTCGGCGAGGACCACCTCGTCGCCTGCCATTTCCCCTTGTCCGTGAAGAGCGGTGGGGACCTCACCGCCGTAGGCTCGGCCGTCGCACCCGACACGGCGTCGTCGTGACGTCGGGCCCCGACCGTTCGAGCCGGTCCGTCGGCCCGGCGCGGCGCGCCAGCATGGGGAGAGCCGATCGCGGGATCACCTCCGGTGGCTCGACGAGACAAGGAGCCAAGTGATGAAGACGACCGCCGCAGTCCTTCGGGTCCCGGGCAAGCCTTGGGAGATCACCGAGCTCGACCTCGACGAGCCGAAACCCCACGAGGTCCTCGTCAGGTTCATGGCGTCGGGGATGTGCCATTCCGACGAGCACATCCGGGAGAGCGGGGGGTCCCACATCCGCATGCCCCTCGTGGGCGGGCACGAAGGTTCCGGCATCGTCGAGGCGGTGGGCTCGGCGGTGCAGCGGGTGCAGCCGGGCGACCACATCGTGACCTCCTACATCCCTGCCTGTGGCCACTGTCGCTACTGCTCGACGGGGCGGCAGAACCTGTGCGACCGCGGCCTGTACGCGGGGAAGGGGTGCCTGCAGGACGAGACCTTCCGCTTCCACCAGGACGGGGAGGATTTCGGGGCTTTCTGCGTCGTCGGCTCCTTCTCCCAGTACTCGGTGGTCTCCGAGTACTCCTGCATCAAGATGGACGACGACATCCCCTTCGAAGTGGCCTGTCTCGTCGGTTGTGGCGCGACCACCGGTTGGGCGTCCGCCGTCTACGCCGCGGACGTGAGGGTCGGCGAGACCGTCGTGATCTTCGGCACGGGCGGGGTGGGGATGAACGCCGTCCAGGGGGCGAGGCTCGCCGGCGCGAAGAACGTCATCGCGATCGACCCCGTCCCCTTCAAGCGCGAGCAGGCGCTGCGCTTCGGGGCGACCCTCGCCTTCGCGGACCCGACAGCGGCGCGAACGAAGATCGTCGAGATCACCCGGGGCCAGCTGGCCGACAAGATCATCCTGACGGTCGGCCTCCTCGCCGAGGCGGACGTCTCGAACGCCGTCTCGATGTGCGGCAAGGCAGGCACGGTCGTGATCACCTCGGTCAGCCCGCCCGACGAGAAGACCGTGAGCCTGACGGGCAGCCCGCTCGTCGGCTACGTGCGGCGCATCCAGGGCGCCTTGTTCGGGAACGCGAACCCGCTCTACGACATCCCGAAGATGCTCGGCCTCTACAAGTCCGGCGACATGAAGCTCGAAGAGCTCATCACCCGGCGCTACCCCCTGGAGGAGATCAACGAGGGCTACCAGGACATGCTGGACGGCAAGAACATCCGTGGCGTGATCGTCCACGAGCATTGAAGGACCGCGGGAACTTGACACGACGCGAACCGAGGAGGAGACGATGGGCAGCCTGATCATGGACCCGACCGGACAGACGACGCGGGCCGAGGCCGAGATGCGGCTCGCGCGCCGCCCCGAAAGCCTCCGCGGCAGGACCGTGGGTCTGCTCGACAACGGCAAGCAGAATGCCGGCCGTTTCGTCGACGAGCTCGGCAAGGTGCTCGCGGAGCGCTACTCGATCGGCGGCGTGGTCCTGCGCAAGAAGCCCGTGGCGACGGTGGACGCCCCCGCCGAGCTGCTCGACGACCTCCACGACTCTGTCGAGCTCGTGGTCATCGCGGTCGGCGACTGTGGCTCGTGCAGCGCCGCCGCCGTGGCCGACGGCATCGCCCTGGAGCGGCTCGGCACCCCGACGGCGGTGGTCTGCACGGAGTCCTTCAAGGCGACCGCCGACGCCATGGCCGTGGTGCGCGGCGCGTCGGGGTACCGCTACGCCACCGTCGAGCACCCGATGGCAGGCCTTCCGGCGGACGAGGTCCGAGCACGCGCCGAAGGTGTCGCCGACGAGGTCGTGTCGTTGCTGGTCGACGCCGCGGTACGCCGCGGCGCCGCCTGATGGGAGAGGCCGCCCCGGCGCTGGATCTCGACCCCGAGGCCGCCCAGGCGGCGATCGAGCACTGCTACGACCAGGGTTGGTCCGACGGCCTCCCACTGGTCCCGGCCACCCGCGAGCTGGTCGACCGCTTCCTCGCGGAGACCGACCGCCCGCCCGACGAGGTGATCGGCAGGATGGATCACCTGGGCCGCGCCTGCACGGTCGAGCTGGCAGCGGTGAACGCCGCGATGGCGGGGTGCCTGCCCGAGTACTTCCCCGTGGTGCTCGCGGCCTGGGAGGCGGTGATGCGTGACCGGGCCGCCAAGGGAGGCGGTTGGCAGAGCACGAGCGGGCCTGCGCCGATGATCGTCGTGAACGGCACGGTGCGCGAGGAGCTGGGGTTCAATAGCACCGGGGGGGCGTTCGGACCCGGGTTCCGTCCGAACGCCACGGTGCCCCGGGCGATCGGGCTGATCGTGCGGAACGCCTTCGGGATCAGACCGCACGAGTTCGACCAGGCGACCCAGGGCCTGCCCGGACGCTTCTCGATCTGCTTCGGGGAAAACGAGGAGGAGAGCCCCTGGGAACCCCTGTCGGTCGAGATGGGGCTGCCCGAAGGTCAGAGCGCGGTGTCGGCCACGCTGCTCCGGACCTGCGAGTTCGTGGACAACCGCCACACCGTCGATCCGGACCAGGTCCTCTTCGACTTCGCCGACACCATCGTGCGGACCGGGTCGCTCATCTTCCGGGACCAGTCCTGCTTCGTCGTCTTCGGCCCGGAGCACGCGCAGCTCCTGGCCAACGCCGGGTACTCGAAGACGGACGTCAAGGACTGGTTCATCGACCACTGCGTGCGCCGGGAGGCCGACCTGCGACGGGCCGGCAAGGACGCGGTCGGAGAAGGGGGCCTGGGCGGGCGGGGGCCCAGCGACGGGGAGCGGGTGAGCCCGGATACGCTCACCTCGATCATCCCGACCAGGGCGCAGATCCCGATTACCGTGACCGGCGCCCGGAACGCCGCGATGTCGCTCGTCTGCAGGGTCTTCGGCACGTGGTCGAACACCTCGTGCCCGATCGAGCGCCGTCGGTGAGGCGCCGCGTCCGCAGGTCGGCGCCGGGCACGACAGCGAGAGCCGAGCCGGCCACGCAAACGAGAGCAGAGCCGGGCACGCAAATAGGAACAGAGCCGGGCACCCAAACGAGAGAAGAACAAGGAGCGGAGCAGTGATCGACTTGGAAGGACTCGCCGGAATCCGTACCTCGCTCGAGGCGGACGGCTACGAGATCGACGTGACCGAGGGCGAGCGCGTGGAGGTCGTCATCTCGGCCACCCCCGACGCCTGTGCCGAATGCCTGGTGCCGGCGAGCGTGATGGTGCCGATCCTCGAGCACGCGCTGAAGGTCCCCGGCGACCGCATCGACCTCACCTATCCGGAGGGCCATGAGACATGAGCGCCGCGCGATGAGCGCAGTGAGTCCGGAACGTCGGGTGGCCCTCGTCACCGGCTGCGGAAAACGGGACGGCGTCGGTCGGGGGATCGCCCGGCGCCTGGCCGCCTCGGGGGCCACGGTCGTCGTGGCCGACCGCAAGTCGACCGGCGTGCTGAACCGGCGCCAGGAGGTCGTCGGGGTCGAAGACGACGGCTGGCGAGGTCTCGACAGCCTCGTCGAGGAGATCACGGCCGCGGGGGGCACCGCGAGCTCGGTCACGGGGGACATCGGCGAGGTGGCCGACGCCGACGCCATGGTCGCCGCCGCGGTCGCCGCGCACGGTCGTCTCGACATCCTGGTCAACAACGCGGCGGCCCCGCAGGGGCTCGACCGCCGTGAGATCGCAGAGGTCCCCGTCGAGGTGTTCGACGAGGTCGTGCGCATCAACCTGCGGGGCACCTACCTGATGTCGCGCGCTGCGGTCCCGGTCATGCGCGAGCAGCGGTGGGGGAGGATCGTCGCCGTCTCGTCGATGGCCGGCGTCATCGGCGCCGCCTACTCGACGGCCTACTCCGCGTCCAAGGCCGGGATCCTCGGCTTCACGCGGGCGCTGGCGATGGACGTGGCCCGCTGGGGCATCACCGTCAACGCCGTCGCCCCGGGCGCGGTCGGCACGAGCCGCGCGTTCCTCAGCGAGGACCCGGATCTCGACGTCGACGCAGAGATGGCGCGCAGGGCGCAGGGGATCCCGGTCGGGCGCGTGGGGCGACCCGAGGACATCGCCGGCGCGGTCGCCTACCTGGCGAGCGACGACGCCGGGTACATGACCGGCCAGTACCTCGTGCTCGACGGCGGGGGTCGCGCCGGTTTCCTGCCCGAGCCGGCCCCGGAGCCTTCCGGCAGCTGAGCTCCGGGTCCCCCGGCCCCGCCCTCGACCGGAGTCGGGACGGGCGGCGCACATCGCGCGCGTTGCGTCGACGCGCGCCGGTGCTCTACGGTGCGTCGCAGCCCGCTCTGCGCGGACGACGAGCGTCGACACCACGCCAGAGCCCGCAAGCGCAGGCACAACCGGAGGGCGTCGCGTGGGGACGACCGTTGGTCGCAGCATGGACAAGATCGTCGCCTCCCCTGCGGAGGCGGTCGCCGACGTCGTCGACGGTTCGAGCGTCGCGATCGCGGGCTTCGGGCTCGCGCACCGCTTTCCCTCGAGCCTGATCATGGCGCTCGCCGACCTCGGGTCGAAGGACCTGACCGTCTACTGCAACGGCCTCGGTCAGCCTGGACACCCGACGGCCCACCTGCTGGCGGAGAACCATCAGCTGGGCAAGCTCGTCGCCTCTTTCTCCGCCCGTCCGGGGGTGCGCGAGTCCGAGGCCGAGACCCAGATCACCGCCGGCCAGCTCGAGTTCGAGGTCGTCCCGCAGGGCACCCTGGTCGAACGGATGCGCGCCGGGGGGGCGGGGCTGGCGGCGATCTACACGCCCACTGCGGTGGGCACCCCGCTCGCCGAGGGCAAGGAGGTCCGCTACTTCGACGGGAAGCCCTACGTCCTCGAGCTGGCGATCACCACCGACTTCGCCTTCCTCCGCGGCTACCGCGGCGACCGTCTCGGCAACATCCAGATGCGCGGCGGCTCGCGCAACTTCAACGTCAGCTTCGCCAAGGCGGCCCGCGTCGCCATCGCCGAGGTCGAGGAGATCGTCGAGCCCGGCGAGATCCCGCCGGACCTCGTGGACATCCCGGGAGCGTTCGTGGGCCGCGTCGTCCAGAGCACCTACACGATGGACACGAGGTCGCTGCCGATGCGCCCGAACCGTGCGGCGACCAGCGCGCGGTCCTACAACGACAAGCCGGCGCTTGCCCGGAACGAGATCGCGCGGCGTGCCGCGCTGCTGCTCGAGGACCGCACGTACGTGAACCTCGGCGCAGGGCTCCCGAACCTCATCACGAACCACCTCGGCGACCGGGAGGTCGTCCTCCACGCCGAGAACGGCATCCTCGACTACGGGTCCTTCGCGGAGGAAGACGACTTCGACCCCGACGTGCACGACGCCGGAGGCTGGTTCGTCACGACCCGGCCCGGCACCTCGTTCTTCGAGAGCGTCACCTCCTTCGAGATCGCGCGCTCCGGCCGGCTGTCCGCCGTCGTGCTCGGCGCCTACCAGGTTGCCGCGAACGGCGACTTCGCCAACTGGGCGACGCCGGAGATGGCCGGGGGCGGGATCGGGGGGGCGATGGACCTCGCGGTGGGGGCCAAGCGCGTCATCATCACGATGGAGCACTGCGACAGCTCCGGCCGGCCGAAGCTCGTCGAGCGCTGCACCTACCCGATCACCGCGGTCGGGGTCGTGGACACCGTCGTGACGGACCTCGCCCTCCTGCGGCGCGTCGGGAGCACCTTCCGGCTGGAGGAGGTGGCACGGGGGTTCGGCGTCGACGAGGTGCTCGCGCTCACCGGCATGCACGTCGAGGTGCCGCCGCAGGTGCGCGTCATGCAGGACGCCTTCGAGTCAACGTGAGAAGGAGCGGCAGATGACCGTGACACTGGCGCAGGAGAAGGACACGCGCCGCCTGGATGTCGGCGCGCTGGTTCCCGAAGGGACGCACCTCGTCGGTGGCGAGTGGGTCCCTGCCGAAAGCGGCGAGGTCATCGAGGTGATCAACCCCGCCACGAAGGAGCTGCTCTCCACCGTGGCGCGGGGCGCAGCGGCCGACGTCGACGCCGCCGTCGACGCCGCCGCGGCCGCCTTGCGAGCATGGCGCGACACGAGCCCGACGGTCCGGGGCCAGCTCCTTTACAAGTGGGCGGAGGTCTGCCGGGCGCACGAGCAGGAGATCGACCTCCTCGAGCGCCTGGAGGTGGGCCGGCCGTCCTGGGGCCCCTCGGGCATCCCGGGCATCCTCACCTACGTCGCGGGGCTCGCCGACAAGATCACGGGTCAGACGCTTCCGACGTCGATGCCGAACATGCTCGGACTGACGCTGCGCGAGCCCTACGGGGTGGTCGGCAGCATCATCCCCTGGAACACGCCCGGTCCGCTCACGATCGCAGACGTCGCCCCCGCCATCGCCGCGGGCAACACCATCGTCGTCAAGCCGGCCGAGGACGCGCCGCTGACGCCGCTGCTCCTCGGGAAGCTCGCGCTCGAGGCGGGCATCCCCCCCGGCGTGGTCAACGTCGTGACCGGCTACGGGCCCGAGGCAGGCGCCGCGCTGCCCGCCCACCCGGGGGTTCGTCGGATGAGCTTCACCGGCTCGCCGGAGACCGGCTCGAAGGTCATGGAGGCCTGCGCCAAGAACCTGATCCCCCTGCACGTCGAGCTCGGCGGAAAGTCGCCTCAGGTGGTGCTGCGCGATGCCCCGCTCGACCGGGCGATCCCGACGATCGTGCGGGCGATCACCTTCAACACGGGCCAGGTCTGCGCCGCGGGCTCGCGTCTCGTCGTCGACGCGACGATTCACGACCAGGTCGTCGAGGCGCTCGCCGGCGCCTTCGAGAAGGTGACGGTCGGACCGTGGTACGAGAAGGTCGACATGGGCCCGCTCATCAGCGCGAAGCAAGAGGCCCGGGTCCTCGGCTACCTCGACGCCGGCCGGAAGGAGGGCGCCAAGGTCGTCACCGGCGGCCACAAGCTCTCGGGGGAGAAGTTCGACCCGGGCTTCTTCGTCGAGCCGACGATCTTCGACGCCGTGACCCCGCAGATGCGCATCGCCCAGGAGGAGATCTTCGGGCCCGTGCTCTCGGTGCTCACCTACGACGACGAGCAGGAGGCGCTCGCCATCGCGAACGGCACCCGCTACGGGCTCGTCTCGTCGATCTGGACGACGGACGTCGGCCGTGCGGTCCGCCTGGCGAGGGGAATCGAGGCGGGGCAGGTCGGCATCAACACGACCTGGTCGCGTGGGGTGATCGGGGCGCCGCACGGCGGCTACAAGCACAGCGGGTTCGGCCGGACGATGAGTGCCGACTCGATCCTCGACTACACCCAGCTGAAGAGCGTCGTGATCGACGGGAACGTCTGAATGCTCAGTCCCGAGAGGAGCTGACCAGTTGAGCGACAAGGTGAGGGCGATGGTCCAATCGGGGCCGCGCCAGATGGAGCTGCGTGAGTTCGAGCGGCCGACCATCGGCGACGACGACGCGTTGGTGCGGGTGGAGGCGTGCGGGATCTGCGGGAGCGACGTCGAGCAGTACAAGGGCCACCTCTGGCGGGAGGGCGCCAAGCCCTCCATCCCGGGGCACGAGCCGCTCGGCGTGATCGAGGAGATCGGGGAGCGTGCAGCCGCCCGCTGGGGGGTGGAGACCGGCGACCGCGTGGCGATCGAGATCATCATCCCCTGCCACACCTGTGACCTCTGCCTGACCGGCCGCTACCAGGCGTGCCGCAATCGACGTGGTGGCCACGGCGTCACGCCCATCGAGAAGGAGCCGTCGCTCTGGGGCGGGTTCGCCGACTACATCTACCTCCACCCCGACTCCATCGTGCACAAGATGCGCAAGGACATCCCCGCCGAGGTCGCGGTGCTCTTCAACCCGCTCGGCGCAGGGTTCCGGTGGGCCGTCGACTACGGCAGGACGGGCATCGGCGACACGGTGCTCGTGCTCGGGCCGGGCCAGCGGGGGATCGCGGCGGTGATCGCCGCGAAAATTGCGGGTGCCGGCACCGTCATCGTCACGGGGCTCGCCAAGGACGGCGCCAAGCTCGACCTCGCCAGGGAGTTCGGGGCCGACCACACCATCAACGTCGAGGAGGAGAACACCGTCGAGAAGGTGATGGACCTCACCGGTGGTGTCGGAGCCGACGTGGTGCTCGAGCTCACCCCGATCGCGAGCGCGCCGGTGCTGGACGCCATCGAGTCCGTGCGTCACGGCGGCCGGGTCGTCCTCGCCGGATTGAAGGGCGGAAAGGGGATCGAGATCACGACGGACCGTCTGATCAACAAGGCGATCACGATGGTCGGAGCCTTCGGCGTCGACGCCACGGCGTACGTCCAAGCCATCGAGGCGATCGAGTCCGGCCGCCTCCCGCTCGAGAAGATGCACACCCACACCTTCGAGCTGGCCGACACCGTCCGGGCCATCGAGACGCTCGCCGGCGAAGTCGAGGGCGAAGAGGCGGTGCACGTGGCGATCTGCCCGACGCCCTGAGCGTCGGCAGCTCCGGAGAGGCCCTGCCGACCGGTAGTACCCGGCGCCTGCCTCCTGCGACCGGCGCCCTGGCAGTCTGCGCCTGCAGCCTGCGAAATGAAATGCGACTGCAGCCTGCGAAAGGAAGGAGAAGCGATTGATCGTCGACCTGCACGCGCACGTGATCCCGGACCGGCTTTCGCCGGTCGGAAGGGGGGACAGGCCGGGGCCGAGCATCGGCCCGGGGGAGGACGCCGCGAGCCGCGTGCTCGAGAACGGCCCGATGCGCTTCCCGGCCAAGGCGGTCTTCTTCGCTTCCGAGGCGCGGCTCGAGGCGCTGGACGCCAACGGCGTCGACGTCGAGGTGGTCACGCCGATGCCCCCGCTGCTCGACTACAACCTTCCCGGCGACGAGGGGCTCGAGCTGTCCCGGCGGGTGAACGAGTTCGTGGTCCGTTTGTCCGAGGCAGACCCCGGTCGCATCCTCGGCATGGGCATGGTGCCCCTCCAGGACGTCGACCTCGCGACGAAGGAGCTCGCGACGCTCAGGGCGATGGGGCTCAAGGGAGTCGAGATCGCCTCCAACGCAGGCGGCCGCTCGATCGGCGACGACCACTTCTTCCCGTTCTTCGAGGAGGCCGAACGCCTCGGGCTGCCGGTCTTCGTGCACGCCCTCAACCCCACCTTCGGCGAGCGCCTGCCGCGTGCGGCGGGGCCGACCTTCTCGGTGATGAGCGAGATCGCCGTCGCTGCCGCCTCGGTCGTCTCGGGTGGCCTCCCCGAGCACTGCCCGGACGTGCGCATGTGCTTCAGCCACGGGGCGGGCGGTTTCCCGCTCACGCTGCCGCGGGCCCATTGGTTCTGGGGCGGCACCTGGGACGAGCTGCCGCCCGAGCGCGAGACGCAGGGCAGGTCCCCGATCGAGGTCGCCCGCACGTACTACTACGACTCGCTCGTGTTCGACCGCCGGGCGCTGCGCTTCTTGATCGACATGCTCGGCCACGACCGGCTCCTCATCGGGACGGACTTCCCGGCCATGCCGAGGGAGCAGCCGATCGGCCGGACGCTGCGTTCGATGGACCTGCCCGCGGAGGTCGTCGAGGACATCTGCTGGAACAACGCCTTCCGGTTCCTCGGCGTCGAGCAGCCGAAGTAGCAGGGGCACCGCGTTGACGCGTCGGGCCCGGCGGTGGCCGGGAGGACTGGAGGAGCGATGAGGGTACGCGTGCTGCTCGAGCCGCGCTACGGCGCGACCTACGACCAGCTCGCCGCGATGGCGAGGACGGCGGAGGAGGCAGGTTTCGACGCCTTCTTCAGGTCGGACCACTATCTCGGCATCGACGCCGACGACACCAGTCTCGTGCCGACGGACTCCTGGACCACCATCGGCGGGCTGGCACGGGAGACCAGCGTCGTGCGGCTCGGGACGCTGATGACGGCGGCCACCTTCCGCCACCCCGGTCAACTCGCCGTCGAGGTGGCCACGGCGGACGCGATGAGCGGGGGACGCGTCGAGCTCGGGATCGGCACCGGCTGGTACGAGCGGGAGCACCGGTACTTCGGGCTCCCCTTCCCGCCGACGGGCGAGCGGTTCGACCGCCTGGAGGAAGCGCTGGCGATCGTCACCGGGCTCTGGACCACCCCGCCCGGGGAACGGTTCAGCTTCGAGGGGCGACACTGGCGCATCGACGGCTGCGCCAACTTCCCGCGCTCGTCGCAGCGTCCGCGCCCGAGGATCATCGTCGGCGGGGTCGGACCGAAGCGCACGCCCCGGATCGCCGCACGCTATGCGGACGAGTTCAACGCCGCCTTGTCGGGCTCGGACTCGGGCGTGGTCGACAATTTCCGCAGGATCTGTGAGGAGATGGGACGCGATCCGGCCACGGTCACCATCTCGACGGTCGTCCCGGTCAGCTGCGGCACGTCGCAAGAGGAAGCCGAGATGCGCCGGGACCGCCTCGGCGACGCGGGCAGGCGGCTGCTCGCCGCCGGCGTCGTCGGCACTCCGAACGACGTCATCGCGCGGGTTGAGGCCTCGCGCACGCTCGGAGCCGACGTCGTCTACTTCCACGTCTACGACGGCGAGGACCTCGACCACATCCGGCTGCTGGGAGCAGAGGTCGTCCCCGCACTCGCGTAAGGGCGGTCCTGCCGCAGCGTCCCGGGCGCGCCCGTCGCGTTGCGGCGCAACTCGTCGATCTCCGCCGTGGGCGGAGGAAAGGAGAAGGGAGTCCGATGGAGCAGTTCCTCGAGGGGAGGACCGCGCTCGTCACCGGCGCAGGCCCCAACATCGGCAGCGGCATCGCCCTCGCGCTCGCGTCCTACGGCGCCACCGTCGCCTGCAACGACGTGGACCTGGACAATGCGAGAGCATGCGTGGCCCGCCTCGAGCGCAACGGGTACCGGGGCATTGCGCTCCAGGGTGACGTCACCGCGGAGGACGAGGTCGCCGCCAACGTCCAGGCGGTGCTGGACGCCTTTGGAAAGATCGACATCCTGGTGAACAACGCCGCCCTGCTCGGAGGGAAGGGAGTGCTGGACGAGACCGCCGAGGCCTTCGCGCGGGCCGTCCTCGTGAGCGGACTCGGCACCTTCTTGTTCACCAAGCACGTCGCGAGGTCCATGTGCGAGCGCCAGATCCGCGGCTCGATCGTGTGCATCTCGTCCTCGCACGGGTGGAGCGCGTCACCAGGGGTCGTCGCGTACGCCTTCCACAAGGGGGGGATCAACAACTTCGTCCGCGCGGCGGCGATGGACCTCGCCCCCTACGGCATCCGGGTGAACGGCTACAGCCCGACCGCCCCGACCCCGGACAACCCGGACCTGGTCGCCAAGGGCACCGCGCCGCTGCTCTCGGGGAGAGGCGGCCGCCTCGGGGGCGGGGGAGGGGACGAGGAGTGGCGCAGGCCGACCCACTACACCGGCGACCGTCCCCCCCTCGTGCCCATGGGCACGACCGGTACGCCGACCGACATCGGGCACTGCGTCGCCTGGATGTGCTCGGACTACGCACGGCTCATCACCGGATGCGACTTCGTCGTCGACGGCGGCGCCCGCGCCAAGAACTTCTCCTACATGCCCGCCCCTGCGAGCGACCTGTTGGGCCCGCTCCCCGTCGTCCCGATGGAATAGGGCGCGGCCGCCCGGCGCTGGACGCCAGGGGGGGCGAAGTCGAAGAAAGGGTCGCCGATGAGCGATGGCATGAGGGTCCCCGACGGGTGGCACCCGATCACGATCGAGCCCGGCTCGGTGCACGTGCGGGTAGAGGTCGACGGCCGGACGGTGGCGGAGAGCTCCAAGGTGCTGGTCCTGCGGGAAGCCAGCCACCCCCCCGTCTACTACGTGCCGCTCGAGGACGTCGATCCCGAGCTGCTGCGCCGGTCGGAGACCACCAGCCACTGCCCCTACAAGGGGGACGCCGCCTACTACAGCGTCGTCATCCCGAACGGCCGAGAGGTGCCCGACGCCCTGTGGGCGTACGAGGACCCGTACCCGGCCGTCGCCGAGATCGCCGGTCACGTGGCGTTCTACCCGGATCGGGCGACGATCTCGGTCGCCCCCGACTGACCGGCCGACGGTCGGGCGGCCGGGGCACCGGTCCGATCCCGGCGCCAGACGGCGTAGGCCCGTCCGGTGAGGAAGAACGCCGCCCCGAGCACACCCACGAAGAACCCGATCGGCCATGTGGTCGTGTAGGACGCCGCGATGGCGGCCCACACGGTCGCCAAGGCGAACGAGACGGCCAGGACGACGGCGAAGAAGGGGTTCGTGGTGAACGAGCGGGCCGCCGCGGGGGGACCGATCATCAGGCTGAACATCAGGAGGGCCCCGACCACCGGCACGCTCAGGCTGGTCGCCACCGCGACGATCAAGAGGAACACCAACTCGACCCGGTAGGTGTGCACGCCGCGCGCTTCGGCCAGTTCCGGCATGACCGAGGTGAGAAGGAGGAGCCGCCAGCAGGTTGCGACGGCCACGATGGCCAGAAGGGCGAGTACGACGGTCGGCATCAGCTCGCTGCTCGAGATGCCGAGCACCTCGCCGAAGAGGAGTGAGTACGTCTCCGCGGCGTACTCGGTGCTGAAACTCAAGAAGAGCGCGCCCAGCGCCAGCATCAGCACGACGGCCAGCGCGGTGGCGACGTCACGGCGCCCACGCTTCGAGAGGAAGGCGATGCCCAGGGCGCCGGCGACGGCGAAGACCAGGAGCCCGCCGACGGCGTTCGCCCCGACCAGGTTGGCGCCTGCCGCACCCGCGAACGAGGCGTTGGGGATGGCGTGGGCGGCGAACGAGGAGCCACGCAGGACGACGAAGAACCCGACGACCCCGGCCACGATCGCCACGATGGTGGCGACGATCCACGTGTTGACCATGAAACCGGCGAACATCTCAATCCGTCCGGGGACTGCCGAGGACTTCTGCGTCGTGGGTCGACGACTCGTGGAGAGGACGTGCCGCGGCCGCGGCCGGGTCCTGCGAGCCCGCCGGGACGTTCGCACGGCGGAGGCGGTGCCACCGCGCCGAGTCGACCACCAGGTACGAGACGAAGATGACGGCCACGATGCAGAAGCTCACCGGCCATCCGTGTTGGACGGGTGGCCAGTAGAAGCTGTCGTAGGCGAGCAAGCAGCCCACCCAGGTCGCCGCCACGCCGATCGCCACGGCCGCGACCATCGCGGTGACCGGCCGTCTGGTCATCCGAAGCGCGGTCGCCGCCGGTCCGATGAGGAGGGCCGTGCTCAAGATCGCCCCGATCGTGATCGCGGAGAGGGCGACGGTGATCGCCATCGTGAGGATGAAGAGCGCACCGATCACCCGGACGGGCACCCCGCGCGCGGCCGCCACGTCCTCACCGATCGAGCTCAGGAGAAGTGGTCGGTAGAGCAGCAGGACGACGGCGAAGGCCCCGGCCGCGCAGGCGACGATGGCCGGCACGGTCGACGTGCTGACGACGAACAGCGAGCCGAAGAGCACGGTGATCGCCGCCCCGGACGTGCTGTGAAAGGTGGTGTCGAAGTAGAGGAAGAGCGCCGCGACTCCGAGGGCGGCACCGAGCACGATGCCGGTGGCGACGTCCCTGCCGCGCACGCGGCGGACGCCGATCGCCTCCATGCACCCGGCCGCGGCCAGGCCCATGCCGAGGAACCCGAAGAGCGGATTGATGCTGAGGAGAAACGCTCCCGATCCGCCGGTGGCGCTGATGTCCCCGAGCGCATGGCCGGCGAACGACTGACCCCGGAGCACCGTGAGCACCCCCACCACACCCGAGACTGCGGCGACGACGCCTCCGACGAGCAGCGCGACCTGGACGGTCTGGCTTTGGAAGAATCCGGGCTCCACGACGTGGGACCAGAAGCCGCCCACCCTCAGACCGCCATGATGTCGTCGAGAGGGTTCGACAACCGTCCGAGCTCTTGTGCGAGCGGCGGGTCCGCACCCCGGCCCTGGCCGGCGACGACGAGGATCCGGCCGTGGAGCCGGATCACGTCGACGTGGTGGCCGTAGAGGCGGGTCAGCACCTCGGTCGTGACCACCTCGTCCGTGGTCCCGCTGGCTACGTGACCGTGCGCCACGTAGACGACCCGGTCCACGACCGGCAGCAACGGGTTGAGGTCGTGTGCCGAGATCAAGACGGCAAGCCCCTTTTCCTTGGCGATCCGCGCGAGAAGCTCCACCACCTCCTGCTCGCTCCGCAGGTCCAGGTTGGCCAGCGGCTCGTCGAGGAGCAGCAGCTCGGGGCGACTGACGAGCGCGTGGGCGATCATCACCCGTTGCTGCTCGCCGCCCGAAAGGCTTCCGACTCTCGAGTCGGCGAAGCGCGTGGCGTCGACGGCGTGGAGCATCTCGTCGACCAGCTCGCGACGTCGCCGAGACGGGAGTGGCACACCGAGCCGGTGGCCGTCCAGTCCCAATGCGACGAGGTCCCGGGACCGCAGGGGCATGTCCGGGTCGAGTGCGATCTTCTGGGGGACGTAGCCCACCGAACGGTTCCGTCGAGGTCGGGGACGGCCGTCGATCAGCACTCTCCCCGAACTCGGCGCAAGGAGGCCCAGGACGACGCGAAAGATGGTGGTCTTTCCCGCGCCGTTCGAGCCGATCAGCCCGACGAGCTCGCCGGGACCGACGCCGAACTTGACGTCGTCCAGGATCTCCCGGCCCGACAACCACACCCCGATGCCGTCGAGCTCGAGGATCGGCGGTCGGACGCCGGCGGAAGCGCCTTGTGCGAGATCGGCCATGCGCCCCCCTTATCTACAGCTTGGGCGATGACTTGCCGCTGGCCAACGCGTTGTACACGGCGTCGGCTTCGGCAAGCATCCACGATTGATAGTCGTACCCGGGGGTCGGCATCGTCTCGTAGACGCCGACCACCGGGATGCCTTCATGCTGCGCGAGCTTGTAGAAGGCCTTGGTCACCGAGCTGGTGACCTGCTGGTTGTACACGAAGACCTTGACCTTCTTCGACGTGAACAGGGCGTCTTGGATCGACACGTCCTGCGGCGAGGGGTCGGTTGTGTTCATGATGTCCGCCTGCAGCGCCCACGGCGTCATGTTGTCGATCCCCGACGCCTGGAGCATGTAGTCGGCCACAGGCTCGGTGGTGGCCACCGCGGCGTCCGGGAAGGTCGCCTTGATCCCCGCCATCTCCTGGTAGTAGGGCGCCAGCGAGGCGTCGAAGATCTGCAGGTTCTGCTGGAAATAGGCCGCGTGGTCGGGTTGGAACGCCGTGAGGTCCCGTGCGACCGCCTTGGCCACGGCCGGCATCGTCGTCGGCTTGTACCACAGGTGGGGGTTCGGAGTTGAATCCGGCAGACCCAGCAGATGCTGGACGTCGATCACCTTTCGAGAGGAGCTCGGTGACGCCGACTCGATCTTTGTCATGAAGGTGTCGTAGCCGACGCCGTTCTGGACGACGAGCTGGGCGGCGCTCACCACGCGCGAGACGCTCGCACTCGACTCGAAGGTGTGCGGGTCGGTGTTCGGGTTGCTCATGATCGCGGTCGCCCTGACGTACTGGCCACCGATCTGGGAGACGACGTCGGCGTACTCGTTCTCGGCGCCGACCGCCACGATCGTGCCGGACTTGCCGCTCGACGCGGCTCCGGCTGAGGACGCGAGCGCACCGAACGCCCCGAACGCCGCGAACGCCCCGAGGACCGCCGCAGCGCTGGTGGCCGCCACGGCCGCAGTCCAGGGCCGTGGCACACGACGTTTTCCCATGGTGACCATCACTCCTTCCGGTGGCAGCCGGCCTCCTGCCGGCCCACCCTAGCGGAATGATAATCACTCTTATAACGTCGGTCTACCCCGACACGTCTCGGGCCGCTCGCCTGCGCACGGTTCGACTCTCGGTGAGACGGAAAGAGGGGTCAGGCCGTCGTGCACTCGGGGCAGAGCCCCAACAACTCGACGCGGTGCTCGGTCACCCGGTACCCGTGGGCGTCGCCGAGGGCACGGACGGCCTCGCCCAGCGCCCGCTCCAAGGGCTCGGACGCCACGACGTCCTCGACCTTGCCGCACGCCAGGCAGACCAGATGGTGGTGGTGGCCGGAGAACTCCTCAGCGAGCTCGAACAGCCCGTGGTCCTCAGGGCCGGCGATCCGGCGCACGACGCCCGCGTCGATGAGGGCGGTGACGTTCCGATAGGCGCTCGACTGGGGCAGCTCGGGCGCAGCCTCCAGGATCTCGGGGATGGTCAGCGGGCGCGCCGAAGCCGCCAGGGCTTCGACGAGTACCCGGCGTAGCCGGGTGTAGCGCTGGTCCAACCTGGCGAGGCGAACGGCGATGGCGTCGTGGAGCGACGGCGCGAGGGTCACCCGGACGACCCTAGGACTCGACCGGCGCGGCCCGACGGGCCATGTTCAGTGCTCGTCCCAGTGTCCCGCGTGGGCGGCGTGCCGGTGTCCTTCGTGGACGTAGTCGGTGTGATCGCGATGGGGCGCGGCTGCGTGGCCGCAGTCCGGCCCGTGCTCGTGAGCGTGGTCGTCGTGCACCACATGGGTCTCGAGCGAGCACTCGTCCCAGTGACCTTCGTGGCCGTGGTGTGCGTGGCCGTCGTGGAGGTAGTCGGCATGGTCTCCGTGGAGCACGGCAACGTGCCCGCACCCCTCGCGGTGGACGTGGTCGTGGTCGTGTGCCTCATGGGTTTCGTGAGTGGTCGTCATCTGCTTCCTTCCTCTCTTGTCCGTGATCTCGGCTCGCTTCCGTGCGTCAACGCGTCGCGAGCGATGTGGGCGACGTGTGCGTCCGCAAGCGAGTACGCCATCTCCTTACCCCGGCGCACGCCCACGACGAGGCCACCCGTCCGGAGCACCCGGAGGTGCTGGGAGGTGAGCGATTGCGAGATGCCGAGCACCGCCACGAGCTCGTGGACGCAGCGCGTCCCCTCGGCGAGCTCGAGGACGATCGCCAAACGGTGCGGCGCGCTGAGCGCACGGAGGAGCTCGCCGGCAGAGTGCAGAGCGTCGGAGCTCGCACCGGACCGGGCGTCGACCGCCGTGGATCTCCCGGTGCTCACACAAACATATTAGCAGAACTTCATATACCAGATCGGCCCCTCGGGTGAAGGGACGGGCGGCGCTCACCAGCCGAGCTCGCGCAGGCGCGGGTCGCCGATACCGAAGTAGTGGCCCACCTCGTGCAGCACGGTCCGGCGGACCTGTTCTTTCACCTGGTTTTCGGTCCTGCTCCGAGCGAGGATCGGAAGTCGGAAGATGGTGATCCTGTCCGGTGCCACGCCGGTGTAGCCGGCCGTCCGCTTGGTCAGGGGAATGCCCTCGTAGAGCCCGAGCAACGGGCTCTCGGTCGTGCCGTCCTCCACCATGACGGCCACGTTGTCGATGCGGCTGGCGAACTCTTGGGGTAGCGAGTCGAGGGCTTCCGACACGAGCTCTTCGAACCGATCCTTGCTCACGTCGATCACGGCGCCTCTCCCGGGCACCACCGGGAGGCCGGCTCGCGGTCCCACGACTGGGGTGGGTCGCTCGCGGGAAACGATTCGGCGATCCATTCGTCGACGATGTCGAAAGGTGGCGACGGCGGGTCTTCTTCCTCGTCTGCGAATTGGCGCAACTCTCCTCCTCCCGGGTCGTGGTCCTCATGCCCGTCTCCGCCCGATCCATGCGTCATCACGACGCCGGACGTCTTCTGCACGCCTACGGAGCGAGAAGGTCGTGGATCGCGTCGCGAAGGAGCGGGGCGAGCTCCTCCGACCCGGGGTCCAGGGCATCGCGTCCGATGAAGAGCACACTGAAGATGGCACCGAGTGAGGAGCACATGCGCACGCGATCGCGAAGGGGGAGCGAGGGATCCGACAGGATCTGAACCAGGCGCACCTGGAGATCTTCGTGCTGCGCGTCGTGCTCCTCACGGTGAAGCCGCTCGAGGACCGCCTGGTTCCGCTCGTGCATCAGGAACAGAGGGCGCTGCGCCACCATCTCGTCGAGCAACGACGAAAGAAGGGTCTCCCACATCTCGAGCGTGACCACACGCTGCTCGCGCAATTGCTCCAAGGCCTCCACGCCCAATTGGTGCATGCGCATGTGCAGCGCCATGAGGATGTCTTCCTTGGAACGGTAGTGGTAGTAGATCGCAGCCTTGGTGAAACCGAGCCGGTCTGCGATCTCCTGCAGCGTCGTCGCGTCGAACCCTTTCTCCGTGAAGAGCTGCAGGGCCGTGTCGAGGATGCGGTCGCGAGTGGAGGTCGGTCGTGCCTCGCCACGGGGCGGGGCCGACGAGTCCTCGCCCGCACCCGTCGCGCCGGCGGGACTCGATCGGCTCATCCCGGCGCCCTCCTCGCACTCGTGGGGCCACTTACTTGACAGCTAGTTAGGAACCTACTTACCATGTGGCCAGTGCAGCTTACTGGTTGGCTAGTCAGGTGAGGCGGATGACGCGAGACATGATCGAAGTCGAGGCGCTGACCAAGCGGTACGGCGAAACCCGGGCCCTGGCGGGGGTGGACTTTTCGGTGGCGCCGGGAACCGTCCTCGGGCTCCTCGGCCCGAACGGCGCCGGCAAGACGACGGCGGTCCGGGTGCTGACGACGCTCGCACTGCCGGATTCGGGGCGGGCGGCGGTGGCCGGCATCGACGTCGTGCGCCACCCCGCCGAGGTTCGTCGCCGCATCGGGGTCGCCGCGCAGGACGCAACGCTTGATCGGCTCCTCACCGGACGCCAAAACCTCGTCCTCGTGGCGGAGCTCAGCGGGATCAGCGGCCGGCGCGCGAAGGCGAGGGCGAAGGAACTGCTGGAGCAGTTCGAGCTCTCCGACGCCGCCGACCGGGTCCTGAAGGGCTACTCGGGCGGGATGCGTCGCAGGCTCGATGTGGCGGCAAGCCTGGTCGCCCGACCGCCCGTGTTGTTCCTCGACGAGCCCACGACGGGCCTCGACCCGTCCAGCCGCCTGCGGGTGTGGGAGGCGGTGCGCCAGCTGCTCGCGGAGGGCATCACGGTGCTGCTCACCACCCAATACCTCGAGGAGGCGGACGAGCTGGCAGATCGGATCGTCGTCATCGACCACGGGCGGGTCGTCGCCAACGGCACCCCTCTCGAGCTCAAGCACGCGAGCCGAAGCGCGCGGCTGGAGGTCACGCTGGCGAGCCCGCACTCCGAGGCCGCCTCGGCGATCGCTTCGCTCGTCAACGGGCCGGTGCGCGTCAGCGACGACGGGCGCGTTCTCGACGCGGGGGTCGATCCGGTGCCCGGCTTGGCGACGTCGGTCATCCGCGCGCTCGACGTGGCCGGGATCCTCGTCGACAACGTCGAGGTGCGCCAACCGTCGCTCGACGACGTCTTTTTCTCGCTGACCGGAGGTCAACTCGAGGACGAGTTGCTCCCCGGGAGGCCGAAGTCCGGTGACGATGGGGACAAGGTGCTGGAAGGAGCGCGGTCATGACGGTCACCACGGAAGCTCCGCCGTTCGTCACGACGCCGCTCTCGGAGCGGAGCTCCGCCACCAGCCGGCGGATCCGTGACGTCTGGGCGATGACCCGCAGGAACCTCGTGCACATCTCGCGCGAACCCATGCAGCTATCCGACGTCACCCTTCAGCCCGTGCTGTTCACCGTGTTGTTCGTGTACATCTTCGGCGGCGGCATCCCCATCCCGAACGGGAGCTACAAGGACTTCGTTCTCGCGGGCCTGCTCGCTCTGAACCTGGTCACGTCGACCATGGGCACCGCCGTGGGACTTGGCACCGACATCCACGAGGGCATGATCGACCGCTTCCGGGCGTTGCCGATGTGGCGCGCGTCGGTTCTCGTGGGGCGCTCTTTCGCCGACCTCACCACCTCGTGCATCTGCGCGCTCATCGTCGGGGTGACGGGTCTCGTGGTCGGATGGCGACCTGACGCAGGCGTGGCGTCGATCGTCGGCGGCTTCGCGCTGGTGCTGTTCTTCGCCTACTCCCTCACCTGGATCGCGATGTGCGTGGGGCTCAAGAGCAAGAGCCCGGAATCCGCGGCCTCGTTCGGGTTCATCGTGCTCTTCCCGCTGGCGTTCGTCTCCAACGCGATGGTTCCGACGCAGCACATGCCGATCTGGCTCAGAGACGTCGCCGACTGGAACCCGGTGAGCGCGGTCACCGCGGCTGCCCGGCACCTCTGGGGGAACCCCAACCCGTCCGCGGCCATCAACGCGTGGCCGATGCAGCACCCGGTTCTGGCGGCAGCTGCGTGGTCGACGTTCATTCTGGCGGTGGCCGCGCCATTGGCCGCCTGGACGTTCCGGCGGCGCACGACCGAGTGACCGGGGGCGCCCCTGCCGCCCACCGAGCGGCAGCGGGCCTCCGCCGTCAGGCCCCGAGGGTGGAGCCGAAGAAGTGCTCCGTGGCCTTCCAGTGGCGTTCGGCGGCGGCTTCGTCGTAGCTCGGGTTGTCGGGGACCGCGAAGCCATGGTGCGCCTGGTAGGTCTCGATGGTGTGCACCACCCCCGCCTCGGTCAGTGACTTCTCGAGGAGCTCCTTCTGCTCGTCTGAGAACGACTGGTCCTCGATCGCCCCCGCGACGTAGACCGCGGCGTCGATGTCGCGGGCCTTGTGGTGAGGGCTGTCGGGGTCGTCGGAATTGGCGAGGTTCCCGCCGTGGAAGGAAGCCGCAGCGGCGATGGCCGTGCCGAGGTTCGCTGCGGCCAGGAGCGAGAGCCGGCCGCCCATGCAGTAGCCGGTCGTGCCGACGCCACCCTGCTTCTTCTCGGGAAGCGATTCGAGGTAATCCACGAAGCTGCGGGCATCGCGTACCGCCAAGTCGACCGTGTAGCTCCGGATCATGTTCATGAGCTTCTCGGCGTTGTCCTTTGTGGAGAACGCCGTGCGCATGTCCAGGGGGCCATAGGGCCCGTTGCGGTAGTAGAAGTCCGGCACGAGGACCACATAGCCGAGATCCGACAGTCGCGCACCCATCTCCCGCATGGTGTCCCGCATCCCTCCGGCGTCGGGAAACATGATCACCGCCGGCCAGGGGCCACCTCCAGCGGGAACACTGAGCGAGGCGGGGCAGGACCCGTCTGCTGCCTGGATCTCCACAGAGCGTTGCGTCATGGTGGTTCCCTCCCTCGTGGTAGCGGTGCGCGGACCCTATCGACCGGAGCGGCTCCCGAGCCAGGCGGGGGAGGGCGGTCACGCGAGCTCCGGCCGCAGGTGCGAGCTGGGTACAGGCACACCGTGGCACTCCGCCGCCGCGGCGGGCCCCTACCGGACCCCTCGTCGCGCACACCGGCCCGGCGGCTCCTGCCGCTTCTTTCCGTGGCGCATCATGACATCGCACTATCTGATGCAGTGATGCAGAGCGGTCCACACCAGAACCCTCGAGCCGCTGCGCCGTTTGGCTCCCTCTTGTGCCTCAGTTGGCCTGATCTTGGGCTGCCCCCGGTTCGATTTAAACGGGGGTTGACGAAGAGTCGGACGGACCAGCGCTGTCCGGCGCGGAAGGAACCAGGGCACGATTTCCAGGTGGCGGCCGCATCTGCGGGGTGGCAGCCGGCGCGGAAGGGGCGGAACCCGCCGTGTCGGCGCGTGCTCAGGACGTTGCCTGGGTGGCGCGCGCCGCTGGACGGGTGCCGGAGCGGGCCCGGGACGTAACGGGCCGTCACCGGCCCCAGGCGCAGGGACGGCGGGAACCGCTGACCGCACGGGCGGACGAACCCCCCCGTGAACCGCATGAACGGAGTCCGTTTGCGAGTCCCCAGGCTCCTTCTCGCGTCGTGGGTGATCGTCGGAACGTCCGTCGCAGCCCTCGTGCTGACCGGCGAGGTCGCTGGCGCCGATGCGCCCACAGGCACCTCGATCACCGCAACGGTGACGCAGACATCGACGAATACCGGCAGACAAGTCGTGACCCTCGAAGGCACGTGGAGGTTCACAGGAGAGAGGTGTGCATCCGGCGGCAGCACCGGCCGCGGCGAGCCGAGCTCTCGCACAGGTGTCGGCTGGTCGGTGAACTGGTGGGGGATAGGAACGTCGTCAACGGGGCCGTCCCCCTTCTTCGACCTCTACACAGCGACCTTGGTGACAACGGCCAACTCCAACGGGAGGGGGGCAACGAAGTTCACCGGCACGATCAGTGAAGTGGAGAACGACCTGAGGATCGGGTCCACCTCCACATTCTTCTACGAAGGGCCCAATCTGGACGGGTACACCACAAACAAGAACGCAGCGACATGCACGGACACAGGCGACAGCTCGACGGGGCCATGGAAAGCGGAAGCGACCTATCCCAGTGCGACAAAGATCCCGGCCTCGGTTTGCGTGAACTTCTACGATCTTCACGAATTCTCTTCGGGCACATTCACACTGACGCACAACACCGACAGCACCGTGCAGCGCGACGGCGGTCGCAACTTCGACAGAGCGGAGGACTGCTTCGTCGTCAAGGCGACGCCGACGCTCGATACGACAGCTGGCACGGGCGTCATGTTCGGATCCTCGATAGCGGATACGGCGAATCTCAGCGGGGGGAGCACGCCCAGCGGGACGTTGACCTTCACCCTCTACAAGACAACGTGCACCACGAAGGTCGCGGCGTTCACGACACACGGTGTGGCGGTGAGCGGGGACGGCACGTACCGGTCGCCGTCCTACGATCCGACGTCAATCGGCACGTACCTCTGGGCGGTCAGCTACTCGGGCAACGCCACCAACAACGCCGTGACAAGTCTCTGCGGCGCGTCGCACGAAGAAGTCACCGTGGCCGCGGTCACAGCGCCGGTCACGACCACCCCGTCGGTCACCGGCACCGTCACCTTGGGCTCGAGCTCCAACAAGGTCCACGACACAGTCAGCGTGGCCGGCAAGGCGGGCGCCTCCGCGCCGACAGGCACCGTCACACTCCTTGAGTGCTTCAGCCCCGGCTCTACCGCCGCGGCCACGTGCGGCCCGACCGGCGCCACCAGCACCGAGCAGAAGACCCTCGCCCCGCAGACATCGGGCGGACCGGTGCCCCACTCGACGGCCGAGACGACAACATTCACACTCGACGCGGCCGGGGAGTACTGCTTCGGGGCGGTCTTCACCCCGTCGGCGGGCACAACGAACTACACGAGCTCCCACGACAACACGGCGTCGACAACGGCCGTGGTCACAGGGGAGTGCCTCACCGTGGCCGCGGTCACAGCGCCGGTCACTCCGGCTTCGGCCCCTCCGCCTCCGCCACCACCCCCGACTCCGCCGCCGCCGACCCCGCCACCCCCGACCCCCCCGCCCCCACCGCCCCCGACTCCGCCGACCCCCCCGCCGCCGACTCCGCCGACCCCACCGCCACCGACTCCGCCGACCCCACCGCCCCCGACTCCGCCGACCCCACAACCGACTCCCCCGCCACCGACCCCGCCGCCGTCACCGACTCCGCCAGTGGTCCCGGCGCTCTCCAGCGTGGCCGCGCCGTCATCCGGGGTCGCAGGGTTGGAGGGCAGGTTCGGCGACACGCTCACGGTGACGGGAGGCAACGGCAGGGCGACGGGGACGGTGACGTTCGCCTTGTACACAGCCGATTGCAGGACCGTCGAGCTCGGGCCGAGCTCGAGCGTCGAGTTGGCAGGCACAGGCTCGGCTCCGACCGCCGGCTACGTGACCACGTGGGTACCTCCCGCACCCGGCACCTACTACTGGAAGGTGACCTACAGCGGCGACGCGGCGTACAAGGCCGCGATCGACGACGCCGGGTGCAACGTTCGAGCCGAGTCGGTCGTGATCGGCGCGCCACCGCCGCCCACGAAGAAATCGTTGCCGGTGACGAACCCCGACTTCATCGTCGCAATGAGTGACGCGCCCGGCGACGGGCTCCCGGTCCCGGCGGGGGCGACCACGTCCTACACGATCTCGGTTCGGAACGCGGGTACCGCGAGCGGATACACCGTGGTCTCCGACGCGCTCCCTTCGGACTTGACCCTGACGGCGCCCGAGCCCCACTGCGCGGGAGCCACCGCAGCGGACCGCTGTCGCGTCTCGGTCGAAGGGAATGCGGTCGTCCTCAACGCGTACCTCCCCGTCGGACATGCGGTCGACATGGTCGTGGCTGCGGTGGTCTCTCCCGCTGACCGGAGGAGCGTCGTCAACACTGCGGTCGTCGTGTCGGGCCTGTGCACGACCTGCCGGGCCACGACCGTCAACGCCGTGATCGCGCTGGGCGCCCACGAGCGCTCCACCCCGCCGGACGGGCCGACGGTGCCGCCCGGCACACGGGTCGGGTACGACGTCGTCCTGTCCGACGGTGGGAGCGGGCCCGCCTCGGCGGTTCGCGTCGCCGACGTCTTCCCGCTCGGGACCGGCTACGTACCGGGCTCCGGATCCTGTGCAGGAGACGGCGGCTGCTCGGTGTCCGGCAACGGCTCGAGCGTGACGTGGACCGGCGTCACCGTTCCCCCGCACGGGACCGTCACCCTCAGGTTCGCGCTCACGGTGAGCGCGATCGACCGGTCCGGCGAGCGGATCTCCGATGTCGCGGTGTTCACCAACGAGGGCACGCCCGGCTGCACGTCACCGACGTGTCGTACGAACACGGTGACCGTCGCAGTAGGTGCGGTTCCCGCGCTCCATCTCAGCCGTTCGCTCATCTCTCCCGGACAGATGACGATCGCCACGGGTGTCGGCTGCCCCGCAGGAGCAGCGGTCCGACTCGAGGTCGACGGGAAGGTCGTAGGGCTCACGCGCGCAGACCCCAGTGGCTCCTTCACGATGTCGATCAGCCCGCCGAACCAGCTGCCGGGAGAGGAGACGGTGACCGCCACGTGCGGCTCCGTCCGCATGCATTCGACGCTGTCGATCGTGGACAATGCGAAGGCGTCGTCGCCTGCGGGTAGCGCAGGGGTTTTCGCGGTGTTCGTGCTCCTCGGCGGTTTCCTCGTGAAGGGGCAGTTCCCGAACGCTGCAGCAGCTCGACGCCGTCGCAAGAAGCGTCCGAAGGGGAGCGGGAAATGATGGCATGTGACCCGGTAAAGGGTGAACTATCGGCCGAGAGGGAAGACGCCGAAGATGGTCTCCTCCCCGATCCGACCCTTGACGGTGACCGTCTGTGGGGCCTCGAAGGTGAAGGGCCCGCGCGCCGCCGCCCGAATCGCGTCGATGGCGAGGATCGAGGCGCGACCGTCGCGCCCGGCGAGCGCAGAGACCCGGAAGCCGAGGTTCACCGCGTCCCCGATGGCCATCACCACTGCACCGGGCATGAGGCGCAGCACGACGGTGCCGATCACCACCCCCCATCCCATGCGCAACGGGGAGCCGTCCTCGTAGCGGAGCTCGAGGTCGCGGACCCACTCCTGCACGCGTTGCGAGGCGTCCACGACGAAGGCCAGCGCGTGGTGGACCGCGTCGGGGTCGCTGTCGACCTCCCAACTCGCGAAGAACGCGTCGCCGACGTAATCGATGAGCGTGCCCCTGTGTGCACGGAGGAGCTCCCGGAGGTTGCGGTAGAGCCGGTCGACGTCGCGAGCGAGCACGGTCTGGTCGGCCTGCTCGGACACGGTCGAATAGTTGATGAGGTCGCCCATCACCATCGCCATCGTGAGCGGCGCCTCGATCGACATGGTCGCACGGGAGCCGCCGGGCGCGGCCGCGCGCGGCGCCACGCTCTCGCTGTGGAACTCGACGACGTGCCCGCCCACCTGGATCCGGTCCCCGTCGTTCAAGGGGACCGCGACGGCGCGCTCGATGCGAACGCCGTTCACCCTCGTCCCATTGCTGGACGTGTCGACGACCACCGCTCGGGACGTGTCCGGGTCGACTCTGACCTCGAGGTGGTTGCGCGACACTTCGAGGTCGTCGGTCACGAGGATCCGCCGGGAATCTTCGACGCCGGCACACTCACGCCCCACGAAGACGCGGTCGACGAGAGGCACCGGGACCGCGTGTGCTCCGCCAGGGTCGAGGACCAGGTACCCGATGGCGCCGGTTCCGTCCCGCTCCGCCTCCATCGCGGAGATCGTAGATCGAGCCCCTCAGCTCTTCGCTCGACGGGTGGCAGGAGATGACCGGGCCGCCCACCGGGTGGGCAGGCGCCGCCGAGGACCGGGGGCGCCTGCTCGAACTGGTGCTCCCCGGCTACGAGGTCTTCGCAGAGCTCGGCCGCGGGGCCTACGGCGCCGTCTTCGCCGGGCGTCACCGACAGCTCGACAGGGACGTCGCGATCAAGCAGCTCCTCCTCGGGCACGCGAACAACGAGGCCGTTCGTGCCCGCTTCCGCGCCGAGGCGCAGGTGCTCGCTGCGATCTCGCACCCCCACGTCGTGCCGATCTACGACTACGTCGAGAGCGAAGACGTCTGTGTGCTCGTGATGGAGCGTCTGAACGGCGGGACCGTGTGGCGACGTTTCGTCGAGCAGGGGTTCAGCCAACCCACGTCGTGCGCCGTCGCCCTCGTGGCGTGCTCCGGGCTCCACGGCGCACACGCCCACGGCGTCCTGCATCGGGACATGAAGCCGGAGAACGTCCTCTTCGGCTCGGACGGCAGCCTCAAGGTGACCGACTTCGGGCTGGCAAAGGTCCTCAGCTCCGAAGACACCCTGGCGTCCCCGGAAGGCGAGCTCCTCGGGACGCCTGCGTACATGGCGCCCGAACAGGCTTCGGGCGCCCAGATCGGACCGGCGACGGACGTGTACGCGGCCGGCGTGATGCTCTACGAGATGCTGTCAGGGCAGCTGCCGTACCCAGAAGAAGGCGGGCCGCTCGCGATCGTGCTGAGACATTTGAACGAGGAGCCGACCCCTCTCGTGCAGGTCGCGCCGCACGTCCCGAAGGAGCTCGCGGACGTGGTGATGCGCGCGCTCGGGCGCTCACCCGGGGACCGCTTCGGCTCCGCCGAGGATTTCGGCGTGGCCATCGCCGACGCCGCGTCGAGGGCGTGGGGGTCCCGGTGGCTGGACGGGCTGACCGTCTCGTTGCGCGAGCCCGGCCCCATCCTCGACACCGCCCGCCGAGGGGGTGAGGTGCGCGTGACGCACAGCGACGTCGGCATGGTGCGGCCGGCCGTCGATCTCCACGTCGCAGGTGTGGCTGGCGGCCTGGTGTTGGACGACATGCTGCCGCTTCGCCGCGCGCCGGTGGAGATCCCTTCGTTTCCGACCCGGCTCGCCTGGGCTGCGAGCATTCTCGCAGTCCTCGCTGCGGTGTTCGGCCTGCTCGGCATCGGCTCGTCCATACCGCACACGTCCAAAGGGGCGGTGACCGTCGCCGGGCGGGATCCCGCCGCCGGAACCGTGGACGTCGATCTCGGGAAGACCATTCGTGTCGTAGTACGCAGGTCCCCGGCGGGAACCGGGACGCCCACCTCCGCAGCGCTCGACCTCTCCCTCGGGGGTGTCACGATCGTGCACTCGACGGCGTCGACCGTGAGCGGCAGCACGACCGGGACCGTCGCCGTGCTCGATGCGAGCGCGGGCCGTTACGTGGTGGGCGGGATGCTGGACGCAAGCTTGGCGTTGACGGGGCCGCGTGGCACTGTGCACGACGACTTCGAAGTGCATGCGACCCGTTCGCCCTTCGCCACGCTCGTCGGCGCCGCGTGCATCATCCTCCTTCTCGTGGTTGTTGCGTACGCCGAGTCCCTGCTTCGGGGGCTCCGGCGGGGACGGCGGCGCGAGACCCGCCAAGCAATCGCCGGAACGTCCGTGGTCGGGGCGGTCGGAGGTTTGACCTTCGCCCTCTGGGGGTGGATGCTCGGCGCCAGCGTGCCCACCTTCCCGGGACTGCTCGTTCCGGTCGTCGTGGGCGCCGCCGCCGGGCTCGTGGCGGCGCTCGCGGCGCGGCGTGCAGGGGACCGGGCGCGAGCGAAGCGTCAGGCCAACCGCCTGGTCCTCGTGGCCAAACGCAGGTCGGCGCCGGCGCAGTCGCAGCCCGTAGCGGTGAGGACGACCAGTTGACCTCCCGAGCATGGTCCAAGGTCGGGAAGCGCCGGCTCGCCCGGGCGGCGCTCGTTGTCGGGATGACCTGGTCCGCCTTTCTCTGGATGCCGCTCGGTGGCGCCGTCGCAGGCGCCGCGCACGTCCCCGTCCGGGTACGGATCGTCGTCAACGGACAGCCCGCGGCAACGTCCTCGGACGCGCATCCGGTTCGCCTCGATCCGCGGAGCACCGCCCGGGTCCATGTCGTCCTCACTGCCGTCAGCTCGGAAGTGCGTGTCTCGACGGTGCGGTTCGAAGGGGACGTGATGGCGCTCCCGCTG
This sequence comes from Acidimicrobiales bacterium, assembly GCA_030039755.1. Taxonomy (GTDB): domain Bacteria; phylum Actinomycetota; class Acidimicrobiia; order Acidimicrobiales; family RAAP-2; genus JAJYVT01. The sequence continues at coordinate 46,530 of JASHUY010000233.1, forward strand.
TTCTCCTACGACAGCACGGTCGACTTCGTGGTCCCCGCGGGAGCGACGAGATCGTTCACATTCGAGATAAGCCTCACGGGGATCGGCAACGAAGCCACCGGGCTCGTCGACGCGACGTTCACGCTGCTCTCACCGAGTGGTGCGCCACTCGTGTCGCAGGGTGCGGTCACCGACGTCAATGGTTCGATCGTGTCCCTCTACGGTCTCTTCGGCCTCGCCGTGCTCCTGCTCACCGTGTCGTCGCTCCTCTTCGGGCTCCTCGCGATGGCCAGGCACCAACTTCCCCAGAACCGCTGGATGCGTGCGCTGCGGTTCCTCGTCCCCGGTTTCGGGGTCGGCTTGGTCCTCATCTTCACCATGTCCTCCCTGGGCGTCTTCGATCCGGGAACCGGCCACTGGCTTCCGCTCCTGATCATTCCGAGTGCGATCGGCCTCGCAGGTGGTTACCTGACTCCTGCACCGGACGAAGAGGAATTCGACGACTACGACCCGGACGTGCTGATCGCGCAGATCATGATCGTGGACGAGGACCCGCTCGAGGAACAGCCTGCGCGCGAGCCCGAGTTCGCGTATTCGGGCGTCGTGCGGCCGACGGGGCTCTCCGCCGCCTCGACGGAGAGCTCGGGTGGCCGCGACGGGAGGGCCACGGCCGGACCACCGCCGGAGAGCCGGGCGTCCGCCGACCCGCCGTGGTCGAGCTCCGACAGCCGGGCCACGGTCGCACCCGCCGCGGGGATCCCCGAGCCCGACGGCCGGGCCACGGCCGCACCTGCTCCCGACGCAGACGCGCCGGCCGAAGACGACCACCGCTCGTCGGGTTGACGGCCGGCAGTCGTCGGCCTTCGCCCGATGCCGAGGCTGGCGAGCCCGCTCAGGGCGGCCATGAGCGCACAGAACAGCCAGAGATGGTGGGCCGAGGCCACGGCGCCGTCGAGCGACCGGGGCGTGCCCAAGATCACCACCAGGATCGCCACCCCGAACGAGCCGCCGACCTGGCGGGCGGTCTGGTTCACGGCACTGCCCACGGCGAAGCGTTCGGGGTGGAGGGAGGACACGGCGGCCGCCCCGAGCACCGGCAAGGTGAGCCCGATCCCGAGCCCTCCGAGCAGGGTCGCGGGGAGCCACCCGGTGAGGTACTCGGGGTGGGGCCCTACCCGGAAGGCGTAGAAGAGCAGGCCCGCCGCCATGAACGTTGCGCCGATGACGACCATGCGCCGGAACCCGTACCTGGTGGCCAGCCTCCCGGCCGGACCCGAGACGGCGGCCACCACGACCGGTCCCGGAGTGATCGACAGTCCGGCTCGGAGGATCGAGAAGTGCCACACGCTCGTGAGGAACAAGATGTTCCCGAGCAGCATGGCGAAGAAGCCCATGGCGTAGAGCAAGGTCGCGAGATTGGCGAAGGTGAACGATCGAGCCTTGAACAGGGTCAGGTCGAGCACCGGCTCGGGGTGACGCCGACAGCGGACGAGGAAGGCGGCGCCGACGACCACTCCGGCGGCGAAGCACGTGAGAACGCGAGCGCTCGTCCAACCCCATGCCGGCCCTTCGGAGATCGCGAGCACCGACGCGGCGAGCGACGCGCTCACCAGCACGACGCCGAAGTAGTCCGGGTGCGGGCGCGTGGCATCGGCCCGATGTGCCACGAGCACTCGCCGGCCGGCGAGAAAGGCGGCCGCCGCGACCGGGACGTTGACGAAGAAGGCCCAGCGCCATCCTGCCGCGGTGATGAGCGCCGCCCCCAACGACGGCCCCGTGGCGACGGCCAGCGCACCGACGCCGGCCCAGAGGGCCACGATCTGCGATCGTCGCTCGGGTTCGAATGCGGCGAGCAGCAGCCCGAGAGAGGAGGGCAGCAGGGCAGCGGCGCCTGCGCCTTGGAGCACGCGTCCGAGGACCAGTACGGCGACGCTCGGAGCAAAGCCGCACAGCGCCGAGCCGAACGTGAAGACGCCGAGCCCCACGAAGAACACCAATCGCTTCCCGATGCGGTCTGCGGTGCGACCGCCGGTGACGAGCAAGGCGGCGAAGACGATGGCGTACCCGGTGATCACCCACGCGAGGGCTGCCCTGGTGTCGTGGGGAAACGAGCGTTCGAGGGCGGGGAACGCCACGTTCACGATCGAGAGATCGAGAGACGCCATGAAGGTGCCGAGCGCCGTCACGGCGAACACCGCACCCCGGTGGGAACCCGGAGACGCCACCGCGAGTTCACTCATGGAACTGAGCCTACGGGATCGAGTAGCATCATGCAACTGACCGGCTATCCTGGCCGGATGGAACGGACGAGCTTCTCAAAATGGAACTGCTCTGTGGCGCAGTGCCTCGAGGTCGTCGGCGAGTGGTGGAGCATGCTCATCGTGCGCGATGCGTTCATGGGCATCCGGCGCTTCGACGACTTTCAGCGTGACCTCGGGATCTCGCGCAACATCCTGAACCAGCGGCTCAACCATCTGGTCGAGTTCGGGGTGCTGAGCAAGGAGCCCTACTGCGAGCGGCCACTTCGATACCAGTACCGACTGACCGAGAAGGGGAGGGACCTGTGGCCCGTTCTCACCGCCATCCGCCAGTGGGGCGACACCTACCAAGCCCCTGATGGTCCGCCGGTCGAGCTGGTCCACAAGGGGTGCGGCCACACCAGCACGGCGGTGATGCACTGTTCGGTCTGCGATGAGCCCATCGAGGCCGGCGACATGAAGGTGGCGCCGGGTCCGGGCTACAAGGGGGATTCGATCCTGCCGGTTCTCCGGGCGGTCTCCCGCTCCTGAGGGGAGCGGAGTGCTCCCATGCGCGTCTGGTGGCGGGCGCATGTGTACATGGCAAGTTAGGGAACCAGCACGATCCGGTCGTCGGACCCGGCGCTGTCGGTCCACACCTTCTCGACCTCGGAGAGCGGTACAGCCTTGGCCCTGACGTCGAACGCGCCGTCGGCGACGGCTTTCGCGAGCTTCGGGATCTCCTCGACGAAGTCGCGGCCGGCGACCGACCCGATGCCGCTGCCGACGATCTCCAGGCGCGCCGAGCGAAGCGCGGCCGCCGGGACCGCGGCCTCCGGGCCGGCGACCGCGCCGACCTCGATCCAGGTCAGCTGCTTGCCACGGTCGGCGCGGTTGGTGAGGATCTCGACCATTGCCTTCGCCGTGGGCTCGCCCCACAGGTAGTCGATCACCACGTCGACATCGGCCGCCTGCGCAAGCTGGTCGAGGGTGCAGGTGAGGTCGGCGCCCAGTACCGAGAGTTCGGCCAGCTTGGCCGTGTCGCGGCCCGCGGCGATCACTTCGGAAGCCCCGAAGCGTTTGGCGACCTGGATCGCCATGCGCCCGGCGTTGCCCGTCGCCCCCAGGACGGCCACTCGCTGCCGGCGCCCGAACTCGATCCGCCGCCGCAGCGCCACCCATGAGGACATCGCCGGATTCATCGCGGCCGCTACCGCGACCGGATCGGTGCCATCCGGGAGCACCACGCTGCGGTCGAGGTCGATCACCGTCCGCTCGGCCATCGTCCCGAGCGTCGTCTCGTCGACGTCGATGATCGCGTAGCGGATCTTTCCCTTCGGGTCGCGCACGACGGCGTCCACACCGGGGATGAGGGGCAGTTCGCCGGTACTCGTGTAATGGGACCCTCCCGCCTGGGAGCGCACCCGCGGATGCAAACCGGCCGCCAGAACGCCCACGACGACCTCACCCCTGCCTTTTGCGACAGGGTCGGGAAAGTCCTGGTAGTGAGGTGGCCTTGAGAAATCGTCGACGACTGCGGCCTTCATGGTCGTCCTCCTTCGGGCGCTGCCACCTGAGCGCGCGCATCTCCCAGGACTAGTTCTTCCTACCAATCAATATAGTTGGTACTTCCAATCATCTCAAGTAGGATCGCCTCATGGCTACCTCCAACCCCGAGGCGCGGCCGCTGTCGCGAGGTCAGGTGGAGTTGATCGACGCCATGGTCCGCGCGTCGTTCGTCACCATGGCCGTACTCACCAGGACCGCCGCTGAGCACGACCTTTCGCTGACCCAGTTGCGCATGCTCGCCATCCTGCGCGACCGCCAGGGCGCGATGAGTGAGCTGGCCGACTACCTCGGGCTCGACCGCTCGACGATCTCGGGATTGGTCGATCGGGCCGAGAAGCGGGGGCTGCTGCGGCGAACCCCCAATCCGCTGGACGGTCGCGGCGTCGATGTCGCCCTCACCTCTGAGGGGATCGAACTGGCCCATCGTGGCGCTGAGCAGATCGCCCAGGCGCTGTCGCCGATGACCCGCGTTCTCAGTCGCGTGGAAGCACGCCGCCTCGTGGCACTGCTGGAGCGGATGTTCGGTCCCGACGGGGCGTACGAGCCGTGAGCGCACCCGGAAAGGCGATCGCGCGGGGGGCGACGAACCGTCCGCGGTCGGCGTTCCGTCGGGTGGTTGAACGGTTCCGGCCGGTGGCAGGTACGGTCCTGTCCGTGACCGCCACACCGGGCTCGAGCGGCTCTTCCCCTCGATGACACACGCGCCGAGCCCGAGTTACTCCACGACCGCTCGCGTCGAGGCACCCACGTCGGCCCACCTCCTCATGGATCTCGCCCGATCGATCAGCCAGCACGGCGGCGACGTCGTCGCCATCGACCTCGTGGAGGTCACCACCACCGGGGCGCGGGTCGACGTCACCTTCAACGCGGTGGACGAGCCGCACGTCGGGCGCATCGGTGCCGGGCTGCAAGCCGACGGTTATCAGGTGCGCAGCGTCTCCGACCGCACCTTCCTCTCCCATCTCGGCGGCGTCATCGAGGTGATGCCACGCATCAGGATCCGCACGCGCGACGACTTGTCGCGCGTGTACACGCCCGGCGTGGCCCGTATCTCCCGCCAGATCGCCGCCCGGCCGGAGGCAGCCTGGAACCTCACCGGCAAGGGCAACACCGTCGCGGTGGTGACCGACGGTACGGCCGTGCTCGGGCTGGGGAACGTGGGGCCTCTCGCGGCCCTGCCCGTGATGGAAGGGAAGGCGGCCCTCTTCAAGTCCTTTGCCAACGTGAACGCCTTTCCCATATGCCTCGACACCACGCGAACCGACGACACCGTGGCTGCGGTGCGAGCGATCGCCCCCGGCTTCGGCGGCGTGAACCTCGAGGACATCGCTGCGCCGCAGTGCTTCGAGGTGGAGGCCCGGCTGCAGGAGGCGCTCGACGTGCCCGTCTTCCACGACGACCAGCACGGCACGGCGGTGGTCGTCCTCGCCGGCCTCGTCAACGCGTGCCGCATCACCGGCCGGCGGCTGGAGGACCTGCGGGTCGTCGTGATCGGGATCGGGGCGGCCGGCACGGCGATCTCCAAGATCCTGCTCGACGCGGGTGTGCACGACCTTGTCGCCGTCGACCGCAACGGGCCGCTGAGCCCGGACGATCCCGGGTTGCCGCCGCACCAGCGCGAGGTGGTCGCGCGCAGCCGTGCTCGACCGGTGACGACCCTCGAGGAGGCGGTGACCGGGGCCGACGTGGTGGTGGGGGTGAGCCGCCGGGGGGGATGGGATCCGAACGTGCTGTCCAAAATGGCCCCCAACCCCATCGTCTTCGCGCTCGCAAATCCAGAGCCTGAGGTCTACTTGGAGGAGATGCCACCGGGCGGCCTGCTCGCGACCGGGCGCTCGGACCTTCCGAACCAGGTGAACAACGCGCTCTGCTTCCCCGGGATCTTCCGCGGTGCGCTGAACGCGAGGGCTTCCCAGATCACCCCGCGCATGCAGGAAGCGGCCGCGCACGCCATCGCCGGCGCGGTGAGCGACGCCGAGCGGGCGATCGGTGTCATCGTCCCCTCCCTCTTCCATCCCGACGTCCACCGTGCGGTCGCGACAGCGGTGGAGGCGGTCGCACTCGGCCGGTGACCGGCCCGGGAGTTTCTCAGGTGGGGGCAGCGTCCTCGAGGGTCTCCACCTCCTGGGGCCGGAGGCGCGACAGCAGCGGCCGTACGGCGGTACTCAGCGCGTCCTTGGCCTGCGAGAGCCTCGCCCGGTCTGTGTCGGTGAGCTCGTCGCCCCGACGTCGCAGCATCCGGACCAACAAGGTGGAGAACCGCTCGACCTTCTCCATGAAGACCCGCGCCGCCGGGTCCTCGAAGAGGGCCGGAGCCGCGACGAGCACCATCGAAGCGAGCGCCTGCACCTCGCTCTCCGGATCGCGCTCACGCGGCTGACCGGGTGCACCGATCAGGGCGCTCTCCGTCCGCAAGGCCTGGCCGTAGACGATCAGGGCCTGGACGGCGGCGACACGCTTCCGCTCCCTGACCTTGCGGCGGGCGGCCACCTGGTCCACCACCTGGACCGTGACGCCCAGGATCAACGTGCTCGTGACGAACGAGCCGATCAGTGAGTGCCGGTCCCACCACGCGCCTACTCCGGGGACGGCGAGATCGGTGACCACCACCACGGCGATCGCAAGCAGCGTCGCGGTCCCACCCGCGGCCGTGATGCGGTTCACGGGTCTCATTTGATACCAAGGATCGTCCGTGCGTGACCGGCTCGACTCGTCGGGCTCGTGGAGGCGAGGTGTAGGACCCGCTTTGATAATCTGCGGCCACTTGCGAACGAAGGCGCGAGGCACGGGTAGGCGACGGTGGTGGCGAACAAGAGCGGACGGCAAGAAGGGAATGCTTCGCGTCTCATCGATGCGAGGATCGAGGAGTTCGACGACTGGCGCGGCAAGACGCTCTCGCGGCTGCGAACGCTGATCAGGGAAGCGGATCCCGAGGTCGTCGAGGAGTGGAAGTGGGTGAAACCGAGCAGTGGCGGAACTCCCGTCTGGCACCACAACGGCGGCATCTGCACCGGTGAGGTGTACAAGGGCGTCGTGAAGCTCACCTTCTTCAAGGGCGCGTCCCTGGAAGACCCCTCGGGCCTCTTCAACTCGAGCCTCGAAGGCAAGGTCAGAAGGGCCATCGACGTGCACGAGGGCGATCGCATCGATGAGAAGGCCTTCAAGGCGCTCGTCCGTGCGGCCGTCGCCCTGAACCTGTCGTAGTCCCCGAACGTTCCCGTTGGACCGTGGGCGAGTGGGTGGCCGAACAGTTCGAGGAGTGAAGATGACCAGCTCTTCCACCGGGGGGATCAAGACCGTGCTCCACCCCGTGTCCGACACGGCGAAAGCCAAGGCCGTCTACACGGCCCTGCTGGGCGTTCCGCCACAGGTCGACGAGCCCTACTACGTCGGCTTCGACGTCGCAGGCCAGCACATCGGGCTGGTTCCGGGCGGCGGGGCGCAGGGCATGACCTCGCCCGTCGCGTACTGGCACGTGCCGGACATCGAGGCGAAGCTGGCCGAGGTGACCGCGGCCGGTGCGACCCTCAAGGAACCGGCGCACGACGTCGGCGGCGGACGCCTGGTGGCCAGCGTCACCGATCCCGACGGCAACGTCCTCGGTCTCATCCAGGACCCGTGAGCCCCGAACCGCGACCACGCGCGCGACGTCGTCACGACACCGAGCAGCGGCTGGCTCACGACGACGACGTCTGGCTCGCCAGCTCCTCGCCGGACGGGGTGCCGTGGCTGGTACCGCTCTCCTTCGAGTGGGACGGCGAGACGTTGCTGGTGGCGACCCTGACGGACAGCCGGACCGGCCGGAACCTGGCCGCCAACCCGACCGCCAGGTTGGGCTTGGGCAACACCCGCGACGTCTCGACGATCGAGGGAGACGTCGAGGTCCTCGAAATGGACGAGCTGGCGGCGGAACGGCGACAGCGCTTCGTCGAGCGCACCGGCTGGGACCCCTCGACCGAAGCCGTCGCGTACCGGTGGTTCCGGGTGTCTCCTCGTCGCATCCAGGCTTGGCGTGAGGTGAACGAGATGGCAGGCCGCGAGTTGATGCGCGATGGGCGCTGGTTGGTGTGAACCCGCGCACGCCGCGGCGAACCTCGAGTCACGCCATCCTGCGTAGGACGGCGACCGTGCTCTCCAACCCGTCCATGTCGGCGTAGCAGCCCTGCAGGTGCCGCCCGCCGGACGCCCCCTCGGAGAAGGCCGTCCGCGAGTGCAGCAGTCGCACGTTGTCGAAGATGACGCAGTCGCCGGGATCGAGCCGGAAGGTCAGCTGCAGCTCCGCCCGCGACACGATCTCACTGAAGCGGCGGTACGCCGTGTAGAAGTCCGCCGCGTCGCGGGGAGAGAGCCGAACGGTCTCCATCGAGCGATGGTTGAGGCGGACCTCCCGGATCCGACCGAGGGCGTCGAGCCCGATGATGGTCCGCTCGGCGCGGAGAGCAGCGTAGGCGTCGCTCCACGCAAACAAGACAGGAGTGCGGGCAAGCACCCCGAAGGCCTCCACGTCCTCCTCGCGGAGGAGGGCCGCGGCCGCGAAGCCGTCGACGAGCCCCGAGTCTCCGCCGTCGACGGCGTTCGAGAGGCAGTGCAGCAACTGCAACGTCGGCACGGGATCCCGGTAGGGGTTGTCCGTGTGGGGCGCGATCGCAAGACCGGTGTACGCGAGGTTGTTCGGGTTCACCTCGGCCCGCACGTCGAAGAGCCGGCCGTAGTTCGTCTCGCGCACGTAGCCGAGGGTGCCGGCGATGTCGAGTACGGTTCCCTCGACGGCCGGCGTTCGCCGGAGGATCGCAAAGCCGAGCAGCTCGACCAGCTCGAGCGTGCGCAACCGGACCGCGGGTTCTTGCACGTACTGCGCCCAGTCCTCGACCGGCATGCAGCCGGCGAGGTCGGCCGCCTGCCAACGTCGTTTGCCCCGCTCGCTGCGTCCGTCATGTTCGGGACGTCCCGCCTGCTCCACCAGCCAGTCGCGCCGGAACGTGGCGACGTGCCCGTCAGGAGCGAACCGGACCGACACCGTCCCCTCGGCTTCCTCGACGCGTTCGACCGAGAGATCTTGCGGGAGGTCGCGCACCGAGGTGAGCCTCTGGCCGCTCCAGGGGTCGCGACAGCGCTCGCATGCGCAATTGTCCCGAAGCCACACCGCCGGATAGGACCGCACGACCTCGACGGCCGACGCCCCCGGCTCTACCCCCACCCCGCCATCATGGCGCGTGCCCGGTACCAGGCGGGGGCCCGACAGCCGGACAACGTGCCCGCGGGCCCGATCTGGGGCAAGATTCCCCCCCGTGGTCGAAGAGCCGCAGCACCTGACCGGTCGCCATCAGGACACCCTCCGCCACGTCCTCGCGCACCCGCTGAGCCACAACGTCGAATGGCATTCTCTCGTTTCGCTCCTGCGAGAGGTCGGGTCTGTCGAGGAGCACGGGGAGGTCGTGACGATCGAAGCCGGCGGGCAGAGGATCGTGCTCACGAAGCCCCGCGGCAAGGACGTCGAGGCCGACGACCTCGTCGAGGTCCGCCGCCTGCTCGAAGACCTCGGGTACCGGGCGCAGGGCTGACCGGCCTCGGCGCGGCGGCGGGGGCCGCGGCTCTGCAGCACGGCGTCATCCAGCGAGCTCCGGTGCGCGGGAGAGAACGCGTGGATCGAAGTCGAGCAACCCGGTGAGCTCGCGTGCGCCTCGGTCGGTGAGCCGGAGCCCGCGCCCGTGGGCGCTCCGCACGAACCATCCACGATCGAGCATGGCCCGGCACAGCGCGGCGCCCAGAGCGCCTGCGAGGTGAGGGCGTCGTTCCGTCCCGTCGAGGCAGGGTTTGGCGAAGGGCCGCCGCTGGCGGCTCACCTCCACGGGGTCGATCCCGAGCCCGCCGAACCTCCCGCCTTCGGGCCCGAGCGCGTAGAGCTCGCCCGCCGGAGCGACCCACTTCGCGTCGAGGAGCGCGTCGAGGAGCGCGACGCCGACCTGCCCGGCGAGGTGGTCGTAGCAAGTCCTCGCGAAGCCGAGTCGCGTCGCCTCCTGCGAAGCTCGCAACGACCGGATGGAGGCGCGGGGGCACACCCGCCCGAGTGCCTCCAGCGCGTCGGCGATCTCGGGACCTGCAATCTGGTAGCGACGTCGCCTCCCGTCGGCGACGACCGAGACGAGCCCCCCGTCCACGAGGGCTCGGAGGTGCTCGCTCGCCGTCGACGGTGCCACGCCGGCGCGACGCGCGAGCGCCGTGGCGCTCACCGGCTGGCCGTCGAACAACAGCCCGAGCATGGCCGAGCGCGCGGCACTCGAGAGCAACCGTCCGATCCCCGTGTAGTCGACGTCCACCTCGACAAACCTACGACGGCGGGACTTCGGAGATCGCCGAAGGTTGGTCGCGCGCCGGCGCGCCGGAAGCTGGCAATCTCGGTCGCGTGAGAGAGCTCCTCCCGTCGCCGAGATCCGACGTCGACCTCGCCGAGGCCTACGCCGTCCCGGTGCACGTCGCCGGCGCGCCGTTCGTGCGCTGCAACATGATCTCGACCCTCGACGGGGCCATCTCGCTCCAGGGCGGATCCGGGTCGCTCGGGGGCCCTGCGGACCGGCGCGTCTTCCGGGTGTTGCGGTCGCTGACCGACGTGGTGCTCGTCGGCGCGGGAACGGTGCGCGCCGAAGGATACGGGCCCGCGGTCCTCGATGACGAGCTGCGCGCTCAGCGTGTCGCAGAAGGCAGTCCACCGGTTCCGCCCATCGCGGTCGTCACGGGATCGGGCAACCTCGACTGGTCGTCGGGGTTCTTCACCCAGGCGGAGGTCCGGCCGATCATCTTCGTACCGCGTGCTGCCTATTCAGGCGCGAGCGCGAACGGCCGAGCCGTCGCCGACGTCGTCTCCGCAGGGGAGGCACGTGTGGACCCCCGCCTCGTGCTCGACCACTTCCGGCGCGCCGGCTACCGGTCCGTCCTCCTCGAGGGCGGTCCGGGTCTCAACGCCGACTTCATCCACGCCGGGCTTCTCGACGAGCTGTGCCTCACGATCTCCCCGCGCCTCGTCGCGGGGGCGGGCCCCCGGGTGCTCGCGGGGCCGGAGTTCGCCCGGCCGCTCGAGCCCGAGATCGTCCACCTTCTGGAAGAGGAGGGGTTCTTGTTCTATCGACTGGCGTTGCCTCGTCGGTAGCGCCTCGCCGCCCGCGGGGGGCTACGGGACGGTCACCATCTCGTCGCCCGCCGTCCCTCGTCTGTCGCCCGTTGCCCGGTGGCGTCGCGCGCAGGCGGGACACAAGCCGCGGTAGGTGATCTCCACGCCGGTCACGAGAAAGCCGCCGCGCGCACGCTCGGCGATCTCGGGCGGCGGCCCTGCACGCGGCACGTCACGGATCGCCTGGCACCCCTCGCAAACCAGGTGATCGTGGCGCTCGACGACGTTCGGGTCGTAGCGCTTGGGGCCGTCTGCGACGTCTACCTCGAGGAGCTCTCCCATCGCGACCAGCTCGTTCAGCGTGTTGTACACGGTCGCCCTGCTGATCTCGGGGAGGCGCTCCCTGGCCAGGTCGTGCACCTGCTCGGCCGTAAGGTGGACGTGCTCCCCGACGAGCACCTGGGCGACGGCGCGGCGCTGGGCGCTCAGGCGCCAGTCCCGCGTCCGCAGGCGGGTGAGCAGGTCCGACGTCATCCCAAGCAGAATATCTCTTGACTTGCTTTGCGTCGAGCATTAGAAGAAGTCCAGGAATAGATCGTCACTCCTCCAGAACGTCTGGACCTGCACGAAGGAGGGCCGCGAGTGAGCGCGTCCGAGAGCGAGACCGAAGCCACGCCGAGCCGGCCGATGACGAACAGGGACTGGTGGCCGGACCAGCTGAACGTGAACGTGCTCCACGCGCACCCGGCGCAGTCCAATCCGTTGGGTGCCGACTTCAATTACGCAGAGGCGTTCAAGGGCCTCGACGTCGAGGCGCTGAAGCGGGACATCTTCGAGCTGATGACCAAGTCGCAGGACTGGTGGCCGGCCGATTACGGGCACTACGGGCCGCTCTTCATCCGGATGTCGTGGCACGCAGCCGGCACCTACCGGATCGCCGACGGCCGCGGGGGAGGCGGCACCGGCTCGCAGCGCCTGGCGCCGCTCGACAGCTGGCCGGACAACGTGAGCCTCGACAAGGCACGAAGGCTGCTGCTCCCGATCAAGCAGAAGTACGGGCGAAAGATCTCGTGGGCGGACCTCATCATCTTCGCGGGCAACTGCGCCATCGAGTCGATGGGGTTGAAGACCTTCGGCTTCGGGTTCGGGCGGCAGGACATCTGGGAGCCCGACGAGATCGACTGGGGTCCCGAGCACACCTGGCTCGGCGACGAGCGTCACGACTCGCAGGGCGACATCGAGGGGCCCTACGGGGCCGACACACTGGGCCTGATCTACGTGAACCCGCAGGGTCCGGGGGGCAACCCGGATCCGCTGCTCGCAGCGAAGTACATCCGGCAGACGTTCGGGCGCATGGCGATGAACGACGAAGAGACGCTCGCGCTCATCGTCGGCGGCCACACGTTCGGCAAGACCCACGGCGCGGTCTCCGAGGAGTACGTCGGCCCCGCACCCGAGGCTGCGCCGATCGAGCAGCAGGGCCTCGGATGGAAGAATTCCTTCGGCACCGGCAAGGGCCCCGACACCTGGACGAGCGGGCTCGAAGGGGCGTGGACCAGGGAGCCGACGAAGTGGGACAACGGGTTCCTCGACAACCTGTTCGCGTACGACTGGGAGCTCACGACGAGCCCTGCCGGCGCGAAGCAGTGGACGCCCAAGAACCCCGAGGCCCAGGGGACCGTCGAGGACGCGTTCGATGCGTCGAAGCGTCACGCGCCGATAATGCTGACGACCGACATCGCGTTGAAGGTCGACCCGATCTACGCGCCGATCGCAAAGCGCTTCCACGAGCAGCCGGACCAGCTCGCAGAGGCGTTCGCGAAGGCCTGGTACAAGCTGTTGCACCGGGACATGGGGCCGGTCACGCGCTACCTCGGCCCCTGGGTGCCGGAGCCGCAACTGTGGCAAGACCCGGTGCCGGCTGTCGATCACCCGCTCATCGGTGATCCGGACGTCGCCGACCTCAAGGCCAAGGTCTTGGCCTCCGGTCTGTCGACCTCGCAGCTCGTCTCGACCGCGTGGGCCGCGGCGGCGAGCTTCCGGGGCACCGACAAGCGTGGTGGGGCCAACGGTGCGCGCGTCCGTCTTGCTCCGCAAAGGGACTGGGAGGTCAACGAGCCGGTTCCCCTGGCAAAGGTGTTGGAGGTCCTCGAGCAGGTCCAGCGCGACTTCAACATGGCGCAGTCGGACGGGAAGAGGGTTTCGCTCGCCGACGTGATCGTCCTCGGAGGTTGTGCGGCGGTCGAACAGGCTGCGAAGAATGCCGGCTACGGCATCGCCGTGCCATTTGCACCGGGACGCACCGACGCGTCCCAGGAGCTGACCGACGTGGAGTCGTTCGCCGTGCTCGAACCCCGTGCCGACGGCTTCCGGAACTACCTCCGCGCCGGCGAGAAGCTGCCGCCGGAGAAGCTGCTGGTCGACCGGGCACTGCTGCTCACGTTGAGCGCTCCGGAGATGACCGTTCTCGTCGGCGGGATGCGGGTGCTCGACGCCAACTACGGGCAGTCGAAGCACGGTGTCTTCACGGAAAACCCCGGGGCGCTGACGAACGACTTCTTCGTGAACCTGATCGACATGCGCACCGAGTGGAAGCCGTCTGCTTCGTCCGAGCACGTCTACGAAGGTCGGGACCGGGAGAGCGGGGAGCTCAAGTGGACGGCTACGGCCGTCGACCTCATCTTCGGTTCGAACTCCCAGCTGCGAAGTGTCGCGGAGGTCTACGGGAGCGACGATTCGAAGGAGAAGTTCGTGCGCGACTTCGTTGCCGCGTGGAACAAGGTCATGAGCCTCGACCGTTTCGACCTCCGCTGACCGCGGGCAGCCGCCTGCGTTGCGGCGCGGGGCGACGTCGGCGAGGCTGTGCCGATGCTCCGGCGCCTCATCCTCTGGGACATCGATGGAACGCTCGTGTCGACCGGTCCTGCGGGGCGTCTCGCGCTCGAGCTCGGTGTACGCCGGGCTGCGGGTCTCGACGAGGTCCCGCACGTTGCGATGGGCGGGAAGACCGACCCTCTCATCGTCCGCGAGCTCCTCACCCTGGCAGGTCTCGCGCCCGCAGACGTCGACCGGGCGGTGCCCGTCGCGCTCGAGTGGGCCCGCGAGGCCCTCGCTGCCCAGACCGAACGCTTACGCGTCGAGGGTGTGGTCCACCCGGGCGTCCGTGAGCTGCTCGATGCGCTCTCCGGCGTCGATGGGGTCCGCCAGAGCCTCCTCACCGGCAACATCTTTCCCAACGCGCTCGTGAAGGTGCGCACGTTCGGGCTCGAACGCCACCTCGACCCGGAGATCGGCGCGTACGGGACAGATCATGCCGACCGCGACGGCCTCGTTCCCATCGCGCTCGAGCGTGCGAAAGGGCGGCGCGGCGAGACCTACCGGCCCGAGGAGGTGTGGGTGATCGGCGACACCGCCCGCGACCTCAGCTGCGCCCGTGCCGGAGGCGTGCGTTGCCTGATCGTCGGGACCGGCCACGACGGCTTCGACGCCGTGCGCGCGCTCGAAGCCGATGCGGTCGTCGAGAACCTTGCCGACACCGATCTCGTCCTCGAGACGTTGGTCGGAGCGTAGTGGCGTGCCCGCACTAGTCCCGTCCGGTGAGCCGCACCGTGACGGTGTCACCCGCTTCCTTGCCGATCGCGGCGCGCAGATCGGCTCTGACAGGGAGCTTGTGGTGGCCGTCGCCGAGCGCCGTGAACGCGCTCTCGAAGGGGATTCCGTCGATCGTGCCGCGCACCTTGACGAGCCCCCTCCTCCCGAAGAAGACCGTGGAGCGGGGAATGACCACGTACGTCCATCCTCCTTTGGACGGGCTCTTCACCAACTCCGCGGTGAACGTGGTGTCGAGCGGCTGCACCTCCGCGCTCCTCTCCGCGGCCCCGACGGGACCGAGCGGAGCTTTCCCGGTCCTTTCGAGCCTCGTCGTTCCGACGCAGCAATCCCCGGGAAATCATCGGAGCGCCGAGACGGTCGGTGCCGCGATGAGTTCTCCCTCCGGATCCCGTCGGAACTCGCGACCCGCCGTTCGCTGACGTGCAAGAGCAGCCGTCAGACCCAGGAAGGGAGATGCCGGATGGCCGAAATCGCCAACGTCGTGTCCGTGACCCGCAGGATCCCTGCGCCGGCCACGCGCATCTTCGCCGTGCTCGCCGACCCCGCTCGCCATCCGGAGATCGACGGCTCCGGAATGCTGCGGCACGCGCTCGAGCCGCGACCGTTGAGCCGCGTCGGTGATGCGTTCGTGATCGCCATGCACAACGACGAGATGGGCGACTACGAGATGACGAACCACGTCGTCGAGTACGAGCCGGGCCGCCGCCTCACCTGGGAGCCGGTCCTGAGCAGGGCGTCACGCGAGGAGGACGTCGCAGGGGTCGGCGGCTCCGCGCATCAGCGGTGGTCGTACACGCTCGTCCCCGAGAGCGCGGACGTCACGGTCGTCACGGAGACGTTCGACTGCACGGAGTCGCCTGAATGGCTCAAGAACGCGGTGCGCGGGGGCAAACGCTGGGAGGGGGCGATGTCCGCCACGCTGGAGCGCCTTGAATCGCTGACGACGTCGATCCCGACCGCATAGGACGTGGAAGCGGGCCCGGCGAACGTTCTCTAACATTCGCGGCCATGACGGTAACCCCACTTCTGCTCGAAGCGGACCTCGAGCCCTACCGCCGGGAGCTCACCGGCTACTGCTACCGCATGCTCGGATCAGGGTTCGAAGCGGAGGACGCGGTCCAAGAGACGCTCGTGCGCGCGTGGCGCCACTCGACGGGCTTCGAGGGCCGCTCGAGCGTCCGTTCATGGCTGTACCGGATCGCGACCAACGTCTGCATCGACATGGGTCGCCAGGTTCAACGCCGTGCGAGGCCGATGGAGATGGGACCTTCGTCGCCACCTGACGAGACGCTCCTCGGTCCGCCGATGCCCGAGGCGACCTGGGTGACGCCGATCGGGGACGGCCGGGCGGGCGGGGAGTACGGCGACCCCGCCGAGCGCGCCACGTACCGCGAGTCGATCCGCCTGGCGTTCATCACCGCCCTCCAACACCTTCCCCCGCGCCAGCGTGCGGCGCTCATCCTGTGCGAGGTGCTGCGCTGGTCCGCTGCTGAGGTCGCCGAGTTGCTCGACACCACGGTGCCGGCGGTGAACAGCGCGCTGCAGCGCGCGCGAGCGACGCTCGCGTCGGCGCCGGGGCCCGTGCCGTCGGGACCGCTCGACGAGGTCGACGAGCAGCTCCTCGCACGCTACGTCGACGCCTTCGAGCGTTACGACATCGACACGCTGGTCACGTTGCTGCACGACGACGCGGTGCAGTCGATGCCACCGTTCGCGCTCTGGCTTCAGGGAGCGGAGCACATCGGAGCCTGGATGCTCCAGCCTGAACCCAGCCACTGCAGGGGTTCGCGCCTCGTCGCCACCTCGGCCAACGGGTGTCCCGCCTTCGGGCAGTACCGGGTGGATCCGGACGGTGGCTACGCGCCGTGGGCGCTCCAAGTCCTCGAGATCTCGAGGGGAAAGATCGCGGAGATGACCTTCTTCCTCGCATTCATGGACCCCGAGCGTCTCTTCCCGTCCTTCGGATTGCCGCTTCATCTGGATGTCCGAGCCTCCCCAACCCCGGACGACCCGCAGTGACGACGAAACGACGACGACAGGCAAAAGAGACGACCCGGACCACGAGAGCGAGGAGCACGAGATGCCGACGCGAGCAACCCCTCCGAACGGGGCGCCCTGTTGGGTGGACCTCTGGACCTCCGACGTGGAGGCGGCGCGTCGTTTCTACGGCGAGCTCTTCGGTTGGGAATCGGGCGATCCCGCGCCCGATTTCGGCGGCTACTTCATGTTCACTCGCGACGGAGTGCCGGTCGCGGGCGCGATGGGGGACATGGGGGACCTGAAGGCGAACGACCGCTGGAAGGTCTATTTCGCCACGGACGACGCCGACGCGACGCTGAAGACGGCATCGGCTGAGGGCGCGCAGGTCGTGGCCGGCGCGAGTGCGGTCGCCGACCTCGGCGTGCAGTCGGCCTTCGTCGACCCGACCGGAGCCGACTTCGGGACGTGGCAGCCGGGGAGCTTCGTCGGTTTCACGGTGCTCGAAGAGGCTCGGGCACCCTTCTGGTTCGACCTCGCCACCCGGGACCACGGCCGTGCAGTCGCCTTCTACGGCGCGGTGCTGGGTTGGGAAGTCGACCGGCAGATAGAGAACGCGCAGACGACCTACACCCTGCTCCGCCCTTCGAGTGGCGGTCCCCCTGTCGCCGGCATCGCAGACGCGTCCGGGTTCCTCCCCGCAGGCGCCCCCGGAAGCTGGACCACGTACTGGCAGGTCGACGACACCGCCGCGGCCGTCGCGACGGTCGAGCGCCTCGGTGGATCCGTCCGGATGCCTGCGCAGGGCACGCCGTACGGCATGGTCGCCGAGGTCGCCGACCCGACCGGTGCCGGGTTCAAGCTGCGGACTCCGCCGGGGTGATGGCCCGTACCGGGGTGGCGTGCGCGTGCGCGCCCTGAACGGCCCGGTGGACCGTCCGTGGGGGGTTCGCACCGTGCGCTTCGAGGACCCGGGCGGACACGTCCGGGAGCTCGCGCACTGACGGACGAAGGAGACGGGGGTGAAATTCGGCATCACGATGTTCCCGACCGAGGACGCGATCTCGCCGGCCGACCTCGGACGGGAGGCGGAGGCGCGGGGCTACGAGTCGCTGTTCTTCCCCGAGCACTCGCACATCCCCGTCAGCCGTCGGAGCCCTTGGCCCGGCGGACCGGAGCTGCCGGAGGAGTACAAGCACATCCACGACCCGTTCGTCGCGTTGAGCGCGGTCGCCGCCGTCACCGAGCGGCTTCGCGTCGGCACCGGCGTCTGCCTCGTCGTCCAGCGCGACCCGATCACGACCGCGAAGGAGGTGGCGAGCCTCGACGTGCTGAGCGGCGGCCGGTTCCTCTTCGGAGTGGGCGCGGGCTGGAACCGGGAAGAGATGGCCGACCACGGCACCGACCCGCGGACGCGGATGGCACTCCTTCACGAGCGCGTCGAGGCGATGAAGGCCATCTGGACGGAGGCCGAGGCCTCGTACCACGGCAGGTTCGTCGACTTCGATCCGATGTGGAGCTGGCCGAAACCCGTGCAGCGACCGCACCCTCCCGTGCTCGTCGGCGGGAGCGGGCCGACGGTTCTCGACCGCGTCGTCGCCGTCGGAGACGAGTGGATGCCCATCCGGATGCCCGATCCCGGGGAGCTCCGGCGGCGCGTCGACGAACTGCAGATGCGGGCACGCGACGCGGGTCGCGGGCTCGTGCCGGTGACGTTGTTCGGCGCGTCGAGGGACCCTTCGACGCTCGAGAAGCTTGCCGAGTCCGGCGTCACGCGGGTCGTCCTGCCGCTGCGCTCGCTGCCGCGCGACGAGCTGCTGGGGACCCTCGACCGCGACGCCGAGCTCCTCGGACGTTTCTCGACCTGAGCCCGTCGTGAGCTGGCCGGACGGCGAGAACGAGGCGCGCCGGAGGTTCGCGTCGGCGAGGGTCGCGCGGCTCGCGACGGTGACGCCGCAGGGCGCCCCCCACCTCGTCCCGGTGACGTTCGCCCTCGAGGGCGACACGGTGTGGTGGGCCGTCGACGAGAAGCCCAAGCGCAGCCGTTCCTTGGCGCGCCTCGCCAACATCGCGGCGGAGCCCCGCGTGGCCCTCCTCGTCGACCATTACGGCGACGACTGGAACGAGCTGTGGTGGGTCCGCGCGGACGGCGTGGCATCGATCGCGTCCGGTGGGTCCGACACCCGCGGCGCGCTCGCGCTGCTCGCGGCGCGCTACGGGCCCTACCGCATGCGGTCCCCTGAAGGGCCGGTGGTGCGAGTCGACGTCCAACGCTGGCGGTGGTGGTCGGCCGCCGGGGCGTGAGTTCCTGCGAGGCCTTCAGGACGCCTTCCGGCGAGCCGTCGTCGGTGCCCGTTTCTGGGCCGCACGCTTCGCCACCGGCTTGTCCGCGGATCCCTGCTTCTCTGCAGCTGCCGCCTCGGCCGTCTTCTTCGTCCCGTTCTTCGTACCGCCCGCACGCCCGGACGAACCGGACGACGACGAGCTTTCGCGCCGCGTCGCGCGCACGCTCGCCTCGAGCGCCTTCAGCAGGTCGACCACCGGCGCGCCCTCGGGTGCCTGGGGCTCGACGGTCACGACCGCCCCGGAGCGCTTCTTCTCGATGAGGTCCTCGAGCCGCTCCCGGTAGGTGTCGTGGTACTCGTCGGGGTCCCATTTCGTGGTCATCGAGTCGATGAGCATCTCGGCCATCTCGAGCTCCTTGGGCGACCACTCGGCTTCCACGGGAAGCGAGTCGATCTCTTCGTCCGGGTTCCGCACCTCGTCGGCGTAGAGGAGGGTCTCCATGACGAGGGCGTCGGCGCGGGGGCGGATGGCGACGAGGTACTGCTTCTCCCGCAGGACGAACGTGGCGAGTGCGACCTTGTTCGCCTGCAGCATCGCCTCCCGCAGCAACGAGTAGGCGCGCTCGGCCCCCTTGCCACCCCCCTTGGCGGGCGGGGCCAGGTAGTAGGTCCGTTCGAAGTAGACCGGGTCGATCTGGGCGAGGTCCACGAAGGACGACACGTCGATGGTCTTGGACCGCCCAGGGGCGACGGAGGCGATCTCTTCGGGGCTGAGGATCACGTACTCGCCACCGCCCAGGTCGAAGCCCTTGGCGATGTCCTGGTAGGGGACCTCCTCGCCGGTGCGCTCGTTCACGCGCTTGTTCCGGATCCGGTCGGAGCTGCCCGCCTGGAACTGGTTGAAGTGGATCGACTTCTCCTCGGTGGCGCTGAAGAGCGCCACGGGTACGTTCACCAGGCCGAAGCTGAGCGACCCGGTCCAGACGGCTCTGGCCATCGCCGCCCCCTTCCTCGTCCAACCGGCCAATCAATCCAACCGGCCAATTCAAGCAGCATACGGGTAGCCGTGACCAGGACCGGAGCCACGTGCGGGCGGTGGGCCCCCGCAGCCGCCTCCGGCGCTCGCCGAGGCGTCCGCCCGCGCAGCCGCCGTCCCATCCACCACCGTGTCACACCCGCTTGCGATGCTTGGAGCGTGGAACTGAGCGAAGTGCCCCGCCTGACCCTCGTGCGGAGCTCGCGCGCCGCCGAGGGACGCGGGGACCGGGACGAGTTGGAGGCGCTCCCGGACGCCACAGCGGAGGCCGAGGAGGATGGGGTCTCCGAAGGACTGGTGGCCGCGGAGGTCGCCGCGGCGCTGGCCGGTGCCACCGACGACGTGCTCTCGTCGGCCCCCCTCATGCTGCCGCTCGCGCTGTCGGTGTGCATGGAGCGTCACGACGCCGGGACCGAAGGGCTGATCTCGGCCATGCTGTCGCTCCGTCGTGCCGTGCTCGCCGTCTCCGGGCTCGATTCCCGGAGCGAGCCGGTCCCGCTCGTCGCCGGAGACCCCCGGACTGCCGCGCTCGGACTCGCGGAGTACACCCGGGGACTGCTCGTCCGGGCGGCACGCGCGTGCGCCGCCGCGCCCGACGACGTGGCGTCGGCTGCGGCTGCCCGCCTCGCATAACCTGGGCGGACGCCGCTCGACTCGTACCGTTCGAAGCGCGATCCCGCGCGCACCCCCGAGCCGGTGCCGGCAACCGACGCGCCGGTGCGTCGCCGCCGGCGCGGGGCGCCCTCCTTCGTGATCCAAGAGCATCACGCGCGGTCGCTCCACTGGGACCTGCGCCTCGAGCGTGACGGGGTCTACGTGTCGTGGGCGGTGCCCAAGGGACTCCCGGCGGACAAGGCCACCAACCACCTCGCCGTCCACGTCGAGGACCACCCGCTCGAGTACGGCTCGTTCCACGGAACGATCCCGAAGGGCGAGTACGGCGCGGGCGAGGTGACGATCTGGGACAAGGGGACCTACGAGGCGACAAAGTGGACCGACCGGGAGGTGAAGTTCCACCTCCACGGCGAGAGGGTCGACGCGCGCTTCGTCCTCTTCAAGACCAGAGGCGACGACTGGATGATCCACCGTGAGGACCCGGCGCCCGAGGGTTGGGAGCCGCTCCCGGACCTCGTCCTGCCCATGCTCGCGGTCGCAGGCGGGCTGCCCCCGGAGCGGGGGACCGACTGGCGCTACGAGTTCAAGTGGGACGGCGTCCGCACGATCGCCTACGTGGAAGGCGGCCGCGCGCGACTCGTCTCGCGCGGCGAGCACGACCGGACCGCCGCCTACCCCGAGATCCGCAGGCTCGGCGAGGCGCTCGGCTCGCGCCAGGCGGTGCTCGACGGCGAGATCATCGCCCTCGACGCGCAAGGTCGTCCGAGCTTCGAAGCGCTCCAGCCGCGCATGCTCGTGGACGACACCGCGCGCGCCCGCCGGCTGGCCGCGACGGTGCCGGTCACCTACATGGTGTTCGACCTCCTCCACCTCGACGGCCGGTCGACGCTCACGCTGCCCTACGTCGAGCGGCGACGGCGCCTCGACGAGCTCGGGCTCGCGGACGACCATTGGACGGTCCCGGCCTCGCACGAGGGCCCGGGTGCCGATGTGCTGGCCGCCGCCAGGGCAGCAGGGCTCGAAGGCGTCGTCGCGAAACGAGCGGACAGCCCCTACCGGGCCGGCCAGCGCAGCTCCGACTGGGTGAAGGTGAAGTTGCAGCGTACCCAGAGCGTCGTGATCGGCGGCTTCACGGCGCCCAAGGGTTCGCGCACGGGCTTCGGCGCGCTCCTGGTCGGCATCCCGGGCGAAGACGGGCTCGGCTATGCAGGGAAGGTGGGGACCGGCTTCAGCGAGCAGGCGATCACGGACCTCCTCGCCCGGCTCCGACCGCTGCGTCGCCCGCGCCAGCCGTTCGACCCCCCGGTGCCGCCGGCCGATGCCGCCGACGCGACGTGGGTCCAGCCGGATCTCGTGGGGGAGGTGCGCTTCACCGACTGGACGCGCGCCGGCCGACTGCGCCAGCCGGCGTGGCTCGGCCTGCGTGACATGGCCCCTTCCGACGTGGTCCGTGAAGGCTGAGGGTCGAGGCACCGTGAGCCCCGAGACCCAGACGGTGACGGTGGTGGAAGGGCGGCGCCTCACCCTCACGAACCTCGACAAGGTCCTGTATCCAGACGCCGGCTTCACGAAGGCCGACGTCGTCAACTACTACCTGCGCGTCGCGCCCGTGCTCCTGCCGCACCTCGCGGGCCGGCCGGTCACGTTCGTGCGCTACCCCGAGGGGGTTGACGGAGGGTCCTTCTTCGAGAAGCGGGTCCCACGGGGGGCGCCGGACTGGGTCCGGGCGATCGACGTCCCGCACTCGAGCGGTGCCAGGGGGCCGGCGATCCACGCGCCGGCCATCGAAGATCTGCCCTCGCTCGTGTGGGCGGCGAACCTGGCGGCACTCGAGCTGCACGTGCCGCTGTGGCGGAGCACGAGACCGGGCGAGTACGGACGCTTCGACCAGATGGTGTTCGACCTCGACCCGGGCCCTCCGGCGACGATCGTCGAGTGCTGCACCGTCGCGGGGATCCTCGTCGACGTCCTCGCCGAGAGGGGGCTCACGACCGTGCGCCCGAAGACGAGCGGGAAGAAGGGGCTCCAGCTCTACGCACCGCTCGACCCCGCCCGCCCGTGGGAGGCGGTGCGCGAGGAGGCGATGGACATCGCCAACGCGGCCGAGCGCGACCACCACGACCTCGTCGTGGCGAAGATGCGCAAGGACCTCCGCCCGGGGAAGGTCTTCATCGACTGGAGCCAGAACGTGCCGGCGAAGACGACGGTCGCGTCCTACTCGTTGCGCGCGCAGCCGCAGCCCACGGTGTCGGCCCCGGTGACGATGGAGGAGGTCGCGGCGTGCGCGGCCGGCGGGGACCCCGCGGCGCTCAGGTTCGGGCCCACAGCGGTGCTCGCCCGCGTGGAGCGGCTCGGCGATCTGTTCGCGAGCGGCTGAGCTCGGGGGCCTGACCTCGGGGCCTTCGCACCCGGAGCTCTACGTCGGACAGCTCGTGCGCGTCGCTGGCGTAGAGCACGACCCGGTCACGTGTCCTGCGGGCCCGCTTCGCAAGCTCGCCGATGCGGCGGCTCCGCCGGGCGCGTGGATCGTGCGTGGATCACGTCTAGATCGCGCCGGCGTCGACCGCCGCCATGATCGCGGCGACCAGGTCCTCGATGAAGGCGTCGTTCAGCGGCAGGTGGCCGTGGAGCAGGCGGTGGTAGGCCGGCCCGTAGAGGAGGTCGAGGAGCAGCCCCGTGTTGACCTCGGGCGCCAGCTCCCCGCGCTCGACCGCCCGTTGGACGAGGGCGCCGTGACGTGCCCGCAGGGGGGCGACGAACCGCTCGCGCCAGGCGTCGGCGAGCTCAGGGTCCCGCTGCACCTCGGCGATCAGCCCCCTCAGGGTACGGCCGGTCGTCGGCTGGCGCACGGCCCGGACCCAGCCGCGGAGCATGCCGAGGAGATCATCACGGAGACTGCCGGTGTCGGGCACCGGCTGGCGCTCGAGGAAGTCGCTCAGGAACGCGTCGAGGGCGAGGGTTCCCTTGGACGGCCACCGCCGGTAGACGGAGGCCTTGCCGACGCGGGCGCGGGCGGCGACCTCCTCGATCGTCATGGCGGCGAGGCCGCGCTCGGCCAGGAGCTCGGTCGTCGCTTCGAGGATCGCCCGCTCCGTCCCCTCGCTGAGGGGCCTGCCACGGCCGCTCCCCTGCTCGCGCCGGCCGACCGACGTACCCGCCGCCGACTCGTCGTGCACCACGAAGGGAAGTGTACCGGTACTGGAAGATTAGAAAACGGACCGTATCGTTTCCCTTCCCGCCCCACCACCTCCCCTGCGATCCGGGTATCGCTGGCCGGGAATAGGCGGGGACCCTCGGCGTTGGACCAACCGTTCGCGCAGTTCAAAACGAGACGTACCGTTTCGTAGCGAGTTGGTCGAACGGCCTCCCGAGGCGAGAAGCGACGAACCCAGACGAACGGACAGAGGAAGAGAACGTGGAACCGAAGGTAGATGGAGCCCGGTCGGGTGAGGGAGGCCCCCGTCCGGCGTCGAGCGGAGTGGGCACGCGACCGGAGCCCTGGAGCCCAGGCCCCACCGGAGAGGGGCGCCCAGGCGGTCGGGCGCTGGAGCAGGGGCGCTCGGGAGCGCGGCGTACGGCCGCACTGGTGCTCATCCTCACCGTCGCCTTCATGGTCGTCCTCGACTTCAGCATCGTGAACGTGGCGCTCGCGTCGATCGAGCGCGAGCTGCACGTGGGTGCGACCGCGGTCCAGTGGGTGATCACCGCCTACGCGATCACCTTCGGCGGTCTGCTCGTCTTCGGCGGGAGGATCGGCGACCTGTTCGG
>JASHUY010000234.1 GCA_030039755.1 Acidimicrobiales bacterium
CGGAAGAGCTCGGCGTCGCAGACCAGGGCGAAGGTGAGGTCGTAGTCCGCCTCGTCCTCCTTCAGCCGGGTCCACTGCTGCATGAGCTCGACGAGGTAGCGCCGGTGCACCTGGATCACGTCGTGCACCGAGACCTCCGGGACGCAGAGCGCCGCGAGCACCTTGATCACGAGCTCGTCTCGTGGGGGGGCGGTGAGGTCCGGCGGGGTGGTGAGCCAACGGTCGAGCTCTTCCCGGCCGGCTCTCGTGATCCGGAAGGCCTTCTGGGGCCCCACCTCTTCGTCGTGGTCGTCGGACTCGACGAGGGCGTCGCGCTCGAGGCGCTGGAGGGTCGTGTAGACCTGGCCGACGTTCAGGGGCCAGATCTCCCCCGTGCGGGCTTCGAATTCCTGGCGAAGCTGGAGGCCGTACTTCGGGCCCTCGCTCAACAGCGCCAAGAGGGCGTGGCGGACGCTCACGACCCTGCGCTCCCGTCATTTCGTACCATACTCGGTATCCTACTCACACCCCCATCTGGGGGTCAACGCCGGCGGGAGGGGGCGGGGAGGGGACGCCCCCCGGAACGGTCGACGCCGCCGGGGGCGGGAACCCGAGGTTCGGGGAACGACGTCGGGGGTACCGGCAACGGGTTGATCGTCGCGTCGCACTCCTACCTTCTGTTCACGGTCGCCCTCATCCTCAGCGCCTGGCTCGTCCAGCGCCCCTTCCGGTCGCCGTCAGGCGGTGGCCCGGCCACCGAAGACCCGGCCGTCGCCGCCGCACCGGCCGAGCTGCCGGAAAGGACACCCGAGTCGCCATCCGTCGTCAGCGGTCGTCATCCACCGGTGTGGACGCCGTACTCGACGGCGAGCTTCGCCCACGTGGCGAAGCCGACGAGCCATCTGCCGCGAACGTCGACCGCGGCACCGGTCCGGACCACCGAGACCGGGTGGGGCCCGGCGAAGAACCGGTAGCGCACCGTCGCGGCCCGGCCGTCCACACGGACGGAGTCGACCTCGGTCGTCAAGTTCGACGGGAGCACGGCGAACATCTTCTGGATCTCGACGACCGATGCCGTCCCGTTCTCGAGCAGCCGGGCCTTTTGGCCGATTGACGAGTTTGCGCTGAAGAACGCGGTCCACGTCTCGGTCACCAGGACCTGGGCGTCCGCGGTCTTCGGGACGAGGGGGATCGGGTACGTCGAGGTCCTCCCCGCGTGCCAACCGAGAGGGAGCCGGCCGGTGAAGCGCAAGGTCGCGGACGTGAAGAGCAGCAGGCCGTCGACGAGGCGTGCCCTGGACAGCGTGAGCTCCGCCGGATAGTCGTAGGTGCGCCCCGCCGCGCAGGACGGTGTGCAGTCGATGACTGTCGCCGCACCGGTCGCCAGCGCGTCACTGCTCGTCCAGCTCCTCCAGGCAAGTCTCGTGGCGATGATCCCGGCATCCGCGCACGTGAGGACCAACGACGTCGGTTCCGTCTGGTAGCTGCCGGCCCCGCACGCGTCGACAAGGCCACCGGCGCGCCGTGCGGCAGCCGAGCCGGACGCCGGGATCGAGACCGCGACACCCCCGACGGCCACCAGGCTGGCGACCACCGCCAACGTCCCGACGATGCGCGCCCGCCTCACCGGGGCGAGCGGGATGGGCGTCGCAGCCTGGTCGGCGCCACGTCCATCCCGAGCTCCTCGAGGGCGACTCGCGCGCACGCACGATGACTACCACCGTCCGGTGCCTCCGCGACCGCGTCCGACCCTCCGACGAGGTGGACCCCGGGGTGGACGCCGATCAACCCCGCGATCCATCCCCCGGTTGACGACCCGCGGCGGGCCATCCCGCACACTGCAGGCATGTCCACCACCGATTACCTCCTGAACGGCGTGCTGATCGCACTCGTCGTCCTCCAAGTCCGGGGCCGCCGGCTGACGGTGCGCACCCTTCTCGTGCCGTTGGCGATCGTGACCTACGTCGCCTTCGAGTACCTCCACGGCATCCCCACCGCGGGCAACGACCTCTCGCTCGTGCTGCTCGGCGGTCTGGCAGGCGTGCTCCTCGGCACCGGCTGCGGACTTGCCACCGCCGTGTTCCGGCGACCCGACGGCGCAACCGTTTCCAAGGCCGGGCCCGTGGCCGCTGCGTTGTGGGTCCTCGGGATCGGTGCACGCGTCGCCTTCGCGCTCTACTCCACGCACGGCGGCGGAGGGGCGGTCGAGCGATTCAGCGCCGCGCACGGCATCACGTCGTCGGAGGCCTGGGTCACGTGCCTGATCCTCATGGCGGTGTGCGAAGTCGTCGCCCGCACGGCGACGATCGGCCTCAAGTTCCGGTCGGCATCCGGGCACGACCACGGAGGTGCCGACCGCCGGCACGCCGGCTCCCTCGAGTCGTCGAGCATCATGGAGGCTCGTGTCGACGCGTAGCCGGGACGAGCACCGTCCGGCGGAGCGGCCCGGGCGCGTCGGGCGGTTCGATCCGCTCGGCGCCCCGGGCCTCGCCGCGGCCCGCGTCGCGGGGTTGGGCCTCTTGCTCTGGGGGATCAGCACCGAGGTCGCGCCCGGGTCGACCGCCCCCGCGCTCGCCGTCTGGCTCCTCAGCGCGACGCTGGTCCCCGCGTGGCTCCTCTGGACGGCTGCTCCGCCGGCCCGCGGGTCACGCGTGCAGGTCGCAGGGTTCCTCTGGCTGGCCGCGGCCGGTGGCGCGGTCTCGGGGCTTGCGCCGATCGGCCTCGTGTTCATCGGCATGGCGGTGCTCGGTGCCGCGTCCTCCCTCGGCACGCCGCTCTCCCTCGTCGTCGCCGTGGCCGGGCCGGCGAGTGCGGCGGTCGCCATCGGGGTGGACGGGAGGTCGCCCACCGTCGTGCTCGGTGCCGCCGCTGCCTGCCTCGGCGGGTTCGTCCTCGGCGCGGGCAGGCGCCAGCATGGCGAGCGGGCCGCACGCGACGCGCTCTTGGCGCTCGAGCACGACCGCGCCGAGGTGGAGCACGATCGGGCTTCGCTCCTCGCGGAGCGGAACCGGCTCGCGGGTGAAGTGCACGACGTCCTCGCCCACACGCTCGGCGCGTTGTCGGTCCAGTTGGAGGCCTTGGACGCGCAACTCGACGGTCGATCCGACATCCCTTCGTCGATACGCGAGAACGTCCGACGCACCCGATCGCTCGCGAGCGAGGGGCTCACCGAGGCACGGCGGGCGGTGCGAGCGCTGCGAGACGACGCGTCGCCGCTCCCTGCGCAGCTCGAGCGACTGACGACCTCGAGCGGCGCGTTGCTCGACGTCGTCGGTGATCCGCTCCCCCTTTCGCCGGCTTCGACGCTCGCGCTGTACCGCGTGGCCCAGGAGGCGATCACCAACGCGACGAAGCACGCCCCCGGGGCCCGCGTGCAGGTTCGACTGCACTGCAGCGACGAGCACGTCGTGCTCTCCGTCGAGAACGGCGTGCCCAACCGGCCACCCGGCGAACTCGCCGCAACCGGAGCCGGGTACGGGATCGACGGCATCACCGAGCGGGTACGCCTCGTCGGTGGCGACGTGAAGACCGGACCGACCAGCTCCGGCTGGCGCGTCGAGGCGACGGTGCCGCGGTGACCGCCGGCCACGACCCCACCACGGTGCTCGTCGCCGACGACCAGCGTGCGGTCCGGGAGGGCCTGGTCACGATCCTTACGACCATCCCCGGCGTGGCCGTCGTCGGGAGCGCCGCGGACGGCGTCGAAGCGCTGGAGCGCGCCAGCGAGCTCCGACCGGACGTCGTCCTCATGGACCTCCGGATGCCCCGCATGGACGGCGTCGAGGCCACCGCTGCGATCCGTGCGTCCGTGCCCGGCACCCAGGTCGTCGTGCTCACCACGTACGCGGACGACGAGTCCGTGGTCGCCGCGCTCAGCGCCGGTGCTGCGGGCTACCTCACGAAGGACGCGGGACGCGAGGACATCGCTCGCGCCGTCGTTGCTGCGGCCTCCGGCCAGTCGGTCCTGGACCGATCGGTGCAGTCGGTGCTGGTCGAGGCCGCGCGGAGCCGCACGGCTCCGGGGCCTCCCCCCGACACCGGGCTCACCGAGCGCGAGCTCGAGGTGCTGCGCCTCATGGCCGAAGGACGCTCCAATGCGGAGATCGGCACCCTCCTCTACATCGGCGAGGCGACGGTCAAGACCCACGTGAACCGCATCTTCGCCAAGACCGGCAGCCGCGACCGCGCGCAGGCCGTGGCGTTCGCGCACCGCAACGGCCTCACCGGGTAGCGGGCAGGGGTCGCGGCCGGCGTTCGCGCCGCGCACGCTGCGACGTCGTCGTGCGCCCTACCCGTCCACGCTCGCCGTTCGGCCGCTCAACGATCCGCTTCGACCTCGACCCAATGCCGGCTCGAGT
>JASHUY010000235.1 GCA_030039755.1 Acidimicrobiales bacterium
ACCCCAGCGCGGTCTCGATGGACTCGGTGAGCCGCTGGCGCATCCCGTCGCGCCGGATCAACCGGTCCACGATGACCTCGATCGTGTGCTGCTCGTAACGCGCGAGCGACGTGTCGCGCCGGTCCGCGAGCTCGACCACCGTGCCGTCGACCCGCGCGCGCGAGAACCCCTGCTTCGCGAGGTCGTCGAGGAGCCCCGAGTACTCCCCCTTGCGACCCCGGACGACCGGGGCGAGCACCCAGAACCGGGTGCCCTCGTCCAGCTCGAGCACGCGGTCGACGATCTGCTGGGGCGTCTGCCGTGCGACGGGGCGGCCGCAGAGCGGGCAGTGCGGCTTCCCGATCCGCGCGTACAGGAGCCTGAGGTAGTCGTAGACCTCGGTGATGGTCCCGACCGTCGATCTCGGGTTGCGCGAAGCCGACTTCTGGTCGATCGAGATCGCCGGCGACAGCCCCTCGATGAAGTCGACGTCGGGCTTGTCCATCTGCCCGAGGAACTGGCGGGCGTACGCCGACAGGGACTCGACGTAGCGACGCTGCCCCTCCGCGTAGATCGTGTCGAACGCGAGCGACGACTTCCCCGACCCTGAAAGACCGGTGAAGACGATGAGCTTGTCACGGGGAAGCTCGAGGGAGACGTCCTGGAGGTTGTGCTCCCGCGCCCCCCGGATCACGAGACGCCCGGACACACCGGGAGGATACCGGTCCGATGTGGCGGTCACTTCCACACTTTAGCGAACACACGTTCGTGGAGAGCTGTTCCCTGGGGGCCTGCGCCGGCGGCCTCCGGATCGGCGCGGCAGCCCGGGGAGGCTGGGAGTACCCGGGGAGGCTAGGAGTAGAGGTCGGCCTCCATCGAGGTGACGACCGCTGTGGTCAGGGCCAGCGGGCCGCCGAGGATCGTGAGCGATGTCACACGCGTCCCGTCGTCGTCGATGCCCCGGCTGCCCGCCTCGTCGAGGAACGAGGTGAGGTAGGTCCCGACGCTCGTCGGGGTCTCGGTGAGCAGCACCGGCTCCGGACCGCTGCCCGTCGCCCCGCCGTGCGCGGCGACGACCGCCCCCGCGAGCCCGTCCGTGAAGAAGTCCCCGCGGGCGACGGTCACCCCGTGCGTGGCGCTCCACCCGAGTCCCTCGTGCCCCGTCGTCGATCCCAGCTCCATGTCCGCCAGCTGCACCGCCGTGTCGGTGTAATCGGTGCCCGCCACCCGGATCACCGAGACCCCGTGATCGACGAGGGCGGTGACGACGGCGTTCGAGACGGCCAAGGGGCCGCCCATCAGGATGACCTGGGTGACCCCCAGCGTCGTGACGGCGTCGAGCGCCTGCGGCGACAGGGATGTCGGGACGGTCAGGAGAAGGGGCAGCCCTTTGGCGTACGCGAGCGTGGCGGCGGCTTCGGCGTCCTGGAACTCCGCTCCGCTCGCGAGGATGGCGGTCCTGCGCGCGCCCGCAGGCGGGGCTGCGGAGCTCTCGCCGCTCGTGTCGTTGTAGAGGCCGTACGCGCCCTGCAGGTCGATCGTGCCGACGAACCCCCGGCTCGGCGTCTCCGCGACGTCCTCGGCGGTTGTGTACTGGGTCGCCCCGTAGATGCGGAAGACCGTGAGGTGCGACGCGGTGCGCGTCGTGCCTCCGCACTCGTACGAGTACGTGTCCTGGATCTGCGACACGACGGATGTCGAGACGGCCAGCGGGCCTCCGACCACGTAGACGTCGGTGATCCCCTCCACCCGCAGCGCTGTGAGCGTCGCGCCGGTGATCGAGCTCGTGGGCGTCAGCAGCATCCCCGTCCCGAGGTACTTCTCGAGATAGCTGGCGGCCAGCGCGTCGGGGTAGTGCTCGTCCGTCGCGAGCACCACCGGCCGGCTCGACGTCGTGCCCGGGCAGTGACCCTCCGGGCCCGGGTACACCGATTCGAGCTCCTCGGCGGCGGTCGCGTCGGGTGTCGCCCCGTAGATGCGCGTCGCCGACGGCGCGGTCACCGTGAACGCCTTGGAGCCCGACTTGGACGCGGCGTACCCGATGGAAGCCGTCGACGACGACAACGAGGTCGCCGGCGTGTAGGTCGCGACGACCGTGTAGATCCCCATGCCGAGCGCCGACGCCCTGGGTGAGCACTCGTACGTGGCCGAGTCGTCGACGTGGGACGTCGCCGTCGACGTTGTGCACAGCGCAGTCCCGGTCGTCTTCACCTCGACGGTCCCCTTGGGGTAGCCGTCGCCGGACTTCCCGGTCACCTTGACCGAGAACACCTCCGATGTCTCCGCTCCGCTCCGCTCGCTGGACGAGCTCAGGCTCAGGGCGCTCGTCGTGGTCACGCGGGCGGTGACCGTGAGCTTCTCCTTGGCCGACGCGGACGCGCCGTAGGTGATGGCGGTTGTGCTCGAGGAGCCCGTCGCGGGTGGGGTGTAGGTCGCCGTCAGCTCGTAGGCACGCGCGGCGAGCGTCGCCGGCTGCAGCCGGCAGGTGAACTTGGACGAGTCGGAGGTGCCGCTGCTCCGTGTGCCGGTCGAGCACACGGTCGTCCCCGTTGTGGCCTCGATCGTGACCTTTCCCTTCGGGTAGCCGTCTCCGGACTTCCCGGTCACCGTCACGGTCAGGACCTCCGATGTCTCGGCCCCATCGACACGGCTCGTGTGGTTCAGGGCGAGCGAGGCGCTCGTCGCGACGCCGCCGGTCACGGTCAACGTCTGCGCGGACGATGTCGCAGCCGCGTACGTGTAGCCGGTCTCGGACGACGCGCCCCCTGTGTAGTGCGCGTGGACGCTGTACTTCCCGGCGGCGAGCTTCGACTCTGTCGAGGCGTCGCACGTGAAGTGGGCCGCGTCGCCCGAGCCCGCTGTGAGGGAGCCCGTGCAGAGCACGACGTCGGTCGAGGTCTTCACCGACACCGCGCCCGCCTTCGGGTACCCGTCGCCCGAGACCCCGGTGACGGTGCCGGTGAAGGTCTGAGCCTCCGAACCGTGGGCCACGGGCGAAGTGATCTGGGACAGCGACACGGTGGGCGTCTTCGTGCCTGTCACGACTGTCAGCGTCTGTGCGGCCGATGTCGCGACTGCGTACGTGTACTCGGCGTCGGAGGAGGTGCCGCCTGTGTAGTGCGCGTGGACGCTGTACTTCCCGGCGGCAAGCTTCGACTCTGTCGAGGCGTCGCACGTGAAGTGGGCCGCGTCGCCCGAGCCCGCTGTGAGGGACCCCGTGCAGAGCACGACGTCGGTGGAGGACTTCACCGTCACCGCGCCCGCCTTGGGGTACCCGTCCCCCGAGACCCCGGTGACGGTGCCGGTGAAGGTCTGAGCCTCCGAACCGTGGGCCACGGGCGAAGTGATCTGGGACAGCGACACCGTGGCCGTCTTGGAGGTGGGTGTCGCGACGGTCACCGGCTCCGTTCCCGATGTGGCTGCGGCGTAGCTGTACGCGCTTGTGGACGATGTCCCACCTGTGTAGTGCGCATGGACCTCGTATGTCCCGACGGCGAGCGGGTCCGACGACACCACACAGGTGAAGTCGGCGGCGTCGGCCGACCCGACTGTCAGCGAGCCCGTGCACAGCGTGGTGCCGTTTGTGGCGACCACCTCGACAGCCCCTGTCTTCGGGTACCCGTCGCCGCTCTTCCCGGTCACCGTTCCGGTCAGCGTCTCGGACTCCGAGCCGAGGACCACCCGCGACGGGGACGGCGGGTTCAAGGACACCGTGGCCACCTCGGCCGTCGCGGCGGAGGCGATCGCGGGCGAGAGGCCGGCCATGCCCGCCGACGCCGCGGCCACCGCCAGGAGCGCACCGAGCATCGATCCCGTGACCCGACGCACGCCCAGTCTCCCTCCAGCGCTCACCTCGCCCCCCTGACTCTTGAACGAGCGACCCGCCTGCCGTGGCGCGACGCCCGAGGCGGCAACGGCCCATCGCAGGCTGCCGCCAGCCATCGTTGCGAACCTTTCGAATGTATTTCCAATGTTTCGATTTTCATGCGCGGGCCGCCGAAGTTCGCGGGACTTCCCCTCCGGGCGTCACGCTTCGGGATGTCGCGGGTCAGGAGGTCCCGAGGGCGTGGGCTCCGGGCACGCGCCGCCACGGGCTCCGACTACCGGGCGCCCGATGCCTCTGGACCGAGCAGTTCCCTCAGGACGTCCTCCACGTTGTCGAAGTTCGCTTCGAGGCCGTCGGTCTTGGTCCAGTGGTCACGGCCGGCCCTGTCCTTGAACGCCAGCCTCCAGGTCAGCGTGGTCACGCCGTCGGCCTCGTGCAGGTCGACGGACTCGACGGCCTCCGCGTCCGGCCACCCCTCGAAGAGCCAGGTCCCGACGAGACGGACCGGGGGCTCGACCTCCAGGTACGTACCGCGAAACGAGCATTCGGTGCCATCCTCGGTCACGAAGACGAAGTGGTAGTTCCCGCCGACGCGCAGGTCGATCGAGCACACCGTCACGTCCTCCCCGAACGGCGCGATGTGCCTGCGGACATGCTCCGGCTTCGTCAAGACGTCGAAGACGAGCCCGACCGGAGCGTCGAACTCCCGGGTGACGACGATCTCGAGATCGTTCGGGTGCTCGACGACTGCCGATCCATGCCGTGCGCGGGTCATCGCCCTTCTCCTTGTCGTTGTAGCTCCCTGAGGTAGTCGTCCATCCGATCCAGTCGGTCGTGCAACGCAACCTCGTACTTGGTCAACCACTCCTGCAGCGGTCGGAGGCGCGTGGGTTCGAGGCGGTACATCCGGTGACGCCCCTCCGCCCGGCACCTGACGAGCCCCACCTCGCTGAGCACCCGGAGGTGCTTCGAGACCTGCGGCTGGGACATCGAGAGGTCGTCCACGATGGCCCCGACTGCCTTCTCGCCCGAGATCAGCGCGTCCAGGATCTCGCGCCGGCGCACGTCGGCAAGGGCGTTGAAGACATCCGACGTCGTGGAAGCTCTGGCCACGGTTCATCATATTCCGTTATCGACATGTGTCAAGCCTGTCCGGAGGCCGGCCGATCCGCGCCGCTACATTGCAGCCGACGGATCTGCATTGCGAGGTCGGGTGGCTCAAACCGGTGAGGTGAAGGTGAGCGAGCGGGGCCAGATGGCCTTGCCGTCGCAAGCTCGGCATCGGTGGGGTCTCGACTCGGGAGGGACGATCAGTTGGATCGATCTCGGCGACGCGGTGCTGGTCGTGCCCGGCAGGTTCCACGAGCTCCGTCAGGAGCTCCTTGCCGTCGCAGACTGGGAGGCGGCGCGTCGCGGTTTCGGGGATCCCGAGCTCGCGAACCAGTAGCCGAATGAAGACCTGACCGTCCTCGTCGACGACCAGACCCTCGCCGGCCTGCTGCGCGGGGACAACCCCTGGCCCCGCGACGAGGTGTTCACGACCGGGTGCTGGTACCTGCGGCTGTGCCAGGCTGTGCTGCGAGCAGCGGGAGGAGCGCTGTCGGCGGCCGGCATCCTGGGTGCGCGTGTGGTGACGTCCCCGGGCAACGACAATCCGCTTCTTCGGGCTGCCCTCCGTCAGCTCCCTCGCTGATCCGACGGAACTGGCCCGTCGACGGGCCCTGCCGCAAGGAGGACGGACCTTCCGAGCGTCGACGAGCTCCGGCGCACCTTAGAGGTCGGCCTCCAAGCTGCTCACGACTGCTGTCGAGACGGCGAGCGGTCCTCCGAGCACCGTGAGGGACGTGACCCGGGACCCGTCGCCGTCGATGCCCCGGCTGCCGGCGACCGCCAGGAAGTCGGCGAGGTAGCTCCCCGCGCTCGTCGGGCTCTCGGTGAGCAGCATCGGCTG
>JASHUY010000236.1 GCA_030039755.1 Acidimicrobiales bacterium
ATGGACGAACACCTCCAGGCGGAGGAGGCCGCCGCGCACGACACCGGCGAGCTGGTCGTCGGGGCGGACGCCGCCGCGGTCTACCGCGCCGACGCGGCGACGCTCAGCTGACGGGACGGCGCCTGAGCCGACGAGCTCGCGCTGAGCCCGGGCGGCAGGCCAGGCCCCGGCAAGCCCGGTTCGGTCCGGGGTCAGTCCCGGAAGTTCTCGAACTGGAGCGGAATGCCGAAGTCCTCCCCCTTGCATGCGGCGATCACCGCTTGGAGGTCGTCGCGCTTCTTCCCGGTGACGCGTACCTGATCGCCCTGGGTCTGTGAGCTGACGTTCTTCAGCCCGAGGTCTCGGATGAACTTGTTCAGCTTCTTCGCGTGGTCTTGCGAGATGCCTGCGCGGATCGCGATCCGCTGCCGGGCCGTGCCCTTGGCCGCCTCCTCCACCTTGCCCGGATCGAGTGCCTTCAACGACACCTGGCGCCGGACGAGCTTCTCCTCGAGCACCTGGCGCAGCGCGGCGAGGCGGTCTTCGGTGGAGGAGTGCAGCGTCAGGTCGCCTGTGCCGATCTCGATCCGAGACTCGGTTCCCTTGAAGTCGAAGCGGGTGGAGGCCTCCCGGTTCGCCTGGTCGACCGCGTTGCGCACTTCCTGCATGTCCACCTGCGACACGATGTCGAAACTCGGCATGCGCACACCCTACCGACCCGATGGTGAGGGCGGCCGGCCCCTGAGAAGGCCGGCGACGACGCGATAGCCTCCCCGTCGGGTCGGTGTCCGAGTGGCCAAAGGAAACAGGCTGTAAACCTGTCGGCGAAAGCCTACGAAGGTTCGAATCCTTCCCGGCCCACGCAAAATTTCGCAGAATCGCTGCTGGTCGAGCGCGTCTCCCGAGGGGAATCTCTGGTGGACTCGAACCGACGGATTGGCTTACAGCCCGAGCCCCAGATCTTTGCCTCTCTCCTTCGACCTCGTTCGATCGGCGCTGTCGATCTCCTTGCCGAGCTGCGCGCCGATCCACAGTCGTACGACCCGGTCCAGCTCCGGCACGTCGTCGCGGAGCGTCCGCCACACTCGGTCGTAGTCGATGCTGTGATAGGCGCCCCACCACTGCCTCACCTGCGAGGCGCAGGGGACGTTCCGCGTCCCAGCGGTCCTTGCCGAGCCCGACGAGCTCGGCCGCGGCAGCTATGGTCTCGGCAGATCCTCCAAGATGTCGTCGACGTTCCGGCCGGCCGGAGTCACGGATCGATCGCTTCGTTACGGATGCTGCGATGACGGGGGAGCAGGCCGCCAGTCGATACGACGTCGACGTCCCTCCCGAGCAAGGTCTCCAAGTCCTGGATGAGCCCCACCTGGTCGAGAAGCGATGCCTCTGCGTCGAAGTCCACGAGCAGGTCGATGTCGCTCGATGGCCCGGCCTCACCCCTGGCGACCGAACCGAACACCCGGACCCGCGACGCGTGCCGTCGTCGGGCGGCAGCGAGGATCGCGTCGCGATGGTCCCTCAACAATTCGATCGCTGGTGCGGTCCGATTCACGGCCGAAGCGTACAAGGACCGCACCCAGCTGGGTGGGCCACGATGGTCACCGAGAGCATCGCCGGACCTGGAGCCGGTCTCGCTTGGTCCTATGGGCCGACAGTGCGGCACGGCCGGCTCGACTTCATGGGTGATAACGGTTCTTGTGCGTGCCCGAGGGCTGCAGCTCACCTCGGTCAGCGGCGCGTTCCTCGACGACAAACCTCAATCTGCGCTCCACCCGCACGCCTCCTGCCCTACGTTCGCACCTCGTCCGGGCCGGCACCGCCTCGCCGGGGGGCGCCACCAGCAGTTACAATCCCGTGGCGCAAAGGCCGAGGTCCGGCACGCCGGGTGGGCGACCCGCGTGTAGGCCGCCTGCGACGGTGTCGGCGTCGTGCCGTGACCCCGGGTCCGGCGCCGCGGGCTGTCGGCGAGTTAGCAGTCCGAGCAGTCCCGTGACCGGTGAGCAGCTGCGGCGGGGAGGTTCCGCTGCGACTACA
Source organism: Acidimicrobiales bacterium (assembly GCA_030039755.1). Classification (GTDB taxonomy): domain Bacteria; phylum Actinomycetota; class Acidimicrobiia; order Acidimicrobiales; family RAAP-2; genus JAJYVT01. Next base: position 2,014 of record JASHUY010000236.1, read on the forward strand.
GGTGAGGTCGGCGACGTCGTGGCACAGAGCGTGAGCGGTCGGGCGACCGGGGGCGGATCTGCCGGCCCGCCGGGTCCGCGAGCAACGGGGCGGCTCAGGCTCCGGCTCACGGAAGAGCGGCTGAAGGCGCAGGATCGCGTGGCACGAGCAGGAGCGGCCGCGGACCGCCTGGCCGTGAAGCTCGAGATGCTGAAGGTCCGCGTGCTTCCGCCGTCCATGCTCGCGGACCGCGTTCAACCTGGCGACGACGAGCCGGAGGGATGGCGCTTTCTCCGCCGTCCCGCGTTGCTCGGGTTCGTCGCGCTCTGCGCGATCGCCGTGGGCGCGTCGCTGCCGAGCTCGCCGTTCAAGCTGGACATGGCGGGGACGTGGTTCTTCGGGGAACCGCCACTCGGCGGGTCGTCGGAGAGCTTCATGCTCTTCGGGCTCGTGGCCGTCTACGGAGGGCTCGTGCTCCTCATCCGCGTCTGGTACGGACTCATGAAGGCGCTCGCCCGCCGACCCGGGGTCCCGGTGCGCTACCTCGGCTGGATCCTCGTCCTGTGGGTCGTCCCGATGCTCGCGATCGCGCCCATCTTCAGCCGCGACGTCTATTCGTACGCGGCCCAGGGCGAGATGATGAGCCGGCACATCAACCCGTACGACTACGGCCCCTACACCCTCGGCGCGGGCCCGTGGGTGAACCCCGTCGACTCTCTGTGGTTGAACACGCCCGCCCCCTACGGACCGCTCTTCTTGATGATGGACGGGTTCTTCGCAAGCGTGAGCCTGCATCACGAGTTGGTGACCGTGGTCTTCCTCCGTCTCTCCGCGCTCGCCGGCGTGGCGCTGATCGCCGCGTGCATCCCGGCCCTCGCCCGCTCCTTCGGGAAGGACCACGGCGCCGTCTACGCGATGGCGGTGCTCAACCCCCTCACCATCCTCATGCTCATCGGCGCCGCCCACAACGACGCGCTCATGCTGGGCCTGATGGTCGCGGGCGTGACGGCCGCGCGCTACCGGCACCCCGGGTGGGGCGTCCTTCTCTGTGCGCTCGCCGCGGCCGTCAAGGTCCCCGCCGCGATCGGGGTCGTCTACATCGGCTGGACGTGGACAGGGACCGGGCTCACGTGGCGACAGCGGTTACGACCGCTCGCCAAGGCCGGCGCGATCGCCTCCGTGGTCGTGCTCGGCCTGTCGTTCGCGAGCGGCCTCGGCATCGGTTGGATCGCCAACCTGGACACCCCCGGCACGGTGCGGAGCTGGCTCGCGCCCTCGACGGGCATCGGGATGCTGCTCTCGGGTGCGCTCCACGCGATCGGGTTGACTTCGGTGTCGATGACCGGCGTGCTGTCGGGGACGCGGGTCCTCGGTCTCGGCGCCGCCACCGCGATCTCCGTCTACCTGTTGCTGCGCAGCGACCGCGTCGGGGCCTTGCGCGCCATGGGGATCAGCATGCTGCTGTTCGTGGTGCTCGGTCCGGTGGTCCAGCCGTGGTACCTGACGTGGGGCGTGGTACTCCTCGCGCCGGTCGCCACCGGCAAGTTGCGAGCGGTGCTCGTCGCGCTTTCGGCGCTCTCTCCGTTCATCGGGCTCCCGGGTGGCCGGACTCTCTTCGACGAGCTCATCCACTACAACCCGGTGGCTGTCGCAGCGGCGCTCCTCGTCCTCCTCGGCGTGCTCCTCGCACCCATCGGGAGGTGGTCGAGCTCCTGGCGGGACCCGAGGGCCCGCGCGGTGCTCGCGCAGCCCAGCCCCGGCTGAGGCCCTGCGTACCCGTCGCTCCCGCCTCGCGCCCCGAGGCCTCAGAGCATGCGTTGCAGTTCCACGACGTCCAGCCACCGGCCGTGCTTCCGGCCGACCTCCCGTTCGACGCCGACGACCTCGAAGCCGCAGGCGCGATGGAGCGCGATCGAGGGCTCGTTGTCCGAGGAGATCCGCGCGATGACCGAGTGGAAGCCATGGCCGGCAGCCAGACGGAGGAGCTCGTCGAGGAGCGCCCGTCCGATCCCCCGGCCGCGGTGGTCGCCGTGCACGTAGACCGAGTCTTCGACGGTCGTGGCGTAGGCCGCGCGGTCCCGGAACGGGGAGACGACCGCGAAGCCGAGGATCAGCCCTCCGGCGCAGGCCTGGGCGGTCGGCACCGGGACAGCTGGTCCGCCCGCGGAGCCGGTGGCCGGTCCGACTCGGTCGTCCTCTTGCACCGCGACGATCGCCGGGTGGGCGCCGCGGTGCCGGTCGACCCAGACCCGCTGGTCTTCGCCCGAACGGGTGACCAGGTCGAAGGTGTTCGTGCCGGAAGTGACTTCGCGGTTGTAGATCGACCGGATGGCTTCTGCGTCGTCGGGCTGCACCAGGCGTAGCCGCATCGGGAAGCGATGGTACCGAGAGGTCCGGGGGCGGTTGCGGCCATCGCCCGGCTAGAATGGAGGGCTGCAGTCCAGCGGCGGTCGGCCGCGCCCCCTTAGCTCAGTCGGCAGAGCACAGCCATGGTAAGGCTGGTGTCGTCGGTTCGATTCCGACAGGGGGCTCCCCGGCGGCGTAGCTCAGTCGGTCAGAGCACACGGCTCATAATCGTGTTGTCGCGGGTTCGAGTCCCGCCGCCGCTACGGGCCCGGAGGGACGGGTCGAGGACGGTCGAGCACCAGGGTCGGACACAGGAGAGGTACCTCGATGGCCAAGAACGAGAAGCGAGTCCAGGTCACGCTCGCCTGCGAAGTTTGCAAGCGGCGGAACTACATCACCACGAAGAACAAGCTGAACGACCGCGAGCGGATCGAGATGAAGAAATACTGCCGCTGGGATCGCCGGCACACCCTCCACAAGGAGACCCGCTGATCAAGCCGACGCGGCCGGTGGTAACGTCGCGCGCTGCCCCCGAGGCCCGACGACCGCCGGCCCCGGTGGCCGGGGCCGCCCGGGACGAGGACCGCATGTCGGAGGGCAGTAGCTCAACTGGTAGAGCACCGGTCTCCAAAACCGGCGGTTGGGGGTTCGAGTCCCTCCTGCCCTGCTGGGAGCTCCACCGGGAGGGAGCGACTCCCCGAACAAGATCGACAGCCGGAGCGATGCGGTGAACCGCGAGACCAAGCGCATGATGGACAGGCAAGGCAAGGCGACGACCGACGGCGCGGACTTCGAGAGCGAGCCTTTCGAGGTCACGGACTTCAGGGCTGCGCCGCGTGAGTCGAGGACGGCGCCGCAGCGGATGACCCCTCTGCGGTTTGCTCGGGAGATCAGAGAAGAGCTCAGGCAGGTCGCCTGGCCCACCCGCAACGAGATGGTGAGCTATTCGGCAGTCGTGTTCGTGACCCTGATAATCATGATCACCTTGATCTACCTGCTGAATTACGCGTTCGGTCACGGCGTGGTCTACATGTTCCAGAAGTGAGCGGACCGCACGTGACACTCGAGACCGACCTCCAAGAAAGTACCGGCGCGCCCGGCGTCGACACCGCCCGCGACGCCGACACCCCCGCGACCGACGAGGCCGACCCGGCTCCGGCTGCCCAGGCCCCGGACACCCTCGGCGACCCCCCCGGCGACGCACCGTCGCCCGACCACGCGCTCTCCGATGACGAAGACGAGGATGAAGAGGACGACGAAGAGGAGGAGGACGAGGAAGACGAGGAGGAGACCGCCTACGTTCCGAGCCCCTACGACCGGCCGGGCCGATGGTACGTGGTGCACACCTACTCGGGCTACGAGAACAAGGTCACCTCCAACTTGAAGAACGTCGTCGCGTCCCGCGGGATGGAGGACCGGGTGTACGAGGTCGTCGTTCCCATGGAGGACGTCGTCGAGGTCAAGAACGGCAAGCGGGTGACCGTCCAGAAGAAGGTGTTCCCGGGGTACCTGCTCGTGCGGAGCGACCTCGACGACGACACCTGGGGAGCGATCCGCAACACGCCCGGGGTGACCGGCTTCGTGGGTCCCGGCACCAAGCCGACGCCTCTTTCACGGCGCGAGGTCGAGAGCATCCTCCAGGTGAAGCCCGACGGGGTCCAGACGCCTGCCAAGCAGCGCCGCCCCAAGCTCGAGTACGAGGTGAACGAGACGGTCCGCGTGAAGGAGGGGCCGTTCGCCGACTTCTCCGGGCAGATAGCCGAGATCAACGAGGACCAGCTGAAGCTGAAGGTGCTGGTGAACATTTTCGGCCGCGAGACCCCGGTCGAGCTCGAATTCAGCCAGGTCGCAAAGCTCTGACAAGGAGATCAACGAATGCCCCCCCGCAAGCGTGTCCTGGCCGTGGTCAAGATCCAGCTCCAGGCCGGCCAGGCCACCCCCGCTCCCCCCGTCGGCACCGCCCTCGGTCCGCACGGGGTGCAGACGATGGAGTTCACCAAGCAGTACAACGCGGCCACCGAGTCCATGCGCGGGACCGTCGTGCCCGTCGAGATCACGATCTACGAGG
>JASHUY010000237.1 GCA_030039755.1 Acidimicrobiales bacterium
GCCGGGAAGACCACCTTCGCCCAGGGGTTCGCGCGCGGTCTCGGGGTGGAGGGGCCGGTGACGAGCCCCACGTTCACGCTCGTCCGGCAGTATCCCTGCACGCTCGGCCAGCTCGTCCACGTGGACGTCTACCGGCTGGACCACCTCGCCGAGGTGGCGGACCTCGGCCTGGCGGACCTCGTCGAGGACGGGGTCGCGCTCGTCGAATGGGGCGACGTCGCGCGGCCGGCGCTCGGACCGGTGGCGTGGACGGTGGCCCTCAGCCGCCAGGGCGGAGACGACGAGCGGTCCCTCGTCGTGCTGGGAGACGACGGGACGCGCCGCGACGAGGTCGCCGCCGCGCTCGGTCCCGAACCGGCCGGGCCTGCGCCGGAGCACGCCTGATGCTGCTCGGGATCGAGACCGCGGCGGGGCTGGTCGGTGTCGCGCTCGCCGACGCGGAGGGGCCGCTCGCGGGGACGTGGCTGCGCGGCGACCGCCGGCACGCGGAGACGCTCGCACCTGCGATCGACCACGTCCTCGCGCAGGCGGGCGTCCCGCTCGCCGCGGTGGAGGCGATCGCGGTCGACGTCGGCCCCGGCCTCTTCACCGGGCTGCGCGTGGGGGTGGCGACGGCCCAGGGCCTCGCGGAGGGCTTGGGCGTCGGGGTCGTCGAGGTGACGAGCCTCGAGGTGCTCGCCCGAGAGGCCTACGACAGCGGCTGGCAGGGGCCCGTCGCGGCGGTCGTGGACGCGCGGCGCGGAGAGGTCTTCGCCGCGCGCTACGGGGGGCCCCGCACACCGGCCGGGCCACCTTCCCGCCACGGTCCGGCGGAGCTGGCGGAGAAGCTCGCCGGGACGCCGGGGACGCTCCTCGTGGGGACCGGCGCGCACCGCTACGCGGAGCTGTTCGCCGGTGCGGGCTTGCGGGTCGGGGCCGTCCGCGAGCCGTCTCCGCGCGCCCTCGTCTCGATCGCCGCCCGTAGGCTGGCCGCCGGCGAGGCGCCGGTGCCACCGGCGGCGGTGCGGCCGGTCTACCTGAGGGAGGCGGACGCACGCATCAACTGGGTGCAGCGGTGATCGAGCTCGTGCGCATGCGGCGACGCGACCTGCGGCGGGTCATGGCGATCGAGCACGCGGTGTTTCCCGAGCCGTGGAGCCACGGCGTCTTCGTCTCCGAGCTGTCGTTGCGCAGGGGCAGGGCCTACCGGGTCGCGCGCATCGGGAAGGAGATGGTCGGCTACGTCGGCCTCATGTTCGTCGAGGAGGAAGCGCACGTGACCACGGTGGCGGTGGCCCCCGAGCACCAGGGTCGGGGCATCGGCACGCAGATCATGCTGGGGGCGGTGCGCATCGCCCAGGACGAGGGCGCGCGCCACGTCTCCCTCGAGGTCGCGGTCGGCAACGAGCGCGCGCAGGGGTTGTACCGGCGATTCGGGTTCATGCCGGTCGGCGTTCGCAAGGGCTACTACCAGCTGACCGGGGAGGACGCGTTCGTGATGTGGGCCTACGACATCGACTCTCCGGGGTACCGCGAGCGCATCGCGCAGATCGAAGCGGAAGAGGCGCGACGCGCGTGAACGTGCTCGGTATCGAGACCTCGTGCGACGAGACGGCGGCTGCGGTCGTGTCCGAGGGCCGCCTCGTGCGCTCGTCGGTCGTGTCCAGCCAGGTCGACCTGCACGCGCGCTACGGGGGCGTCGTCCCGGAGATCGCGGGGCGCGCCCACGTCGAGCTGCTCGTGCCGGTCGTCGAAGAGGCGATGGCGCGCGCCGGCCTCGAGCGGCCGGACGCGGTGGCCGCGACCTACGGCCCCGGGCTCGTCGGCTCGCTGCTCGTCGGTCTGTCCGCGGCCAAGGGGCTCGCGATGAGCTGGGACGTCCCCTTCGTCGGCGTGAACCACCTCGAAGGCCACCTCTTCGCCCCGGTGATCGAAGAGCCGGGCCTCGAATGGCCGCTCGTCGTGCTGCTCGTCTCCGGCGGTCACACGTTGCTCGTGGAGGCCGCCGCGCCGGGCCGCTACCGGCTGCTCGGACAGACGATCGACGACGCGGCGGGGGAGGCCTTCGACAAGGTGGCGCGGTTTCTCGGTCTCGGCTATCCCGGAGGCCCCGCGATCGACCGCGTCTCAAAGGACGGGGACCGCGGCGCGTTCACGTTCCCCCGGGCGATGCTGGACGAGGGCTACGACTTCTCGTTCTCGGGGATCAAGACGGCCGTCGTCCGCACCGTCGAGCGGGAGCCGTCGGCGGCGACGGCCGACGTCGCCGCGGCGTTCCAGGACGCCGTGGTCGACGTGCTCCTCACGAAGTCGGCGCGCGCGGTGCGCGCCGTCGGCGCGAAGGGGCTCTGCCTGGGGGGCGGCGTCGCGGCCAACTCCTTGCTGCGCCGGCGCGCGCCGGAGGTGGTCGCCGTGCCGACCTACCTCCCGAGCTTGGCGATGTGCACGGACAACGCGGCGATGGTGGCGGCCGCCGGCTCGTTCCGGCTGGCGAAGGACGGGCCGAGCCCGCTCTCGCTCGCCGCCGACCCGAACCTCTTCTTGGAGTTCGAACCGGAGCTCGAGCCGTGACGGTGCGGGACGTCCGCGCGGCCTACGACGTCTCGCGTGAAGAGCTCGCCGCGCTCCTCGCGGACGAGCCCGCGTACCGGGCCCGCCAGGTGTGGGACGGCCTCCACCGCAGGGCGCTCCGTCCGGCCGAGATGACCGAGCTCCCGCTCGAGCTGAGGGCGCGGCTCGAAGCGCAGCTGCCCGCCGCGCTCGGCGAGGCGGCGCGGCGCACCGCCGACGGCGGCGACACGGTGAAGTGGCTCTGGGACCTCCGCGACGGGCGACGGGTCGAGACCGTGCTGATGGCGTACTCCGACCGTGTCACGGTGTGCGTGTCGACGCAGGCGGGTTGCGCGATGGCCTGCGCGTTCTGCGCGACCGGTCAGATGGGGTTCGACCGGCACCTGACCACGGGCGAGATCGTGGAGCAGGTCGTGGCCGCCGTGCGCGCCGCGAGGCCCCGACGGGTCTCGAACGTCGTCTTCATGGGGATGGGCGAGCCCCTCGCCAACTACGACCGCACGTGGGCCGCGGTCGAGCGCATCCATGGCGACCTCGGCGTCTCGGCACGGCGCCTCACGATCTCCACCGTGGGGCTCGTGCCGGGCATCCGCCGCCTGGCGGACGAGGCCCTGCCGGTCAATCTCGCGGTCTCGCTCCACGCCGCGAACGACGTCTTGCGCGACCGGTTGGTGCCGATGAACCGCCGTTACCCGCTCGGCGTGCTGGCCGAAGCCTGCGCCGCGTACGTCGCGGCGACCGGGCGGCGCCTCTCCATCGAATGGGCGCTCATCGACGGGACGAACGACCGGCCCTCGGACATGGCCGAGCTCGCGCGGTTCGCCCGCCCGCTCGGCGCCCACGTGAACCTGATCCCGCTCAACCCGACCCCCGGCTACCCGGTCCGGGGGAGCTCACCGCAGAGGGTGCTCGAAGCCCGCGAGGAGCTCGAGCGGTCGGGGGTGAACGCCACGGTCCGCTCCACCAGGGGGGTCGAGATCGACGCCGCCTGCGGCCAGCTCGCCGCCCCGGGCCGGTTGTAGGTGTGCGCGCGGTCCGCTAGCATTAGCAGTCGCAAGGTCAGAGTGCCAACAACGTGCCGAAGGAGGCCGCTTCGATGAAGCTCCACCCCCTCGATGACCGGATCGTGGTCCGGCCGGGTGAGTCGGAGGAGACCACCGCCTCGGGGCTGGTGATCCCCGACACCGCCAAGGAGAAGCCCCAGCAGGGCGAGGTCCTGGCCGTCGGCCCTGGTCGCCGCGCCGAGAACACCGGGGAGATCGTCCCCCTCGACGTGAAGGTCGGGGACACCGTCGTCTACTCGAAGTACGGCGGCACCGAGATCACCGTGGACGGAGAGGACCTGCTCATCCTCTCCGGCCGGGACGTCCTCGCCAAGCTGGACAAGTAACCGACCACCCGCACACCGAGGGGCCGCACCGCGCGACGCGGTGCGGCCTCCCGTTTCTCCGAGAGGTTCCCCCATGCCCAAGATCTTGAAGTACGACGAGGCCGCACGCCGCGGCCTCGAGGCCGGCGTGAACAAGCTGGCCGACACCGTGAAGGTCACGCTCGGCCCGAAGGGTCGCAACGTCGTGGTCGAGAAGAAGTTCGGCGCGCCGACCATCACGAACGACGGCGTCACCATCGCCCGTGAGGTCGAGCTCGAGGACCCCTTCGAGAACATGGGCGCCCAGCTCGTGAAGGAGGTCGCCACCAAGACCAACGACGTGGCGGGCGACGGCACCACCACGGCGACGGTGCTCGCGCAGGCGCTCATCTCCGAGGGCCTCCGCAACGTCGCCGCCGGCGCGAACCCCGCGGCCTTGAAGCGCGGCATCGAGCGGGGCGTCGCCGCGGCGGTGAAGTCCATCGCCGAGCAGGCCCGGGACGTCGAGGGCAAGACCGAGATCGCCCAGGTGGCGTCCATCTCGGCGGCCGATCCGTCGATCGGGGACGTCCTCGCCGACGCCATCGACAAGGTCGGCAAGGACGGCACCGTGACCGTCGAGGAGTCCAACACCTTCGGGATGGAGCTCGAGCTCACCGAGGGCATGCAGTTCGACAAGGGCTTCCTCTCGCCGTACTTCGTCACCGATCCCGAGCGCCAGGAGGCGGTGCTCGAGGATCCCTACGTCCTGTTCTTCAACGGGAAGATCAGCGCGGTGCACGACCTCGTGCCGGTCCTCGAGAAGGTGATGCAGTCCGCGAGGCCGCTCCTCGTGATCGCCGAGGACGTCGAGGGAGAGGCGCTCGCCACCCTCGTCGTGAACAAGATCCGCGGCACGTTCACGTCGGTCGCGGTGAAAGCGCCGGGATTCGGCGAGCGCCGCAAGGCGATGCTCCAGGACATGGCCATCCTCACCGGCGCCCAGGTGATCTCGGAGGAGATCGGCCTCAAGCTCGAGAACGCGACGCTCGACCTTCTCGGGCGGGCGCGCCGGGTGATCGTGACGAAGGACGACACCACCATCGTGGAGGGCGCCGGCGCCGAGGCCGACGTGAAGGGCCGCATCGCGCAGATCAAGCGTGAGATCGAGGACACCGACTCCGACTGGGACCGCGAGAAGCTCCAGGAGCGGCTCGCCAAGCTCGCCGGCGGGGTCGCCATCGTCAAGGTCGGCGCCGCGACCGAGGTGGAGCTGAAGGAGAAGAAGCACCGCATCGAGGACGCCCTCTCCGCGACCCGTGCCGCGATCGAGGAGGGCATCGTGGCCGGGGGCGGGACCGCGCTCCTGCGCAGCCGGGAGGCGGTCTCCGAGGCGGCAGCCGGGCTCGAGGGTGACGAGGCGACCGGCGCGCGCATCGTGGCGAAGGCGCTGGAGGAGCCCCTCCGCTGGATCGCGCTGAACGCCGGCCTCGAGGG
>JASHUY010000238.1 GCA_030039755.1 Acidimicrobiales bacterium
GCGGGCAGCACCTCTGCGCGCGGCGCACGCGCACGGCGCGGCGGAAGCGCCACCGTCCGCACCCCTCCCCCGCCCTCCCGCGCGACGGCTGCCGCCGCCTCCGCCGCCTCGAGGAGCCCCGCCTCGCTCAAATCGGCGGTGTGCGCGAACCCGGTCGTCTCGCCCGCCACGACCCTGATGCCCGCACCGCGCTCGCGGCCGGACGACAGCTCCTCGACCTTGCGGTCGTCGAGCGACGCGCCGGACATCTGGCGGTCCTCGGCGAAGACCTCCGCCATGTCGCCGCCGCGGCGGACCGCCGCGGCGAGGACGCGCTCCAGCACGGAGGGCTCGATCAAGGGCGGCCCGGGGATGCCGGTCGAGGGGGCGTCTGACACGGGCGGTATCGTAACGGCAATGTCCAAAACCGAAGCCCAAGCGCCGCCACTCCCTGCCGCCGTGCACGCGGGGTTGAGCGCGTCGGTCTCGCTCACCGTGACCGAGCCCGACACGGCGATGAGCCTCCGTTCGGGGGACGTCCCCGTCCTGGGCACGCCGAGGCTCGTCGCGCTGTGCGAGGAGGCCAGCTGCCGGACGCTCGACGGCCGGCTCGGCCCGGACCGGACGAGCGTCGCGTCGCGCGTGCAGTTCGACCACCTCGTCCCGGTGCCCGTCGGCTCGACGGTGGTCGCCGAGGCCACGCTCGAGAAGGTCGAGGGACGCCGGCTGAGCTTCACGATCTCGGTCGAACTGGAGGCCGACGACCGGGCTGCGCTCGTCGCCGCCGGACGTCTCACCCGCGTGGTGGTGAACCGGCCCGCGTTCCTCGCGAAAGCCGGCTGCGGCGAACCGGCCGGCGGCACCCCTCCGGAGGGGGAGGGCGACCCCGGGAGCTGACCCGGCCGGACCGGCCGGACCCGGCCGGACCGGCCGGTTCCAACGGCCCGGCATCGTCCGACACTCGAGGCTGAACCGGTCATCGCTGTGGGTACGGGATAGCGTGGCGCACCAAGCCGGCGCGTGGTCCGGCGTGCCCATCGCCCATGACGATCCTCCCCCGCATCGAGACCCCGTCGGACCTCCGGTCCCTCACCCCGGAGGAGCTCACGACCCTGGCCGAGGAGATCCGGGCGTTCGTCGTCGAGTCGGTGACCACCACGGGGGGCCACCTCGGCTCGAACCTGGGGGTGGTGGAGCTCACGCTGGCGGTGCACCGCGTGTTCGAGTCGCCGCGCGACGCCGTCCTGTGGGACACCGGCCACCAGGCGTACATCCACAAGCTCGTCACCGGACGCCGCTACGGGTTCCGCTCGCTCCGACAGCGGGGCGGCCTCTCGGGCTACCCCAACCGGTCGGAATCGGATCACGACTGGATCGAGAACAGCCACGCGTCGACCGTGCTCTCGTACGCGCACGGGCTTGCGAGCGCCTGGGCGGTCGAAGGCCAGCTGGTGGGCTCGGGCGGAGACCGCCGGGTCGTCGCGGTCGTCGGCGACGGCGCGCTCACCGGCGGCATGGCCTACGAAGCACTGAACAACCTCGGCCACTCGGGCCGACGCGTGCTCATCGTGCTGAACGACAACGGCCGGTCCTACGCGCCGACCATCTCCCTGCTCTCCCGGAGCGTGACGACGCTTCGCCTGAACCCCACGTACGTCCAGACGCGCCAGCGCCTCAGGAACCTGTTGCGCGACATCCCGGGCGTGGGCGACCTCGCCTACACCGGCGTGCACGGCCTCACGAGCGCGCTGCGTGAGGTGGTGTCGCCGCACACGTTCTTCGAAGCGCTCGGCGTCCGCTACGCCGGTCCCATCGACGGCCACGACGTGGCACAGACGGAGCAGGCGCTCCTGCACGCCGCAGAGTGGGACGGGCCGATCGTCGTCCACGTCCTCACGCAGAAGGGACGGGGCTACGCCCCCGCGGAAGAGGACGAGGTGCAGTGCCTGCACGACGTGAAGGCGGGGAGCCGGCCCATGCCCTCGACGAGCGCGACGCAGCGCTCGGCGGCACCGGCGGCGGCCCGCGGGAAGAGCCCCGACGGCGCGGGGGTGCCCGAGCCGGCCACGCCCGAGGTCGCGCCCGCGGCCACCTACACCGACGCCTTCTCCCGCGCGCTCGTCCGTCTCGCCGACCGCCGCCCCGACGTGGTCGCGCTGACTGCGGCGATGCCCGGCCCGACCGGGCTGCTCGCCTTCCAGGCACGTTTCCCCGACCGGTTCTTCGACGTCGGGATCGCCGAGCAACACGAGGTGACCGCCGCCGCGGGGATGGCGATGGGCGGGCTCCGGCCCGTGGTCGCGGTCTACTCGACGTTCCTGTCGCGCGCGTTCGACCAGATGAACCTCGACGTCGGCCTGCACGGGCTGCCCGTCGTCTTCGCGCTGGACCGTGCCGGGATCACCGGCGACAACGGCCCGAGCCACCACGGCATCTTCGACCTCGTCCTGTCGCTCGCGGTGCCGGGCATGACGGTGCTCGCGCCTTCGAGCGCCGAGGACCTCGACGCGCTGCTCGAGGCGGCGGTCGACCTCCCCGGACCGGCCACCCTCCGGTTCCCGAGCACCGCGCCCCGCCACGCGGAACCCGGCGACGGGCTGCACGCGCGGCTGTTGCGACAGGGCGACGGATCCGTGTGCCTCCTCGGCGTCGGCAAGCTCGTCGACGCCTGCGCCTCGGCGGCGGAGGAGCTGGCGGACACAGGGGTCCAGGCGACGGTGTGGGACGTGCGCGCCGTGAGCCCGGCCGACGCCGCCATGGTCGCCGACGCGGCGCACCACCGGCTCGTGCTCACCGCAGAGGACGGGCTGCGCACCGGAGGCGCCGGGACCTTCCTCGCGGACGCCGTCGCACGCGCGGCCGACGAGGCGGACCGGTTCGCGCCGCCCGTCGCGACGCTCGGCATCCCGCGCGCGTTCCTCCCGCACGACAAGCCGGACGCGATCCTCTCGGGCCTCGGGCTCGACGGGCCCGGCATCGCCGCGAGCGTGCGACGGACGATCCGCTCCGACGAGAAGACCCTGTCGGCGCCGTAGGCGACCGGGCCCCGGGCCTTCAGGTCTTCAGGTCTTCAGGCCGTCAGGTCTTGTTCGCCCCGTAGGCGCGCACGAAGTCGTTCACGGTGTAGTACGCGTCGATGGACTCGCCCGCGTCCCCCCAGAAGCCGTCGAGGACGTCGTAG
>JASHUY010000239.1 GCA_030039755.1 Acidimicrobiales bacterium
AGCCTCAGGACTTCGGCACCGGCCTGTTGAGCCGCGGCCGATTGGACGGTGGCTTCTTGTGACGGCGTTGGAGCCGAGTCGCGAACTGCCACTGGAACACGCCCCTCCTGGAGACCTGCGGAACAGGGTGCGAAAATAGCACCGCGAACAAACTCGGATCCCTGGACCCGAGACGCTTCGACACGATGACGACGTCAACGCCCCTCGCGATCGCGTGCGTCGCTCGGAAGCGCGCCGCAGCGCGTGAAGGTGCGTCGTCACGCCTGCCTTGCGAGCAATCCTGGTGGAGAACTTGGAACCTGGAACCTGGAACCTGGCACGAAAGCCAGACGGTAGAGCTCCGCACCAGCCGGTCCTCATCTCTCAACCGCGCTCCCCCGCGCGGGCGAGGGTTGTCAAGCGGCGAACCTTCGTCCCAGGAGGCAAGGTCTCACTTTCCGCTCTCGCCGGCGCGGGTGTAGACGAGCTCGACGAGCCCGCATCGAAAGATCCTGCTCGTCGCCGGCCGGAGCCTCAGCGGACGCTCGAGGTCCGAGAAAAGGGGTGCGCCCTCGCCGACTGCAGCGGGCGCCACCCAGAGGCGGTACTCGTCGACGAGATCCAGTCGAGCCAAGGACTGTTGGAACGCGATGCCACCGTGCGCCAGGATCTCGCCCCCGGGCTCGGCCTTGAGCTTCGCGATCTCCTCGGCGGTATCACCCCTGGCGATCCGTGATTCCGGCCAGTCGGCAGATTCCAAGGTCCTCGAGAAGACGACCTTCGGGGTGCTGTTCATTATCGGGGCAACCGGATTGTCGCTCGCCTCGGGCCAGAAGCGTGCCATTGCTTGATAGGTGTTCCGACCCATGATGTGGGTTCCTGCTCTCCCGATCCTGTCGAGGAAGTACTCGCCTTGCTCCGGGTCGTCGATGTCCTCCATGAGTGCGGGTAGCTGGGAGAACGGATCGCAGCTGTAGCCGTCGAGCGAGATCCAGAACTGCAGGATCACCTGTCTCATCGTTAGCCTCCGGCATTCGGTCGTCAGCAACAAGACGTCGGCGAGGCACGGAAATCATCGCCCGATGTGCAGAACTGCCCGGTGCGCTCCGAGCGTTCGAGGGACCCCGGTCGCTCACGCCGGGCGCGCTTCGGCGTGGCCGAGACGCGTCCGTCGAGCGTCCTCCGCGATCATGTGGTCGAGGTGGGTAAGTGGGGAGATTCGCCCGATCTCTGGGTGGGTGAAGCAGTCGTGCACGGCAGCGACGGCGATCGCGGCGCGAGCCAAGTCCCATTCGGCGATGAGGGCGGCGATGTCCCGTTCCGCCGAACCGAGGGCGACGGCACCTGAGGGTCGCGACACACCGCCGTGGCATGATCACGCCGGGTCGAACCGTGAAGTGGGCCCCCACCGAGGTGAAGACCTCACGGGACTCGACTGGGACTGGACTGGACTGGACTGGAACGCCCGGCCGGACTTGAACCGGCGACCTCCGGATTACAAGTCCGGTGCTCTATCCGTTCTGAGCTACGGGCGCATGGTGCGATGCCGTCCCCACGGCTCGACGGCAGGGAGAAAGGATAGCCGGGCATCCGTTCCCCGAGGAGTGCATCCGCGCTGGGCGGCTGCCGTGTGGCGATCAGCGACGCCGCACATCGCCGCGGGCGCACACGGAGCTGATCCGGGCGGTTGCCTCGAGCGGCGATGTGTCGGCTGCCACACCCTCGACGCGGACCACCATAACGGCACCGTCCAGCGACAGCAGGACCCGGAAGCCGGGCCGCTCGCTGCACATCGCGCGACGTGCGAGCTTGTCGACCACCTTGTCCACCGGTCGGACGTCGACTCCCCACCAGTTCGCCGTCCGGCGCGCGAACCTTCTCGCGTCGGCGACGTCGAACACGCTTCCCTGATATCGGCGCTCGACGGTGTACCACCGTCGATGCAGCCGGGGGTGCCTTGAATTCGCCATAGGCTCACCAAGCCTCCAAGAGGCTCGTGGCTCACTCTTCAATTTCTTTCCGTCCGTCCCCACACGTGGATACCCATTTCGTACAGCTCGGGAACGTGAAGAGCACCAGGCGGATCTCGACTCGTGGTGGGCGACGTCCCGGCCGGGACGCCGTCATCCGGGGTCGCCCGGCCCGGTGTAGTGCGAGAGGAAGTCCAAGAGCGCGCGGACGCCGAACGCCGTGCCTCCCTTCGACAGGTAGCCGGAGCTCTCCTCTGACCTGGCGGGCCCCGCGATGTCGAGATGTGCCCACGGCACGCCGTCGACGAAACGGGCGAGCAGCATCGCAGCGGCGATGGTCCCGGCTTCGCGGGCTCGCCCGATGTTCTTCATGTCGGCGATCTCCGAATCGATGTGCTCCCCGTAGTCGTCGGGAAGCGGCATTGGCCACAGCCGCTCCCCTGCGCGGTCGCCGGCCGACTGGAGAGACTCCATGAGCGCACGGTCGTTGCCGAGCAGGGCGGCCACCCCTTTGCCGAGCGCGACGACCTGCGCACCGGTGAGCGTTGCGACGTCCACGATGGCATCGGGCGAGAGCTCCGACGCGAGCGAGAGCGCGTCGGCGAGGACGAGACGGCCTTCCGCGTCGGTGTTCAGCACCTCCACCGTGGCGCCGTTCCGCGCCGTGAACACGTCACCGGGCTTCTGTGCACGACCGCCGGGCATGTTCTCGGTCATCGGCGCGATCGCGGTCACCTTCACGCGCACGCCGAGGTCCGCGCACGCGGACAGGACCGAGAGCACGATCGCCGCGCCGCTCATGTCGTTCTTCATCGTCATCATCGCGTCGGCGGGCTTCAACGAGAGGCCGCCGGAATCGAAGGTGATCCCCTTGCCGACCAGCACCACGTGCCGGCGGGCATCCGCGCCTTGCTCGTCGGGTGGCGTGTAGGTCGCCCGCACGAGCCGCGGCGGTTCAGCCGACCCGCGCGCGACCGCCAGCACACCCCCGAGACGCTCCTCGGCGATCCGGTCCTCGTCCCATACCTCGACCGTCGTCCCGGTGAGGCCGGACAGCCGGTCACGCACACGTTCTGCGAGCACCCGCGGGGTCATGTCTCCCGCAGGCGTGTTGACGAGGTCCCGCGCGAAGGTAGCGGCCCCGGCGGCGAGAGCACCCCGCCGGAGGCCGTCGGCCCACTCACCGTGTCCGACGACGACGAGCCTCTCCACGCGTCCGGGGGGCGGGGTCGAGCGGTAGCCGTCGAAGCGGTACGTGCCGAGAACCGCCCCCTCGGCGATCGCAGCGGCGACCTCTGCGGTCGTCCCACCCGGTGGGTCGTCGGGGACGAGCAGCGCCGCCGCACCGCCCCCCTCACCCGCGGCACGAACGAGCGCCGCACTTGCCACCCGCCACCGTTCGAAGTCCAGCCCCGAGCGCGGGCCGAGCCCGACGAGCACGACGGACGGCGGGCCCGAGGCGCCGCGGAGCGCGAGCGACCCGCCCTTCGCCGCGGAGAAGCCCTGGCGACGGAGCCACGCTTCGTCCGGCGCGTCGGTCAGGAGCTCGCGCACCGCTCCGGTGGCCGCCCCGGTGGCGTCGTCGGACCGGCCGAACCACTCGAGACGCGCACCCTCGTCGCCTTCGCCAGAAGCCCCGGCGATGACGGGTATCCCCACGGCCACCACGCCATCGGGCACCGTCGCGGCTGCAGACACTTCCAGCATCAGCGCACCTCCTCGTGCAACACGCCCGACAGTCCGTCAGTCCGCGCCGGGTCGGCGAGGTCGCTCACGCGCCGTCAGATGAACGTCCCCTTCTTGCCAGCGCGCCATCGTCCAAAGCAAATCGGACAGCCGGTTCAGGTAGGGGCCCACGTGCGAGGGCTCGCCCCCGGAGAGCGCACCACCCGCGGCCGCGTCGCCTCCCGCCACGCCGGCGTGGCTAGCTCCAGGTTCCCCCGGAGCCACGTCGACGGCCAGCTGGAGCGGTGGCATGGACGCCAGGACCCGCTCCGCGCGGCGGACGACGGTCCTTGCGACGTCGAGCGCCGCAGCAGTTCGGTTGGCACCGGGCACGACGAACTCGGTCGGTACCGGGAAGCGTTCGCTCAAGCGGTCGATCCACTCCTCGAGCCTGAGGACCATCGCCTCGGTCACGAGGCTCTCGCCGGCGACGAGCTTTCGGCGGTTCTCCGGAGCCGTCGCGACCTCGGCCATCAGGACGTACAGCTCCCGTTCCAGCACGACGAGCAGCTCGTCCAGCTCGGAGGCAGGCGGCGCTTGGGCCCGTGCCGAGCCCAGCGCCGCCTGCGCCTCGTCGACCGCGCCGTTGAGCTCGATCCGGGCGCTGGCCTTTCGCACCCTGCCGCCGTAGAGGAGACCGGTCGTGCCGTCATCCCCCTTTCGCGTGTAGATGCGCACCACGGACGCGGATGGTAGCGGGCACGCCCGCGTACCCTTGATGGGCGCATGGAACGCGCCCGGCTCGGTCGTCTCGACCCCGCGCGGTCGGACTACCTGACCGCGCTCCAAGAGCGCGTCGTGATCTTCGACGGCGCGACCGGTACCAACCTCCGGCTCCACGAGCCCGGTGCCGGCGGACCCGGCGGCGACGGGCTCGAGAGGTGCAACGAAGCCCTCGCGCTGGACCGCCCGGACGCGGTCGAGGCGCTGCACCGGTCCTTCCTCGACGTGGGCGTCGAAGTCGTCGAGACCGACACCTTCGGCGCCTCTTCGGTGGTGCTCGGGAGGTACGGTCTCGGTGACCAGGTCCGGGAGATCAACGTCGCCGCGGCCAGGATCGCCCGCAGGACCGCCGACGGGTACGCAGGACCTGGCAGCCCGCGCTGGGTGGCGGGCAGCATGGGGCCAGGGACGAAGTTCCCTTCGCTCGGGCAGATCGCGTACGCAGACCTGCGCGCCGCCTACGAGACCCAGGCGACCGGACTGCTCGACGGCGGCGTGGACCTCCTCTTGGTCGAGACGGTCTTCGACCTGCTCTCGGCGAAGGCGGCGGTCAACGGGGCGCGCCGGGCGATGGCCGTCACCGGCCGTCACGTCCCCCTCCAGGTGCAGGTGACGATCGACCGCACCGGGAGGATGCTTCCCGGCACCGAGATCGCCGCGGCCCTCACGACCCTGGACGCGATGCAGGTCGACGTGATCGGCCTGAACTGCGGCACGGGCCCGACGGGGATGGACGGAGCGCTCCGCCACCTCTCGGTCCACTCCCCGGTTCCGATCTCGGCGCTTCCCAGCGCCGGCCTCCCCTCAACCGTCGAGGGGCGGGCGCACTACCCCCTCGCCCCCGAAGCTCTCGCCGCACACCTGCACCGGTTCGTCACCGACTACGGGGTGACCGCGATCGGCGGCTGCTGCGGGACGACGCCCGAGCACATCCGTGCGGTGGTCGACGCCCTGGACGGCGTGGCCCCGGCGCGAAGGCGGCCGGTCCACCCACCCGGCGCTGCATCGATCTCCCGCCCCGTGCCCTCGACACCGTGAGGGCCCGACCGTCCATTCGTTGACCGACTCGTCCCCTGGCGCTACCGTTTAGCTGGGAGGGGAGGATGACATGGACCCGATTCTGGCGGCTCTGAACCGCAGCGTGGAGATCATCGAAGCAGTGGTGGTCGTCGCGATCCTGGCGCTGATCATCGGCATCGTCGTGACGAGCCGAAGGAAGAAGAAGGCGGCGAGCCCGAAGCCGGCTGCGGCGCCGACGAATTACTACGCCGATCTCCAGCAGAAGCCGTCCGGGAGACCGGACCCCTTCGGCACGTTCGCAGCGGCCCCGGCGCCGCCGGCCCCGGCACCGCCGCCGGCCCCCGTACCGTCGCCGGCCCAGTTCTCGGCACCGACGGCCACGGCCGCCGCGGTACCGGGCGCGTTCCCGTCGTCACCGGCCCCGCCGAACCCGCCCTCGCCGGGCCCGTTCCCGACCAGCCAGGTTTCGACGAGCCCGGCCTTCGCGCAGCCGGCGGTGACCCCGCCGAGCCTGTTGACGGCACCGGCTCCGGACCTGGCGCCCGCCGCGAGCGCGTTCCCCCAGCACCTGTCTGGCCCGAGCCTGGAGGCCCAGGAGGTCGCGCCGTCGTGGCCGTCGGACAGCTGGCTGTCGGAGGCCGCAGCCGTCCCTGGCGCAGCCGTTCCCGGACTCGACGGGAGCCGGACGGCGTCACCGGTCGCGGTCGCCCCGCCCACCCGCACAGCTTCGCCGGCGCCGGGCACGCCCCCCGGCTGGCTACCTGAGCCGAGCGGGACCCCCGACACGCTGCGGTACTGGGACGGGAACGCCTGGACCCAGCATTTCGCCCAGCGAAGCTGAACCTTCGCCGAACGTCGTCGCCGGTGGCCGGCGTCGGGGGCCGTCCAGAGGGACAGCGAAGGCGGCGGCCGCGTCTGCGGCGCGCTTGGCGTGGTAGCTCGAACGCGTGAGCGGCGATGCCTCGACGTGGGCAAGCCCGAGCGCTCTGCCCGCGACGGCGAGCTCGTCGAGTTCCTCGGGAGTCCACCACCGCGCGACCGGCAGATGGTCCGCGCTCGGGCGAAGGTACTGGCCGATCGTCGCGATCGACGCGCCCACCGAGGCCATGTCCGCGAGCGCCGAGACCACCTCCTCCTTCGACTCCCCCAGCCCGACCATGAGCCCGGACTTCACCACGAGCCCTTCGTCTGCAGCCCGCGCGAGCACGGTCAGGCTCCTCGCATAGCCCGCTGACGGGCGCACCGCCCGCTGCAGCCGCGCCACCGTCTCGACGTTGTGGTTCAAGACGTCCGGCCGCGCACCGAAGACGAGCTGGAGCGAGGCAGCGTCCCCTTTGCAATCCGAGATCAGCACCTCGACGGAGGTGCCGGGGCTTCGCCGCCTGATCGCCTCGACGGTCGCGGCGATGGCGCCCGCGCCGCCGTCGGTGAGATCGTCGCGCGCGACGCACGTGACGACCGCGTGCGAGAGCCGCAACCGTTCGACGGCCTTGGCGACCCGTTCGGGCTCCGTCGGGTCGAGCGGCATCGGGCGGCGGGTGTCGACGAGGCAGAAGCCGCACGCTCGGGTGCACCGGGACCCGTTGACCATGAACGTGGCGGTGCCGTCAGACCAACACTCGAAGATGTTCGGGCAGCCCGCCTCCTCGCAGACCGTGACGAGCCCGAGGTCGTGGACCGTCCGCCCGAGCGAGAGGAACTCCTCCCCCATCCGGGCGGGCACGCGCAGCCATGGTGGCTTGCGGGAACGCAACGGCATGCCGGCGTCGGGGTCGGTGCCCGCCTGGCGGAGCCGTCGGAGGACCGCGCGCTCGTCGGTGCGGACGTCGGATCGGTCGCTCGTCCCGCGGGGACTTGCGGGGCCCACGCGCACGTCCTGGCGGTCGGCCCCGTGCGCCCCCCAGATCATCACGGCGCGTGCCGCCACCGCGTCGACCACGTCGTCCATCGGCACGTCGTGCCCCTCGGCTCTGAGCGACGTGACGCCGTAATCGGCGATGCCGCAGGGCACGATGTGGCCGAACATCGCGAGGTCGCAGTCGACGTTCAACGCGACCCCGTGAAGGGTTCTCCGCCGGCCGTCCACGCCGCGCACGGTTCGCACACCGACGGCTGCGACCTTGCGCGGCGCGGCGCCCCCGACGTCGATCCACACCCCGGGATAGCCGTCGTGACGGGACGCCTCGACGCCCACGTCGGCCAGCGCGTCGATCACCACCTGTTCGGCGCACCGGACGTGCAGCGGACCGGACCCGGGGTCGTCGCCGAGGGTGACGATCGGGTAGGCGACCAGCTGTCCGGGGCCGTGGTAGGTCACGTCGCCGCCGCGGTCGGTGCGGAACACGGTCGCTCCGACCGACGTGGGGTCGCACAGGACGTGCGCGGGGTCTGCGCGCATCCCGAGCGTGTACACGTGCGGGTGCTCGAGCAACAACAGGTAGTCGTCGGTCGCACGCAGCGCCAGCGCGTGCTGGAGGTCGAACGCCTCGGCATAGCCGACCAGCCCGAGGCGGCGGACGCGCAACACTGCTAGAGCTCGGACGCCCAGTCGCGCGTCGCGAGCACGTGGGCCACCCGCTGGAGGAAGGACGACACGTACGCCCCGTCCACCGCGCGGTGGTCCCAGCTGAGGCCGACCACGCCCACCGAGCGGACGGCGATCGACTCGCTGCCGTCGGGCAGCTCCACGACGACCGGGCTGCGTCGTACGCCGTCGGTCGCCAGGATCGCGACTTGCGGCTGGTTGATGATCGGCACCGTGAAGTACGTGCCGAACGGACCGTCGTTCGTGATGGAGAACGTCCCGCCGGCGATGTCGTCCGCCGTCAGTTGCCGGTTGCGGGCGCGGTCGGCAAGGTCCCTTATGCGCCGCGCGACCCCGCGCAGCGTGATCTCCTCTGCGTGGTGGACGACGGGGACGATCAACCCCTCGTGGTTCAGGTCGACGGCGATCCCGAGGTTGACCTGCTGGTGCACCACCAGCGAATCGTCGACGACCGACGCATTCAGGTTCGGGAACTCCCGCAACGCGTCGACGGTGGCGCGGGCGACGAACGGGAGGTACGTGAGCGAGAACCCTTCTTCGCTCTTGAACCGGTCACGCCACGTCTTGCGCACCCGCTCCACGTTCTCGAAGTCGGCCTCGTACGCGATGAACGCGTGCGGCGAGGTCGCCTTCGAGCGGAGCATGTGCTCCGCGGTCCGCCTGCGCATGTTCGAGAACGGCACGACCCGGTCCGTCGCCGGCCGGAAGACCGCGGTGGTCGGCGCCGGGGCGGGCGCGGCGGCCATCGGGGCGGGCGCGGCGGCCATCGGGGCGGGCGCAGGAGCCGCCGCCGGAACCGGT
>JASHUY010000240.1 GCA_030039755.1 Acidimicrobiales bacterium
GTAGGCAGGTGGCGCGGGCGTGGGCGAGGGGGGACTTGAACCCCCACATCCTTTCGGACACAGGAACCTGAATCCTGCGCGTCTGCCTATTCCGCCACTCGCCCGAGTGCGCGAGCCAGCGTAGTCGAGCGTCAAAAGGCGACCGCTGGAGCTCCGTGTGCCCGACTGACCGCGCGAAGTTCGAAGCCTGACGCTGATTCCCGGTTCGGGGTGCTCGGTGGTCGTGGGCGGTCCTGTGCCGACAGAGGCTGGGACCTGGCATCCCGGGTAGCATCCTTGGGCCGGCTTGGAGGCTCCGCCCGACCCGGGCGCGAGCTGGGAGCGCCTGCCCCGCAACTCGCCCAGGTGGGAAGGGGAGTGACCGGTAGGATTGGCGGGACTTATGGGACTCCAGCAGTTCGAGCAGCGACTCGAGCGCCTGGTGGAGGGCACCTTGTCGAAGCCGTTCCGCAGCAGTCTTCAGCCGATCGAGATCGGGCGCAGGCTGACGCGTGAGATGGACCTCCACCGGCGCGTGGGCGTCCACAGCCTCATTGCGCCGAACTCGTTCACGGTCACGCTCTCGCCTGCCGACGTCGACCGGTTCGCCAACTTCATAGACGCACTGTCCCGTGAGCTCGCGGACGCAGCTCGGGAGCACGCCCGGATCGAGGGCTACTCGTTCGTGGGCCCTGTGGACGTCCAGGTCTACGAGGGTACCCGGCTCCGTCCTGGGCGGTTCGTGGTCACGGCCGAGGTCGTCGAAGGACCCGACGAGGCCCCCTATGCCGAGCTCGTCCTTCCCGATGGGAGCCACTTCCCCCTGGGGGACGGGTCGGTGACGCTCGGCCGCCTGCCGGAGTGCGATCTGGTCCTGAACGACCCGAACGTGAGCCGGCGCCACGCCGAGTTCCGGCAAACCGCGGACGGGGTGGTGGTCACCGACCTTGGGTCCACCAACGGCACGAGGGTGAATGGCGTGCCGGTGCGCGAGCAGCAGCTGGTCAGCGGTGACGAGATCACCGTCGGGTCGACGACGCTCGTGTTCGAGCTCTCGTGAGGGCCATGGCCACGGGGCTTCACGCCACGCTCGCGACCACCGGCTACACGGGCGCGGTCCGGATCGTGCAGTGGTGCGTCATCGCGCTGATCTTCCTCTTCTTCCTCCGGGTGATCCGAGCCGTCTGGGTGGAGGTGCGCCCGGCGGGCCCCAGACAGGCGCGGTCGAGCGCTCGATCGCAGGCAGATCCCCACGCTGCATCCGATCCGCCGCCGCGGAAGGGGAGAGCCCCGCTGTACCTCGAAGTGGTCGAACCCTCCGACCGTGCCGGTCAACGCTTCCAACTTGACGAGGCGCTGACGATCGGCCGCTCGCCCGGGAGCAGGGTCGCCACCACGTACGACATCTACAGTTCGACGCTGCACGCTCGCCTGTTCCCGCGCGACGGGCGCGTCTACGTCGAGGACCTCGGTTCGACGAACGGCACCTTCGTGAACTCCGAGCGCATCGTGAAGCCCACGAAGCTGGGTAGGGGCGACCTCCTGCAAATAGGAGCGACCGTCTTCCAGGTGACGCGGTGACCACGCTCCGGTCGGGGTCGGCAACCGACGTGGGGAAGGTCCGGACGACGAACCAAGACGTGGCGCTCGAGGACCCCGATCTCTTCGCCATCGCTGACGGAATGGGCGGTCACGCCGGTGGCGAGGTCGCGGCACGCGTGGCCGTGGACTCGTTGCGCGCCGCGTTCCAGCGGCAGCCGACGGTCGAAGGGCTCCGACGCGCGGTGGCCGAAGCGAACCGCGCGGTCTGGCGTCAGGGGCAGTCCGAGAGCGAGCTGCGCGGTATGGGCACCACGCTGACCGCCACCGCGTTGGTCGCGGAGGCGGACGGACGCCAGGTCATCGCCCTCGCCAACGTCGGGGACTCCCGCGCCTACGTGTACTCCAGGGACAAAGACGAGGTCATCCAGGTCACCGCCGACCACAGCCTCGCCGAGGAGAAGGTGCGTCAGGGCCAGCTGACGGAGGCCGAGGCGGCGATCCACCCCCACCGTCACATCCTCACGCGTGCTCTCGGCGTCTCCTCGGACGTCGACGTCGACCTGTGGGAGCTCCATCTCCACGACGGCGACCGGATCCTCCTCAACAGCGACGGATTGACGAACGAGATCGGAGACGAACGCATCCGCCAGATCCTCGGCACCGTGAAGGACCCGGCCGAGGCGGCGCACGCGCTCGTAAAGGCCGCACTCGACCACGGCGGCAACGACAACGTGACGTGCGTCGTCGTCGACGTCGTCGACTGGGGTCCGAGCCCGGGGACAGACGGTGCCCCTTCGACTGCCGTAGTCGAGGAGACCGCGAGGGCCGGTCAAGCCGGTCCGGCAGCGCACCCCGGGGACGCACCGGGCGCAGCGGGGGGAGCCGCACCGGACGGTGAGCGAGGCGGCACCGGGGCGACCGGTCACGCAGAGACGTCCAACGGGGCGCGCACCCGCGCGGCGCCCCGCTTGCTGCGGGCGGTGGACGGCGCCGGCACCGTGGCGGGTGCCCCGCGACCGGGGCCGAAAGGTGCCGCCGCGGGGAACGGAGCACCGAGGATCGCGGTCGTCGGGTCTCCCAACCGCGCAGGTGGCGCAGGCGCAACCGGCCGGGCGACCGGGCCCGGGGGTGCGAGGAGCGACGTCACCGGGCAGGGAGCGGGGAACGTCCTGGCCGCCAACCGGCTGCAGGCGGCCGAGCTCCGGCGGCTTCGTCCCACCCATCAAGGTCGCCGGCGCCGCCGGCGAGGCCCCCACGCACCGCGCCTCATCACCGTGCGCGTCGTGCTCTTCGTCCTGGTCGTGCTCGCAGTGCTCGCCGGCGGGTACGTCGGGCTCCGCTTCTACGCGATGGACGAGTGGTACGTCGGCATCGAGCACGGTCATCTCGCCGTGTACCAGGGGCGCCCGGGCGGCTTCCTGTGGTTCAAGCCGGATCTCGTGGACGAGACGACGGTGACCACGCACGAGGTGCTCACATGGAGGATCCCCCAGCTCCGTGC
>JASHUY010000006.1 GCA_030039755.1 Acidimicrobiales bacterium
TTCAGCTTGCGCGCGGCGAACGCCGAACGCTGCGCCACGCGCTGCGCCGCCGGCTGCGGCGTCGTGACGACGAGGATCTCGGCGCGCGTCATGAATTGCGCGAGCGAGAGGGTGACGTCGCCGGTGCCGGGGGGCATGTCGACGAGGAGCACCTCCGGGTCGCCCCAGTAGGCGTCGCCGAGGAATTGCTCGATCGCCTTGTGGAGCATCGGGCCGCGCCAGATGACCGGGGTGTCGTCCGGCACGAAGAACCCCATGGAGAGGACCCGCACGCCCCGGCAGGAGGCGGGGATGACCGTGTCGCCGATCACGACCGGCTCTTGGTCGGCGCCGAGCATCTTCGGGACGGAGAAGCCGTACACGTCCGCGTCGAGGACGCCCACGCGCCGCCCCGCCTTCGCCAGCGCCACCGCGAGGTTCACGGTCACCGACGACTTGCCGACGCCTCCCTTCCCCGACGAGATGCCGACGACCCTGGTCGTGGAGCCCGGTTGGAGGAACGACGGGGCCGGGCGTCCCTCGGCGCCGTGGGCGTGCCCTCCGGGCGCGTGCGGGTCCTGTCGCCCCTCTTCTGCGCTGGGTGCGCCCGTGCCCGCCATCCGCCGACGTAGACGGGACCGAAGGGCGTCACGGCCCCGGTCGTCCATCGGCTCCACGTCGACCAGCGCCTCTTGCACCCCGGGCACCCCGGAGGCCGCGTCTGCGACCCGTCGCCGCAGGTCGTCGACCCCGGGCCAGGACGCGACGGGCACGGCCAGCACGACCTCCGCCCGGTGGCGACGCACGCCCACCGAACGCACCATGCCCACCTCCCCGAGCGGGAGCTCCAGCTCACGGTCGACGACCGCGGCAACCGCCCGCTCGAGGGATCTCTCGTCGACTGCCATGGCCTCCTTCAGCCGTCCTCGCTCCTGCCCCGGCGCCGCATCCCACCGGCGTCGGAGCGGCGCCCGTCGGTAGACTACCGATCGTGCAGACGGCGCCGGACGGGGCAGCCGTGTCGGCGCGAGAGCTGACGGGAGCCGAGGACGCTCGCTTCGCGTCGCACGTCGCGGCGGTCACCGCGGCGTTCGGCGACCCGACGCGCCGCGACATCTTCCTGCGCGTCCGCTCGTCGCCGGGGATGACCGCGACCGAGGTCGCAGCCGCTTTCTCGCTGCACCCCAACGTCGCCCGCCACCACCTGGAGCGGCTCGTCGCGGGTGGGTACCTGCGCGTCGAGACCGAGCGAAGACCGCAGGGGGCGGGCAGGCCGGCGAAGCGGTTCTTCCCCGTGGCGGGGGATGCAGCCGTCGAGTTCCTCACCCGGCGCGACGACCTCTTGGTCACGCTCCTCGGCAAGGCCCTCGACCTGCTCGGGCCCGAGGTGGCCGAGCTCATGGCCGCGGAGGTGGGCGAGTCCTACGGCAGGTCGCTCGCGAGCGCCATGGGCCCCGGGGAAGGGCAACGCTCGGTGCGCAACGCGATGCGCGTGATCGCCGACACGCTCACCGCACACGGCTTCGCCGCGCACGCAGAGGACCAGGGCGGAGGCACCGCGGTCGTCGCCGAGCAGTGCCCGTTCGGCACCGCCGCGGCGAGCCACCCGGTGCTGTGCGCCGTCGACCGCGGCATGGTGAAGGGCCTCCTCGCGGGGCTCTGCGGGGAAGAGCCGGCGCCCGTCGTGCTCTCCTCGAGGGCGCGCGGCGACGACACCTGCGCGGCGCTCGCCTGAGCCGGCGGGACAGGCACCCGCCGCCGCGAGTGCGACGCTACTACCTGGACCACGCCTCGACGTCCCCGTTGCGCCCCCGAGCGGCGGCGGCGATCCGCGAGTGGCTCGAGTCGCCTGCGGGCGACCCCGGCAGGGTGCACGAGGAGGGGCGCGTCGTGCGCGACGCCATCGA
Source organism: Acidimicrobiales bacterium (assembly GCA_030039755.1). Taxonomy (GTDB): domain Bacteria; phylum Actinomycetota; class Acidimicrobiia; order Acidimicrobiales; family RAAP-2; genus JAJYVT01. Next base: position 1,887 of record JASHUY010000006.1, read on the forward strand.
GACGGCACGGGCCCAGGTCGCCGAGCTCCTCGGCGTCCCACCCCGCCGGGTGGTGCTCACCTCGGGCGCGACCGAATCGGTCCATGCCGCAGTGTGGGGGGCGCTGTGGGACCACCCCGGGGGTGCCATCCTCTGCGCCGGCGTCGAGCACTCGAGCGTCCGCGACTCTTCCGCCCGCCTCGCGCCGGTCGTCGAGGTCCCGGTCGACTCGAACGGCCGCATCGATCCCGACGGCGTCGACGCCGCGCTGCGGCGCGCGGGCCGGGCCGCGTCGCTGGTGCACTGCCAGTCCGCCAACCACGAGGTCGGAACGACCCAGCCCGTCGCAGAGGTCGTCGAACGGTGCAGGCGGGCAGGGGTGCCGGTCCACGTCGACGCGGCGGCGGCCTTCGGGCACGTGGCGCTCGACCTCGACCGCGACGAAGGCCCCGACTTCCTGTCCGTGAGCGCGCACAAGCTCGGCGGCCCGCCCGGCGTGGGCGCGCTGGTGCTGCGGCGCGGGCTTCGGGTCGAACCGCTCTTCGTCGGGGGCCAGCAGGAGCGCGGGCGTCGCGCCGGGATGGAGAACGTGCACGGCATCATCGGGTTCGGCGCGGCGGCCGACGCGCTCGCAGGCGACGCGCTCGCCCGCGAGGCGGCCGCCGCGCGGGCGCGAACCGACGCGCTCACGACGACGGTGCTCGCGGAGACGGGAACCGTGCAGGTCGGCGACCCGACGGACCGCCTCCCCCACATCGTCTGCTTCGGCGTCGAGGGCGTCGAGGCGGAGCCGGTGGTGCTCGGTCTCGACCGTGAGGGGGTCGCCGTCCACTCCGGGTCCGCGTGCGCCTCCGAGTCGTTCGAGCCCTCCCCCGTGCTCGCCGCCATGGGTGCGGACCCCAGCCACTCGCTGCGCCTCTCGGTGGGATGGTCCACGACCGACGACGACCTCGACGCGTTCGCCGCGGCGTTCGGCCGGGTGGTCGCGGAGCTACGCGCCCTCCGTGGCTGAGGCAGGGCCCGGAGGATCGACCCGGACGTCGCCGACGTCGCCGCCGGACACGGCCACGAGCTCGTCGAACGTCGTCGGGTAGACGGCGTTCGGGGTGCCGGCTGCGGCCCAGATCACCTCGTAGGCGGCCAGCCCGCGGTCGACCACCACCGGGGCCCCGTGGCCGACGGGGCTCACTCCGCCGATCGGGAAGCCCGTCGCGGCCCGGACGGCGTCGGCGTCGGGCCGGTGGACCTGCGTCGCCCCGCGCAGCCGCCGGAGCTTGTCGAGGTCCAGGCGGTCGCTCCCCGAGAGCACCGCGACCACCGGCTCGCGATCGACCATGAAGACAAGCGACTTCGCGATCTGCCCGACCTCGACGCCGATCGCGGCGGCCGCCTCCGCCGAGGTGCGGGTCGAGCCCGGCAGCTCGACGACCTGCGCGTCGGACCCGGCGGCCCGCAGCGCCTCCTGCACGCGCGACGCGTTCTTGTGCACGCGCGGCCGCTACCCGCCGGGCACGCCGGCCGGGACCGGTTCGTGCGCGGCGCCGTAGACCTCGCGGATGGTGGGTGCCGCGTCGCGAAGCCACGTCGATGTGGGCTTGTCGGCGAGGAAGCTCGCCAAGTGGGAGGCCGCCTTCGTCACGTCCCCCTCGTCGTAGAGCACCACGCCCAGGTAGTACTGCGCGGCGAACAGCTGCCGGTCGACCTTCACGGCTTCTTCGAGGGCCGACGCGCCCTCGGCCGCGACTGTCGATTCCTTCGCCGTGGTGGCCGCGCGCCAGTCGAGCCACCCCCACTCGGCGAGGGCGACGGGCTGGCGGGGGTCCTCGGCGAGCACCTCGCCGTAGAGACTCAACGCCTGGGTGTCCCGGCCGTCCGCCAGGAGGACCCTGGCCTGCGCGAGCTGCCGCTCGATCGTCTGCGCGGTGTTGAGCGAGACGCTGCCGGTGGCGTACTCGCCGGGGAGGCGCGGAGAGGTCAGGTCGAGGACGAGGAGGACGGTCGCCGCGACCAGCGACGCCACGCCGATCGCGGCGAACCACCATCGGCGTCGCCACCGACCTCGCAGCAGGGGAGGGCGCGCGTGGCCGGCATGGCGCGGATGACGGCGATGGGCCGAAGTTGCACGCTCCCCGCCGGGAGTCGCGACCTCGGTGACACGCCCCGCGAGTGCCGCGTCGACCTCCGCCAGCCGTCGCTCGTCCCTCGAGCGGAGCAGCTCGTAGTCCTCGTCGGCCAGGTCGCCCGCGACGTGCTCTCGAGCCGCGTCCTCGAGTGAGCGCTGCAGCAGGTCGCGCTCGTCGTGCAGGTGCCAGTCCTCGCCCCCCCGGACCCGTTCGATCCGGTCCACGCCGCCCGTCACGCCGGAACCTCCGGCGCGCGCGCGATCCGCGCGCGCAGCTGCCGCCAGGTGCGCGAACGCCGCCAGAAGAACGCCGTGAGGATCGCGACCGCGAGCACGCCTGCGACGAGCGGCAGCAACCAGACCAGGGAGGAGAGACCCGAGTCCGGCGGCGAGAGCAGGATGCTCGGCCCGTACTGGGCCACGAGGCGCTGCTCGATGGCCTGGTCGCTCGCGCCGGTGGCCACGAGCTGCGTCACCTCGTGGCGGACCGCGATCGCGCTCGACGCGGTCGACTGCGCCACGGACAGGTCCTCACAGCTCGGGCAGCGGATCAGCGTCTCGAGCGCGGCGGCACGCTGGGCCGCGGTGGGCGGGGCGGACGAGGCGACGCCGCTTCCGATCACGAGCGCGACGGCCAGCGCGACGAGCGCGAGCACGAAGCTCGCGCGCCCCCCGACGCGAACGGACCGCCTCCTTCCGTCAGTCATCTGCGCTCTTCGTGCCGCCGCTCACCAGCTCCCCGCGGCGTGCGGCGGAGAGCATCTGGTCCAGCTGCGTGAGGGTCACCGGCCCGAGCCACGTCCCGACCACCGTCCCCGAGGGGCTGACGAGGAAGGTCATGGGCGGCGAGCCCACGCCGTAGCGGTTCGCGATCGCGCCCCCGCTGTCGGGGACGACCGGCCACCGGATGCCCCAGTCGGTGACGAATCGACGGGCGTCGCTCACGGTGTCGTTGAAGACGACGCTCACCATCCGGGCGCCGTCGTTCCCGTCGCGTGATTGACGGAATGCGAAGTCTTCGAGCGCGGGCTCCTCCTCTTGGCACGGGGCGCACCAGCTCGCGAAGAAGTTCACGTACACGTAGTGCCCGCGGTCGCGGGCGAGCGAGAACCCCGAGCCCGAGAGCGTGGTGCCGTCGAGCGCCGGCGCAGGCAGGCCCACGAGCGGGCTCTCCGCCTCCGTCGCCTGCACCGACGGACGGGTCGCCGCGACGATGGCCACTGCGACGAGCACGACGAGCACGCCGCCCGCGACCCAACGCGTGAGGTGCCGTCGCCGGCGCCGGTGCAGGGCCGGCGTGGGTTCGCCGGGGGGAGGCGGCCCGGGGCCGGTCACCGGGCATCGCCCCCCACGCCGGCAGGTTCGCGCTCCGTCTGCGCCCCCGCCACGAGCGGCGCGAGCGCCGAGACCGGGTCGGTCGAGCGCCTGCGGTTGCCCGGCAGCATCGCGAGCACCCCTCCTAGGCCGATGAGCATGCCGCCGGCCCACATCCACGCCATGAGCGGCTCCACGATCACCCCGAGGGCGATGGCTGTCTTCGGCAGTGTTGTCACGACGTTGCCGCCGGTCGACTTCCCTGTGCGCCCTGTGGCGTCCCAGGTGAGGTAGACGTCGCCGAAGAACCCCGAGTCGATCGCGGGCGTGCCGACCGCCTCCGAGTTCGGCCCGCCGTACTGGCTCACGGCGGGCGCGAACGTCCCGCCGCCGTCGACGCGTACGAGCGCCTCGGTGGCGAGCCGTTGCGACGTCGCCACTGTCCGCAGTCCCTCGAAGACGAACGTGTGCCCGGCGAAGCGGACGAGCTTCCCCGGCCGCAGCACCAGCTCCGCCTGCGACCGGAAGGAGGTCGCGGCGACGAGCCCGACCGCGAGGACCACGACGCCCAGGTGCACGACCATCCCGCCGTTCGTACGTCCCACGAGGCCCCGCCAGGCGCCCGCGTGACGGCGCATGCTCGCGCGGACCGCGAGGACCAGGGACCGCAGCGCCGAGGAGGCCGCGAAGGCCGCCAGGCCGAAGCCGAGGAGCGGCTCGATCCCGCGAACTCCGGCCGCGACACACGCGACGACGGTGAGCACCGCCGCCCATGCGGGGAGGGCGAGCCGCCGCCACAAGACCCCCGCGTCCACCTTGCGCCACGAGAGCGCCGGCGCGACGGCCATCAAGAAGAGGAGCACGAGGCCTGCGGGCACCGCCACCGTGTCGAAGTACGGCGCGCCGACGGTCACGGCCTGGTTCTCGATCGCCTGGTACAGGATGGGGAAGAGCGTGCCGAGCAGCACCACGAAGGCGAAGCCGACGAGGACCAGGTTGTTCAGCAGGAACGCACCCTCCCGCCCGAGCGGCGCGTCGACGCCGACGGGTGAACGGAGCCGGTCACCGCGCCACGCGATAAGGCCGAACCCGACGACCGCCACGAGCAGGAAGAAGCCGATGAGCACGGGCCCGAGGTCGGACTCGCTGAACGAGTGGACGGACTCCACGACGCCCGAGCGCGTGAGGTAGGTGCCGAGGATCGTGAGCGAGAAGGTCGCGACGGACAGCGACAGGTTCCAGACGCGAAGGAGCCCCCGTCGCTCCTGGACGAGGACCGAGTGCAGGTACGCGGTGCCGCAGAGCCACGGCATGAGCGCCGCGTTCTCGACGGGGTCCCAGCCCCAGAAGCCGCCCCAGCCGAGCACCTGGTACGACCACCAGGCACCGAGCACGATCCCGACGCTGAGCGCGGTCCACGCGATCAGCGTCCAACGACGGACCTCCGCCTGCCACAGCTCGCCCACCCGCCCCGTCGCCAGCATCCCGATCGCGAAGGCGAACGGAACCGTGAAGCCGACGAACCCGATGTAGAGGAGCGGGGGGTGGACGGCGACGAGCGGGTTGTCCTGCAAGAGCGCGTTCGGTCCCAGGCCCTCGAGCGCCGTGGCGCTCGTGTGGAACGGGTTTGCCGGGCCCGCCATCAGGCCGAAGAAGAACGCCGACACCGCGTACATGACCAGCGTCGCCCAGCGCACCACGTCGTCCCGGGCGTGCTTGCGGTACCGCCACACGACGAGCGCCGAGAAGACCGCCAGGACGAACCCCCACAGGAGGATCGAACCTGTGAGCGCGGACCACAGCCCGGTGATCGAATAGATGAGCGGCGTCGCCTTCGCGTTGTTGTCCGCCACGTAGACGAGGTGGAAGTCGTGGGTGACGAGCGCGAACTCCATGGCGGCGACGGCGAGCGCAGCCCCGATCAGCAGGACCGCCGCGAGCAACCTGGCGTCGAGCGTGCCGCCGAACCTGCCGTCGGGCCCGGCGTCGCGCCTCGGGCCGTGCCCGTTGTCTCCGAGGTGCCCGTTGCCCCCGGTGTGCCCGTTGCCCCCGGTGTGCCCGTTGCCCCCGCTGTGCCCGTTGCCTCCGGTGTGCCCGTTGCCTCCGGTGTGCCCGTTGCCTCCGGTGTGCCCGTTGCCTCCGGTGCGG
>JASHUY010000241.1 GCA_030039755.1 Acidimicrobiales bacterium
CGCCCGAGCGTCTCCCCTTCGTCCTCGTCGTCGTCGACGAGCTGAACGACCTCATGATGGTGGCGGCCCGGGACGTCGAGGACTCCGTGTGCAGGATCGCGCAGATGGCGCGCGCGGTCGGGATCCATCTCGTGCTCGCGACCCAGCGGCCGTCGGTCGACGTCATCACGGGGGTGATCAAGGCGAACATCCCGAGCCGCATGGCGTTCTCGGTCTCCTCGCTCGCGGACAGCAGGGTCATCCTCGACCAGCCCGGCGCCGAGCGGCTCATCGGCAAGGGCGACATGCTGCTCCTGACCGCCTCCTCGAGCGTCCCGCGTCGTCTGCAGGCGCCGTGGGTGTCCGAGGCAGAGGTCCGGGCGGTGGTCGCCCACTGGCGTCGTCAAGGGCGCGTGAGCGAGCCGGTCGTGGGCATCCAGGGGGTGGACGACGGTCCGGCCGGCGGACTGTTGTCCGGTGAGGACGACGACGAGCTGCTCGAAGCCGCATTGGAGCTCGTCGTCCGCAGCCAGCTCGGCTCCACGTCCATGCTGCAACGGAAGCTGCGGATCGGGTTCGCACGTGCGGGCCGGCTCATGGACCTCCTCGAGCGCCGGGGGGTCGTGGGACCATCGGAAGGGTCCAAGGCCCGGGCGGTGCTGATGACGCCCGAGGAACTGGACGCCCGCCCTCGCTAACCTGGGCTTTCGTGAGCTTGGCGCCACCGTCGAGCCCCGCACCTCCCGGCGAGCCTCCGCGCAAGGGGAGGGGGCCGCTGGGGTCCCGGAACGGCCGCGGCCTCCCGATGCCCGCGCCGGCGCAAGGAGCGATGCCCGGGACGCACCAGGGGTTCTCCTCCGCATCGGCGCTACGGCCGACGGCGCGGCGGAGGTCACCCCGGCGGCCGACAGCGCGGCGGCCGACAGCCCGGCGGCCGACAGCCCGGCGGCCGACAGCCAGGCGTCGGACGGCGCGACGCCGCGTCCGTCTGCTTCGCACGCTCGTGGGGATCGTTGCGCTCGTCGTCCTGATCGCCTGGCTTGCCGGCTCGGGCGGGGGCGGCGCCGCGCAGGAGAAGGTGACGGTCCGGGTGACCCTCCCCGCCGTCGCGCCAGCGGGCGGCGCGACCGCGGCGGCGACCTCGCCCGCCCTCCCGTGGCCGAAGTCCGGCGAGGCCGCTGTCGACGTCCCGGCCGTCGGTTACCGCGCGCAGTCCGGTGCGGAGCGCCCCGTCCCCGTCGCGAGCATGACGAAGATCATGACGGCGTACGTGGTGCTCGAGGACCACCCCCTCGCGCTGGGCCAACAGGGCCCGCGGGTGGCGATGACCGCGGCGGACGCCTCGCAGTTCGGGGTCGACACCGTCACCGACCAGGCCAACGTCGTGTTGAAGCGGGGCGAGGTGCTCACCGAGCACCAGATGCTCGAGGGCCTCCTGGTCCATTCGGCGAACGACCTGGCGTACGCGCTCGCGTCGTGGGACGCGGGAAGCCTCGGCGCGTTCGTCACCAAGATGAACGCCACCGCCGCCGCCCTTGGGATGCACCACACCCACTACGTGGACGCGAGCGGATTCCTGGCGGGGTCGCAGTCGACCGCGGCGAACCTGCTGCAGGTCGCCGCGGCGGCGATGGCCGATCCCGTCTTCGCGCAGATCGTGTCGATGCCCTCCGCCACCCTCCCGCTCGCAGGGACGGTCGAGTCCTACACGCCGCTGGTCGGCACCACAGGGGTCGTCGGGGTCAAGTCCGGGTTCACCACAGCGGCCGGCGGCGGCGACGTGCTCGCGTACCGGACCTCCGTCGACGGCCACACGTTCGTCTCGCTCGCCGCCGTCACCTCCCAGGAGGGGCCGACAGTGCTCGAGGTCGCGGGCAGCGAGGCGCTCGTGCTCGCAAAGGCCGCCTCGGCACGCGTGCAAGCCGTGACGATGGCTCCCAGTGGCACCGTGGTCGGTGATGTCCAGGTGGGTGCGCGCGCCGTCCAGCTGACGACGTCCGCCCCGGCGGTCCTCCTCGCGCAGCGCGGCGCGCTCGTCCGTCAGCTCGTGCAAGTCCGTACTCCCCGTCCGGGGACGAAGAAGGGGAGCGAGGTCGGCACGGTGACGTTCGTCCTCGCCGACCAGCGTGTCTCCGTGCCGGTGCGCGTCGCCGCACGGGTTCCCTGAGGGTCGAGGTGCGCGCTCGTGCGCCGGCGTCGGCGGCCAACCTCGGCCCCGGTCTCGACGTCCTCGCCGTCGCGCTCGACCTCTACGTCGAGGTCGAGGTCGAACCCGCCGAACGGTTGACCGTCACGAGCGACGGGGAGGGCGCGGACCTCCCGGCAGGCGCGTCGCACCTCGCAGCCCGTGTGGCGTCCCAGGTGTGCGGTCATGACCGGCTCGCGATCCGTGTCCGCTCGGAGGTGCCGGTCGCGCGTGGGCTCGGTTCGTCCGCGGCGATCGCGCTGGCCGCCGCCGCGGCCGCCGGTGCGGACGACCCTCTCGCGGTCGCGGCGCGAGAGGACGGGCACCCCGACAACGCGGCTGCGGCTTTCGCCGGGGGGCTCGTCGCCGTCAACGGGCTCGACGATGGCTGGCGGGTGTCGCGGTTGCCGCTCGACACCGGCCTCGCCTTCGTCGCGGTCGTGCCGGACCGGACGCTCGAGACTGCCAGAGCCCGCGCCGCTCTCACGGCGTATGTGTCGCGCTCGGACGCCGTCTTCAACCTCGGACGCCTGGCGTTGCTGCTCGAGGGGCTCGGCGACCGGCGCAAGCTCGTCCCTGAGGCGACCGCCGACCGGCTGCACCAGGGTCCCCGGACCCCGCTCTTCCCCGAAGCTCCCGGACTCCTCGCCGCTCTCGTGGAAGGCGGCGCGCGTGCGGCGTGCTGGTCCGGTGCGGGCCCGACGCTCCTCGGCATCTGTGAAGGCGGCGACGCCGCGGCGGTGGCGGACGCAGGGCGCGCCGCGCTGGCCGATGCCGGCGTCGCGGGACGCGTCCTCGAGCTGCACGCCGACGTCGAGGGCCTCGTGGTCGGCGCGCGTGCGCAGCTGCCCGGATGACTGAAGGCGGTAGGGCCTGACGGGACGTAGGGCCTGACGGAGTTGTGACCCTCGGGACCCGGGACAGACGGGGTAGGGGGACCGTCGGGAGCCGGGACCCTCGTAGCGGGGGCCGTCGGAAAGGCGTCGGAGGTCGGCGAAAGGCGTCTGAAAGGCGAGCACGGCCCCGGCGTAGACTCGGCCGGTGAGCCGCAAGTTCCTCGTCCGCACCTTCGGGTGTCAGATGAACGAGCATGACTCCGAACGGCTCGCGGGCCTCCTCGCCGCCGAGGGGATGGTGCCTGCGCAGGGCCTCGACGACGCCGACCTCGTCGTCTTCAACACGTGCTGCATCCGTGAGAACGCGGACAACAAGCTCTACGGCAACCTCGGGCACCTGAAGACCCTGCGGGAGCGGCGCCCGAATCTCCAGATCGCGGTCGGCGGCTGCCTCGCCCAGAAGGACCGCGAGCTCATCACGCAGAAGGCGCCCCACGTCGACGTCGTCTTCGGGACCCACAACCTCGCCCGGGCCCCCGAGCTCCTGCGGCGTGCGGCGAGTGAGGGGCCGGTCGTCGAGGTGCTCGACGCGCCTGACCCCTCGCTTGTCGACCACACGCCGGCGCTCTCGGCGATGCGGGAGCTTCCGTACGCGGCGTGGGTGACCATCCAGACCGGCTGCGACAACTCGTGCGCGTTTTGCATCGTGCCCGCGGTTCGCGGGCCGGAGATGAGCCGGCCGGTCGACGAGCTCGTGGGCGAGGTGCGCTCGCTCGCGCGCCGCGGTGTCGTGGAGGTCACCCTCCTCGGCCAGAACGTGAACTCCTATGGACGCGACCTCACGCGGCGCCGGCCGCTGTTCGCCGAGTTGCTGCGCGAGGTCGGCGCGGTCGAGGGCGTGCGCCGGGTGCGCTTCACGAGCCCGCACCCAAAGGACCTCCGTCCCGAGACGATCGCCGCGATGGCCGAAGTCGACGCCGTCTGCGAGCAGCTCCACCTCCCGTTGCAGGCGGGGGCCGACCGGGTTCTCGCCGCGATGCGCCGCGGGTACACGGCCGAGCGCTACCTCACGCGCCTCGCAGCTGCCCGCGCGGCGATCGACGACCTCGCGGTGACCACCGATCTCATCGTCGGGTTCCCGGGGGAGACCGAGGACGATTTCGCCGAAACCCTCGCGGTGGTGGCGGAAGCAGAGTTCGACAGCGCCTACACCTTCATCTTCTCGCCCAGGCCGGGGACGCGCGCCGCGGCGATGGAAGATTCCTTCGTGCCGCCGGAGGTGGTGGCCGATCGCTTCGAGCGGCTGCTGCGGGTCGTCGAGCGCTCCGCGCTCCGGCGGAACGAGGCGCGCGTGGGCCGGACCGAAGAGGTGCTCGTCGAGGGCCCGAGCCGACGCGACCCCTCCGTCCTGACCGGCCGCACCCGCCAGGGGAAGCCGGTCCACTTCGCGCCGAGGGACGGCGCGGGGCCCGCGCCGGGCTCTTTCTGCGCCGTCGAGGTGACCGGCGCCGCGCTACACCACCTCGTCGGAGTGCTCGTGCAGGTGACGGCCACGCCGGCCCACCGCCGCCGCATCCCGGTCCGCGCCGCTTGACACCGCCCGACGCCCCGCTGGCCGTCGCCGTCGCGCTGGTTGGGACCACGGCGTCGGGCAAGTCCTCGCTCGCGGTGTCCGTCGCACGGCGCCTCGGCGACGTCGAGCTCGTCTGCGTCGACTCGATGACCGTCTACCGAGCCATGGACATCGGCACGGCCAAGCCGTCGCCTTCCGAGCGTGCCGCGGTACCGCACCACCTGCTGGACCTGGTGGACCCCACAACGGAGTTCACCGTCCGCGACTTCCAGAGCGCGGCGAGGGCGGCACGCGCGGACATCGCACGGCGCGGCCGGCGGGCGCTGCTCGTGGGGGGCACGGGGCTCTACTTGCGCGCCGTCGTCGACGGCCTCGACATCCCGGAGCGCTACCCCGACGTGGCCGAGGGGCTCGAACGCGAGGCCCGGAAGCCGGGTGGCGTGCAGGCGCTCCACGCGCGTCTGGCCGCGCTCGACCCGCTCGCGGCGTCGCGTACGACGGACTCGAACCGCCGCCGCATCGTGCGCGCGCTCGAGGTCACCCTCGGTTCCGGCCGCCCCTTCTCCTCTTACGGGCCCGGGCTCACGGTGTACCCGCCGACCGACGTCCTTCTCGTCGGTCTCCCCTTCGTACCAGAGGAGGTGGACCGGCGGATCGAAGAACGCATCGTCCAATGGGTGCAAGGTGGGCTCGTCGAGGAGGTGCGGGGACTGGCGGCACACCCCGGCGGCCTGTCGCGCACCGCGCGCCAGGCGCTCGGCTACAAGGAGTTGCTCGCCCACGTGGAGGGCGGCGCGCCACTGGAGGAGTGTGTCGCCGAGGCGATCCGGCGTACCCGCGCGTTTGCGCGCCGGCAGTGGTCCTGGTTCCGTCGTGACCCGCGGATCCGCTGGATCGGCGCAGGCGAGGACCCGTCGGAGGTGCTCGTGGCGGCGCTGGACCAGACGGTGCGCCATGACGTGCCCGAAGGTGGGTTCGACGGCGTGCTGGAGGCCGTCGACGTCGCCGGGCGCACGTGCGCGGCCGTGCCGGTGCGAGACTGGTGAGGATGGTTCACGTCCTACGACGCGCACCGCGTCGGGCGGATGGCGCCCCGGCTTCCCGTCCCGCGTTGGCGATGATGAAACTCGAGGCCGCGGGGAACGACTTCCTCGTGGTCCTCGACGAGGCCGGTCACGGCGGTGACGACACCGGTCACGGCGGTGACGACACCGGTCGCGCGGGCGATGAGGCCGACGCGGGCGACGGTGCCGCCACTGGCTCGAGGGGCGCCACCGGCACGTTCACGGCGGGCCAGGTTCGCGCGCTGTGCGACCGCCGTCGCGGCGTGGGCGCGGACGGCGTGATCGTCGGGCGAGCCGGTGGCTCGGGTGCCGACCTCGAGATGGTGCTGTACAACGCCGACGGTACCGAAGCCGAGATGAGCGGCAACGGCATCCGATGCCTCGTCCATGCCGCCGTCGCCGTCGGGATGGTGCCCCCCGGGCGCGTCCGCGTCGGGACGGCTACGGGCGTGCGCAGGGTCGACTACCGGGCCGCGACGGATGGAGGCTGGGCGCGCGTCGACATGGGGCCGGTGCGGCTCGGGCGCGAAGTGGCAAGTCCGCTGCCCGGGGCGAGAGCCCGGCTCGCAGACGTGGGCAACCCCCACCTCGTCGTCATCGGGAACATGGACCTCGACACCGTCGACCTCGCCGCACTCGGTGTCGCGGCCGCGCGAGCTGCCGGTGGTCGGGTGAACCTGGAGGTGGCGCGGCCCGGACGCCGTGGCGCGGATCTGGATTTGCGCGTCGTCGAGCGCGGCGTCGGCGAGACGCTCGCCTGCGGGACGGGTACGTGCGCGGTCGCCGCGGTGGCGCGTGCGTGGGCGATGGCTGGGGACGCGGTCACGGTCGACAACCCGGGCGGGCGGCTCGAGGTTCGTCTGGGCGCGGCCAACGGGGTTGGCGCGAGCGACCGCGCGGACGTCACCGTCGACGGCGTGGAGCTCGGCGGCCCGGTGCGGAAGATCGCGGACGTGGTGGTCGACGCGGCCTTCCTTGACGCGGCCCTTGTCGACGGGCCCCCCCGTCTCTCCGGCCCCCCCCGCCTCTCCGGCCTTCCCGGCCTTTCCGGTCTCTCCAACGTCCTTGACGACGAGGACGGATGACGACGCAGCTACCCGGCACGCTCATCACGCGCGAGTTCCGTGAGCGCATCGTGCTCGTGGGTGTCGTGCTACCGGGCACCGACGTCGAGGAGGTGGAGGCGAACCTCGACGAGCTGGCGCTGCTCGTCGACACCGCGGGGGCAGACGTCGCCGCGCGCACGGTGCAGCGCCGGACGCGGCCCGACCCCGCGACGTTCGTCGGACGTGGCAAGGCGCACGAGCTCGCTGCGATCGCAGAGGAGGTCGACGCGGACACCGTCGTCTTCGACGACGAGCTTTCACCAGCCCAACAGCGCAACCTCGAAAAGCTGTTGGGTCGCACCGCGATCGACCGAACCGCCGTGATCCTCGACATCTTCGCCCAGAACGCTCGGAGCCCCGAGGGCAAGGCGCAGGTCGAGCTCGCCCTGCTCCGTTACCGCTTGCCGCGGCTGCGCGGACGCGGGCACGAGCTCAGCCAGCAGGCTGGCGGGATCGGGACGCGAGGGCCCGGCGAGACGCAGCTCGAGGTGGACCGCCGGCGGCTGGTCCGTCGCATGCAGCGCTTGGAGAAGGACCTGCGCGAGGTGGACCGGACGCGCCAGCTCCAGCGCCGCTCGAGGAGCCGCGGCCGTCTGCGCGAGATCGCGCTCGTCGGCTACACGAATGCCGGGAAGTCCACGCTCCTCAATCGACTGACCGACGCGGGCGTCCCCGTAGAGGACCGCCTCTTCGTCACCTTGGACCCGAGGACTCGCCAGCTCGCGCTGCCGGGCGGGGAGACCGTCCTCGTGACCGACACCGTCGGCTTCGTCAGGAAGCTCCCCCACGAGCTGGTCGAGGCGTTCCGCTCCACGCTCGACTCCGTGCGCCTCGCGGACCTGCTCGTGCACGTGGTGGACGGGTCCGCCTCCGACCCCGACGGGCAGATCGCGGCCGTCCGCACCGTGCTCGACGAGATCGATGCAGGCGACGTGCCGGAGCTGCTCGTCGTCAACAAGCTCGATCGCAGCACCGAGGCGGCGCGGCTCGCGGCGAAGATCGAAGGCGCGGTGTGCATTTCCGCGGTCACCGGTGAAGGGACCGAGGCGATGCTTCGGACCATCGCGGACCGCCTCCGCATGAGGGACCGGATCGTCGAGCTCGCGATCCCGTGGGCACGTGGCGACGTGCTCGCCGCGGTGCACCGCGAGGGCGAGGTAGTCGAGCAGGAGGACGGAGACGACGGGGCACGGGTCCACGTCGTCCTCGACGAGGCGGGACGGGCGCGGTTCTCCGAGTTCGTCGTGCGCGGAGCCTGACGTCGTGTCCGCGCCGTCTGGCGGGTCCCCGAGCGGGACTGGGGGCTTCCGGCCTCCCCCCTACCCCTACGAACGGGTCTCGGGTCTACGCGCGCTGGCCGACGGGCTTCCCGGCGGGGTGGTCGACTGCTCGATCGGGACGCCATGCGACCCGCCTCCCCAAGACGCGCTCCACGCTCTCGCAGGCTCCGGCACGGAGCGCGGCTATCCGCCATCGGCGGGGAGCCCCGCGTTCCGGCGTGCCGCCGCGGATTACTTGGTGCGCACCTTCGGGGTAGACGTCGAGCCGTCCGCGCTCGCAGCTTGCGTCGGCACGAAGGAGATGGTTGCGTCGACGCCGCACTACCTCCGCCTGCGCGACCCCTCGCTCGACATCGTGCTGTATCCGTCGGTGTCCTACCCGACGTACGCGATGGGCGCGACGCTCGCAGGTTGCCGGGCTGTCCCGGTGCCTCCGGCCGGTGCGGACGGAGGTGGCCTCGACCTGGACGCAGTGGATCCGGCCGACGTGCGGCGCGCACTGCTCCTCTGGGTGAACTCGCCCGCCAACCCGTCCGGAGGACTGACCGACCTCGACGGCGTCGCCGAGTGGGGACGGCGCCACGGCGTGCCGGTGTTCTCCGACGAGTGTTACGTGGAGTACACGTGGGATGGGCGAGGCGGGCGACACACGATCCTCGAGACGGGCACCGACGGGGTCGTCGCGGTGCACTCTGTGTCCAAGCGGTCGAACCTCGCGGGCGTGCGCGCGGGGTTCTTCGCGGGTGACGGCGCGCTGGTGAGCTACCTGCGCGACGTACGCCAGCACGCGGGGCTGATCGTCGCCGGGCCGGTGCAGGCGGCGGCCGCCGTGGCGTGGTCCGACGACTCGCACGTTGACGCACAACGCGTGCGCTACCGGGAACGGCTCGAGCTCCTCGCGGCCGCGCTTTCGGACGCGGGGTGCCCCACGTCGCTGCCGGCGGGGAGCTTCTACCTCTGGCCCGCAGTCCCGGCGCGCTGGACGGACGGGTGGGCGATGGCCGAGGACCTCGCGAAGGTGACGGGCATGCTCGTGAGCCCCGGCGACCTCTACGGCCCTGACGGCGCGGGACACGTGCGGATCGCCGTCGTCCAGCCGACCGAGCGCCTGGCGTTGGTGGCAGATCGGCTCGCAGGGTCGGGCTGGAGCTGAGCGGTTTTACTACCGCTTCGTCGCCTTGGCTCCGAGCCGCGGTCGCGGGACGGCGCTCCGTTCCGGCGTCGGCGACGCAACGAACGGCTGCACCTCCCGCCCGACGACTTTTCGGTGCCGCGACCGCATGTCAGCAACCTGCGGGGTCGCGCATCGTGTGTGGTTGAGCAGCTCTATGGCGGTTCCGGCTCAGTCTCGCCGCGCGGCGCTGTCGTCCTGCGGGTCCGGGTCTTCCCCGCCGGCGGCGGTCGACCCCCCGTCGCCCTTCCCTGTGGCCTCTTGCCCCACAGCCCCGCCTTGCGGTCCCGCTCGGTCTTCTCTGCGTGACAGGGTCGGCAGCGGCCCTTCAGGTTGGCATACGAGGTAGGCCCGTCACAGGAAAAGGGCACGTCGTGGTCGTACTCGACGCCGTAGCGGCGCCCGCAGTCGGCGCACCCGACCCCCAAAAAGCC
>JASHUY010000242.1 GCA_030039755.1 Acidimicrobiales bacterium
CGCCGACCCCCTCCTGCCCCGTCAGATCGAAGCGCGGGCGGCCGGACAACCCTGGTGAAATCCGCAGAGTTAGACCAGCGGACACCCACTCCTGGACGTGCTCCGAGGTAGGGCCCTTCGAGCGGGTGCTGAGTGAGGACCTCGACCAACAGGTCCTCGCCTTCGACGTCGCCGCAGCAGATGCAGCCGGTGCTGCGATCTCGGTGTGCGCTTCGTCGATCCCTGGAGTCCCGGCGGCCGACCGACGCAGCGACGTTCGCGCGCTTGACCAGGTTCTGAGCTTCGATCGTCGCTCTATGTGAACGGGAGGGCGAAGTCGCAGTCGGGGGCGCTCGTCTTCGTAACCGGCCCGGTCACGAAGTACGTGATACGCATGCCGAGCTCTTCGAGCGCACTTTCCGCGTTGATACCGTTCTCCTCCGCCCAGGCACGCAACGCCTCGGACGCGAGCTGCCAGTGCACGCTTGGGTTCCCGCCCGGGCCAGCCGGCAACGCGTCGTTCGGCATCGCGACGTACGCCTCTCGGTGTGCGGGTTCGCTCCGCAAGATCAGCTCGGGATAGTGCTCGGCGAGCTCGTTCGCCCGTTCCGCGGGGACAGGACTGCACCACTCCACGGGACCGTCGCTGTCGGCACTGACCTCGCCCCAGTAGATGGAGAACGTCGCGCCCTCGCGTCCGTCCATCTTGGGCAGCGGTCGCTCGCGCAGGATCGCGATGAACTCCTTACCGAGCGACCACGCTCCCCGTTCGTCGACATTGCGCTTCAAGCAGAGCAGGCTCCGCTCGGGTATCTCGCGGGTACCGACTTCGTACATGACGGACCTCTTTCCGCTCAGCCGGTTGACGAGGTAGTCGGCGAGCTCGCGGCGCGCGTCGTGAACGGACTCGACCTCCCGCCAGTGCGCCGCTATCCGCTCCGCGGCATCAACCGGATCGCAGGCGAGCAGTTCTTTGATCGCGGCGAGCGGCAAGTCGAGCTGGCGCAACATCGCGACGAGTCGCGCCGCTTCGACCTGCGCGAGGTCGTAGTAGCGATAGCCGGAGACCTCGTCGACACGCGCGGGAACGAGTACGCCACGCTCGTCGTAGAGGCGGAGTGCCTTCAGTGACAAGCGGGACCGCCGAGCGAACTCCCCGATGCCGATCTCCTCCACGCTTCCTCCCTCGTCGTCGGGCCGATCGACCCGACGAGACGAGTGTGCAGCCTCCCCCAAGGTGAGAGTCAAGGCCGTTCGACCGCCAGTCGTCTCCCCGCAGCGGAAAGGGGTTCTGCTCCCGCAGCAGCATCACTGACGCTCGGGTCAGAGCTCCTCCATTATCCGGTGCAGCATCAGCGTGACCTCCTCGTATTCCAAATGGCGGCCGAAGGTCACGGGCTCACCGATGCGCACCGTGACGGAGCTGTGGCGCTTTGGCCACCTCGAGTGGAGGGGCACCGTTCCGAACAGCCCGAGCGTCTTGAGAGGCACGACCGGAACGTCGAGGTTGACGGCCAGCATGCCGATGCCGGTCTTGAAGGGCTGGAGGACGCCGTCGGTGCTGAGGCGGCCTTCTGGCGCGAGCACGACACTCCACCCCTTGTCGACCAGGGTCCCGACGTACTCGAGGCTGGGCAGGTACGGCTCCGTCCGAGCCAGATTGAAGCCCGCAAAGCAGAAGCGTATGACGAAGGC
The DNA here is from genome assembly GCA_030039755.1 of Acidimicrobiales bacterium. Lineage (GTDB taxonomy): Bacteria > Actinomycetota > Acidimicrobiia > Acidimicrobiales > RAAP-2 > JAJYVT01. The sequence continues at coordinate 1,675 of JASHUY010000242.1, forward strand.
CAGGATCTTGTGCTCGCGCATGACGTCGTCAGCCGCCGCCACCGCGAGATGCGCGCGGATCCTCCGCGGGAGCGCCCGGTAGACCACGGGTCCGTCGAAGTCGTCGCTGTGGTTGAAGATGTACAGCGCGGGCGTGTCCAAGCCGTCGAGCCGGTCCTGGCCCTCGACGCTGACACTGACCCAGATTCCCACGAGGCGGTCGATGACGGCTTCCCGGGCTGCGTCACCGAGCAGCCGCACCCACCGCCGGTACGGCCAGGACGGACGAGGGGGGGGTCGTTCCGACGGGCTGCCGCCGGCCACCAACTTCCGCAGACCCCCCACCGTGGTTGTCGGGGTGACGTCCTTCTCCTCCAGGCTGACGCCCACCTGGTCCTCGATCAACGCGACGACGGTGAGCCTGCCCAGCGAGTCCAGGCCGAGGTCGGCCAGTCGGTCGGTGTCACCGATCTGCCGTTTGGGCTCCCCGAGGCTCCGACGGACCAGGTCGGCGATGGTGTCCCTTTTCGGCTCCCCCTCCCCCTCCTGCTCCTCCCGTTCATTCGGCTCGCGTCCCGACGCGTTCGCCCAGTCCTGCACCTTCCGACGATCGATCTTGAGCAGTCGCGTCAGAGGGAACGCCGCCCCCGGCCAGCGGCGCCAGTGGTTGATCCGCTGCCAGGACTCGACCTGGGCATTGACTCGATCGACGGCGGCGTCGACCTCGCGATCGGAGCGGTCCGAGATGACGACGGCCACCACCTCCTCGCCGCCCGGCTGCTCGACGCCGACGACGCAGATGTCGCGCAGCTCGGGCTCCCTTTCAGCCACGACCTCGAGGTCCTCGGGGAACACCTTCAGGCCACTGCTCAGCACGATGGCGAACTTGAGCCGTCCTTCGATGTGCAGCCAGCCTTCCTCGAGCGAGCCCGCGTCGCCGGTCTTGAACCACCCGTCTTCGGTGAAGGCCTCACGGGTCGCCGTCGGATTGCGCCAGTACTCCCGGAAGATGCTCGGACCGGACGCTTGGATCTCACGGTCCTCTGCGATCCGGAGCTGCACGTTGTCCAACGGCCGCCCGGCCGAGTCGACGCGGCGCCCTCGCAACGGGTTCATCGTGAGGATCGGCCCCGCCTCGGTCAAGCCGTAGCCCTGGAGCGTTCTCACGCCCATGTTCTCCCAAGCCGTTGCGACGTCGGACGGGATCGGGGCTCCTCCCGTGACGACCAGGTCCAGGCGACCTCCGAGCTGGGCGTGCACTTCCCTGAACACCTCACGGCGGAGGGGGAAGGGCAGTGCGGCAGCGAGCTTCGAAGCCATCGCCAGCTGCTTCGACTTGCCTTCGGATGCCGCAGTCTGCCGGATCCGTGCGAGGAGGAGAACGAGCAGCTCCGGTACCGCGAGCACGGTCGTGATGCGGTAGTCCCGAAAGGCCCGCCCGATGGCGGCGGGAGAGGTGGTGGGCAGATAGAAGATGCCGGCCCCGCTCGAGAGGGGACAGAGGGTGCCACCCGTGAGCTCGTACATGTGCGAGAGGGGCAGCACCGAGAGGAAGCGCCAGTCCGGACTGACGTCCACGACCCGGAGCGCGGCGTCGGCGTTCGCAAGGACGCCCTTCTGGGTCGCGACCACACCCTTCGGGTCGGCGGTGGTGCCCGACGTGAAGACGATGAGGCCTGCTTCGTCGCCGGTGAGCTGGACGCCCGGAGGTGTTCGCGGAAAGGCGCCGAGTTGCTCCTCGAGGTCCTCGAGGACTCTCGCCGTCGGGAGATCGTCGAGCTCGGGATGGAAGTGCCGGTTCCGAAAGATCAGCTTCGGTTCGGTCTGCTCGACGAACCTCAGAACGGTGGCCGGGCCGCTGATGACGTCGACCGGCACGAGGATCGCCCCGATGAGCTCCGTGCCGAGGAACAGCAGGACCCAGTCGGGCGAGTTGTTCGCGACGACCATGACCCGGTCTCCCGATCGAACGTCTTGTGCCGCGAGGTAGTGGGCCGTCTGGTAGGTCCGGTCCTGCAGCTCGCGGTAGGTCCATCTCTCGATCTTGAGGAACCGGCGAATCGTCAACGCGACCCGCTCTTCGTGACTCGCGAAGCTGGCCACGAGATCACCGAAGTGGCGGCTCGTCATCGCTCGATCCTGTAGGCGGCCGCGACCGCGTAGTCGCCGTGATGCGAGATCGAAATGGCGAATTCCTGGTTCCCGATCTGGGCATGCGGCCTGCCCGAGGCGTCGTGGGTGATCACGATGTCGGTCCACCTCTCGGGTGCGGTGGAAGCCGCCTTCATCACCGCTTCTTTCGCCGCCCACAAGCCGGCGAGGTGCTCGATGGACCGACCGTTCGTCTCCGACGCGCGGAAGGCCCTCTCCCGCATCGTCTCCGTCCCGACTTCCAACCGCTTCCGGAATTCGGGGATGAAGACCAGGTCGATGCCGATCACTGCGCGACATGGTAGACAGCGCGGGTATTTGAGGAGGCCGCGGGACCCTCACGGTCGAGCGGCGCCCCGTCGCCGAGCTCGCGCCGCGCCGCTTCCGCCGGTCCGTGCCGAGCTGCGCCCGCCCGGCGAGACCGCCACGAGCAGCGAGGGCGGCGCTTCGAGGTCGTGGTGCCGGATCGGCCCCGTCACAGCCGGGAGTTGTCCGTGGCCGGCTATGGCACGATGCTTCCCCCATGAGCGTGCGATCCGGCTCTGCGGCGACGTGGATAGTCCGTTGTGCGCCGGGACCGGGTGTCCGCGTGGCGGTGAAGGACCTCGTGGATCTTCGTGGGTTCCCGACGACGGCAGGATGCGCCGCGGTGGCCGCGACCGCCGACGTCGCGGAGGCGGACGCGGCCTGCCTCGCAGGTGTACGAGCGTCGGTCGAAGAAGGCCGGGCGTCGATCGCAGGGAAGGCGAACCTGCACGAGCTCGCGCTCGGCGTCACCGGGATCAACAGCTGGTCCGGTACGCCGGTCAACCCGCTCGACCCGCGGCGGGTGCCGGGGGGGTCGTCGAGCGGTTCCGCCGTCGCCGTCGCGACGGGTGAGGCGGACGTGGCGGTCGGGACCGACACCGGCGGCTCGGTGCGCATTCCGGCGGCTTGTTGCGGGGTCGTGGGCCTCAAGACGACGTTCGGCAGGATCCCCACCGCGGGAGTCCGGCCACTCGCTCCGACCCTCGACACGGTCGGACCGATCGCGAGGGACGTGAACGGTCTCGTCGCCGGGATGGCGCTCCTCGAGCCCGGCTTCGTCGAAGACGCGGGGTGGACGCCTTCGGGTGTCGGGCGCCTCTCACTCCCTGCGGCTCCGGTCATCGACGAGGCGATCGACGCCGCACTCGCCGCAGCCTCGGTCCGGAGCGTCCCGGTCGAGCTTCCCCTCTGGTCGGACGCCACGCACGCCGGCCTCCGGTTGCTCTCGGCCGAGGCGTGGACCGTGAACGGCCACCTCGTCGCGACGGGTGAGGTCGGTGCCGACGTGGCGGCCAGGCTCGAGATCGGCGCACGCACGACGCAGGGGGAGCTCGCCGCCGCGTCGGTCGTCGCCGGCCGCTGGCGAGCGGAGCTCGCCCGCGTCTTCGAACGTGTCGACGTCGTCGCGTTGCCCACGCTGCTGGACGTCCCGCCGTTGCTAGAGGACGCAGCGCAGATGATGAAGCTGCGCGTGACGGTTCCGGTCAACCTGGCCGGCGTGCCGGCGATCTCGCTGCCGGTGCCGGCCGGGTCGCTGCCGGCGTCGCTCCAGATCATGGGTCCCCTCGGGTCCGAGGAGCGGCTCGTCGCGCTGGCGCGGCGCATCGAGGCCGCGGTGGCGAGGTGACCGGACCCGGCGACGCATCGGCTCCGGCGCGGCGGTCCCGTCCCCGTCCCGTTCGACATGCCGTCGCCCACCTCCGCACGGTCCGCTGTGTGGTCCCCGAAGCGGTGGGGCTCCTGAGCGACCGAGGGTGGCGCTGATGGCGTCGCGAGCCTGAGTGGCATTGAATATGTCTGTGCGAGGTGGGCGGACGTCCGCGACCGTGGTCACCTCGGCGAGGCCCGTGCGAGCGGGGGGATCAGCTCGCCGGTGAAGGCGCCGCCCTCACCTTCGCCGAGTCCCTTGAAGATCCCGACAACCCCGCACGGACCGGCGCCGAGCGAAGTCCCCTCAGCGAAGGACCGCCTCGTCATCGACGGGGTCTCCAAGGCGTTCGGTCGAGGCAAGGACCGTGTCGCGGTCCTCGAGAACGCCACTCTCTCGATCGAACGCGGCCAGTTCGTGTCCGTCATCGGGCCGAGCGGCTGTGGCAAGACCACCATGCTCCGAATCGTGGCCGGGTTGCTCGACGTCGACAAGGGCGAGGTCTCCATCTTCGGAGAAGGAGTCACCCGGGCGATCGAGGCCAAGCACATCGGCTTCGTCCCCCAGTCGCCGGCCCTGCTTCCCTGGAGGAGCGTCCTCGACAACGTGCGGCTGCCTCTGCAGCTGAACAAACGAGCCAACGAGTGGGACGACCGGGCGGCGATGGACCCCGTGGAGGTCCTCACGGCGTTCGGCTTGGGCCACGTCCTCAGGCGGCGACCCTCCGAACTGTCCGGCGGCATGCAACAGCGCGTGGCGATCGCCAGGGCCTTCGTGTCCGACCCACCGATCCTGCTCATGGACGAGCCGTTTGCCGCGGTCGACGAGCTGACGAGGGAAAGCTTGCGGTACGAGCTGCTTTCGATCTGGCAGTCGAACATGAAGACGGTGATCTTCGTCACCCACTCCATTCCTGAGGCCATCGCGCTGTCGGACGCCGTGGTCGTCATGTCCGCCAACCCCGGACGCATCCAGCAGATCGTGCAGGTCCCTCTCCCACGACCTCGTGGTGATCTCCTCGAGACCACGGCGGAGTTCCACGAGCTCGAGGACCAGGTGCGATTCGCGATCCGTGCGGGACGGTCGCACCCTTGAGGGACCTCTCGCTCTCCGAATCTCTCGCCGAGTCAGAGGTGACAGCCGTGGCGCGGCCGCTACCGGGCGCCGACGTGGAGACCGGGGGAAAGCCCGAACGGTCGGCCCTTCGCACCGTTCTTGGCTGGAGCCGACCGTCCATATGGTTGCCGTGCCTCGTCCTGGTCGGTCTCCTCGCCGGAGGTTGGCAGCTGTACGCCGTCCACAACCCCTACGTCATCCCCAAGATCCAGCAGATCTTCTCGAGCCTCGGAGATCGCCCGGGCTTCTACGTCACAAACGCGCTGACGACGCTCCAGGAGGCAATGGTGGGTGCGGTCGCCGGGATGGGCACGGCGTTCGTCCTCGCCGTGGTCATGTCGTTCGTGCGCGTGATCGAGCGGGCGGTTCTCCCCGTCGCGGTGGTCCTGAACGTGACCCCGATCATCGCGGTGGCGCCGGCACTGGTCGTGGCGTTCGGGTTCGGGGAGACCCCGAAGTACATCATCACCGCGGTGTTGGTCTTCTTCCCGTTCTTGATCAATTCCCTCATCGGGCTCCGGTCCGTCGACCCGCTCGCGTTGGACGTGTTCAAGACCCTGCATGCGTCGCGAATGGAGATCCTCTGGAGGCTGCGCCTCCCGAGCAGCCTTCCTTTCCTCTGCGCGGCCGCCCGGATCTGCATGCCCTTGAGCCTGGTCGGCGCCGTCGTGGCGGAGTTCGTCGCGGCGGGAAAGGAGAACGGTCTGGGCACCCTGATCGTGACCGCTGCGTCACTTGCGAACCTTCCGGTGATCTACGCGTCTGTCGTCGTCCTCGCGATCATGGGGATCTCGCTGTTCCTCCTCGTGGTCCTTGTGCAGAGCCGGGTGTTGGCATGGCACAGCTCACAGACCGTCAAGGATCGGTAGGGGCCGGCGTCCTCGTCCGGTTCGTTCGGCCGACCGTGGGGAGCGAGCTCGTCGAAGTGGAGTGAAAGGATCACACCGGAAGAGTGAAGGGATCACACAAGAAAGCGGAAATAGGTCACATGCGCCACCGATGCGGGAAGCGATGCAAGTCGGGAAGGTCTGCTCTCATCTCATGCGCGGTGGTGAGTGGCGCGGCGGTCCTTCTCGGCGTGGTGACCTCGAGCCTCCCGCTGGAGCAGTCGGTATCGGCGTCGCCTTCGAGAGCCGCGGTGAAGACCCACGCGGCGGCGAAAGCGGGGACGTCGATCAGCCGGCCCGACTGCGCGGCCAACAGAGCCGCGGGCACGCTCACGTACGTGTCTCCGTTCGGCTTCGACGCGACAGTCGGCATCATCGACGTGTTCGCCGCGCAGAGGCTCGGGTACTTCAAGGACCTGTGTGTGACGGTGCAGTTCGTCACCAAGTCCACAGACAGCACCGCGCTCGTGTCCGCGGGAACGGCGACGACGACGAACGTCGGATCAGCTTCCACATTCCTCTCAGCCGTTGCTTCCGGTGCGGACATCACGGCTGTGGCCACCTACGGAGACACGTCGGACACATGCATCGTGACGAGGCCGACGATCACCGACCTCAAACAGCTGGAAGGCAAGACCTACGGGTACCACTTCACCCAGAACCCGGCGGTCCTCGCGATGCTGAAGAGGGCGGGGGTCGACACCGCAAAGATCACAATGGTCGACATCGGAGCCGATTACGATCCTTTCGAGGAGTACAAGACGGTCGACGCGTTCCATTGCTACCAGACCAACGAGCCGCTCACGCTGCGTGATGCGGGAGTCAAGTTCAACGAGTTCACGCCGGCCCAGTTCGGGGTCACCGGTACGTACAACGTCGAGTTCTTCAACACGAAGTTCCTGAGGGACCACTACGTCACCGCGGAAGACTGGATGCGGGCGGATCTCCATGCGGTGGGCTACTGCTCCCAGCACGAGGCCCGGTGCATCTCGATCGAGGAAGGCTACGCGAAGGCTGCGGGCGCGACATACACAGTGGCGCACGAGTCCCAGGTGTGGAGCGCGGCCGTTCGGCTCGCGACCAGGAACACGCTCCCCGGGGAGGGCACGGGAGTCGAGTCGCAGGCGGAGTGGAGGTCGGCGGTCACAGAGGTTGCGACGTACCACCTGGTCAAGAAGATTCCGACACTCGCCAAGGTGGAGAACACGACCATGGTGGCCTCCCTGTACGACGGCAAGACGCTGATCTGGCCCTGAGCGCGCGTCGACATCGCCGTTGGGGGACACAGGGGGGAATGCGGCCACGTGTGAGCCTCAAGGTATCCATCGAGACCCGGACAGCTCTCTCCAGTGAGGCAGTCGGAGACGTGGGCAAGGAGACGTGGGCAAGGGGGTCCCGGTGGTGACGGTGTCGGCACCCGGCACGATCGCAGAGTCGCTGCGCGAGGCGCTCGCGTGGTACCCGAGCGGCGTCGCAGTGGTGACGACGGCGGACGTCGACGGCGTCTGGTGGGGCTTCACCGCGTCGTCGTTCTGCTCGCTCTC
>JASHUY010000243.1 GCA_030039755.1 Acidimicrobiales bacterium
GGACAGCCGCCGGGACGGGTCCTCGCCGACGAGTCCCCGGCGGCGGCACCAATCGAAGTACGTACGGAGGGCGGCGGCCTTGCGGGCGACGGTCGCCCGGGCGTACCCGCGGGTGGAGAGGTACGCGAGGTACCGGCGCAGCACGATCCGGTCGACACCCCCCGGCCCCGTGCAGCCCGTGCGGCCCGCCCACCGGCAGAAGGACTCGAGGTCGCCGAGATAGGCGCGACGCGTCGCCTCGGACCGGCCGAGCAGCTCTTGGACCACCCGCAGGTCCGCCCCGCCGTCGAGGAGGTGGGTCGCCATCGAGTGGCGCAACGCGTGCGGGTGCGTCGGCACCGGCGAACGGCGGTCGACGATGCGCCGGACGTCGCGGGGCCCGAGCCGCAGGGACCTGCGGTTCAAGAAGACGGCCTCCGCAGGGCTGTCGGGAGCGGCGACGACCGGCCGTCCCTCCGCCAGCCACCGCCGGAGAGCCTCCGCGCAGCGCGCGTGCACGGGCACCCGCCGCTCCTTTGCGCCCTTCCCCATGACCGTCACCGCGCGTGCGCGCAGATCGACCCCGGCGCCGTCGAGGCCGCACAGCTCGGACACCCGGAGCCCCGCCGCGTACAGGAGCTCCAGGACCGCGTCGTCCCGGAGGTCGTAGGCAGCCGCGAGCGCGTCCTGTGCGGCGCCGCGGCCACCGCCCCGGCTCCCAGCCGGACGTGCCCGTGGACGTGCCCGTGCACCGGCGTCGCGGCTCTCGAGAAGGACCTCGAGCTCGCGGCGGGAGAGGACCGCGGGGAGGCGACCGCCGGCCCCCGGGGAGGACAGCCGCCGGGACGGGTCCTCGCCGACGAGTCCCCGGCGGCGGCACCAATCGAAGTACGTCCGGAGGGCCGCGGCCTTGCGGGCGACGGTCGCCCGGGCGTACCCGCGGGTGGAGAGGTACGCGAGGTAGCGGCGCAGCACGATCCGGTCGACACCCCCCGGCGCCGTGCAGCCCGTGCGGCCCGCCCACCGGCAGAAGGACTCGAGGTCGCCGAGATAGGCGCGACGCGTCGCCTCGGACCGCCCGAGCAGCCAGTCGCCGTACTCCTGCTGCTGCCAGCCCGCACGTCCGTCCGCCCCCGGCCCGACGCCCCCGTGCGCCGGGGAGACCGGCTCTTCGGCCCCCTGTCCCCCCACCTCCATGTCGTCCACGGTACCGCCGGGCGCTCCCCGACCGGCCGATCCGGGCCCATGAAGGTGTGGACAAGTCGTAACCTGGTGCCCATGGCGAGCCGCATCCTGGTCGTGGAAGACGACGAGCGCATCCGTTCCTCGATGCGCCTCGCGCTCGAGGGTGAGGGCTACGAGATCGACGAGGCGGCCAACGGCGAGGAGGCGATGGAACGCTTCTCCGGGCATCCCGCCGACGTGGCGCTCATCGACCTCATGCTCCCCGGCATGGACGGCTTCGAGTGCTGTCGGGCGCTCCGGCGCCAGAGCGCCGTGCCCATCATCATCGTCACCGCCCGCGCCGACACCCACGACGTGGTCGCGGGGCTCGAAGCGGGGGCCGACGACTACGTCACCAAGCCTTTCGTGACCAAGGAGCTGGGCGCACGGATCCGCGCGCTCCTCCGACGGGTACGGCCGGTCGACGAGGAGCCCACCGTGCTCGCATTCGGCGACCTCGAGCTCGTCCCCGAAGAAGGGGTGCTCCGCCACAAGGACGGCACCGAGGTGCACTGCACGAAGACCGAATTCCGCCTGCTCTGCGAGCTCGCCTCGAGCCCGAACAAGGTGCTCAGTCGTGAGCAGCTCCTCGATCGGGTCTGGGGTTACGACTACTTCGGCGACGGACGCCTCGTCGACGTCCACATCCGCCGGCTCCGAACCAAGATCGAGCCGGATCCTGCGCTGCCCCGCCACATCCTCACCGTCCGGGGCATGGGCTACAAGCTTGTGCCCTGAGGCGCGCCGCAAGAGGCGTTCCGCACGGCTGTGGACCCGCCTCGGCCTGCGAGCCCGGGTCACCGTGATGTTCGCCCTCGGGGCGCTCGTCCTGTCCGTGAGCATGGGCGCGCTCTGCTACTTCACGACGCGCCATTACATCGTCGGCGAACGTGAGAGCGCGGACATCCACGACGCCTTCGTGAACGTCACATACGTCAGCCAGCACGTCGCGGCGACAGACACAATCAACGAGACGCTCACAACGGCGAACAAGGTCACACCCCACTCCCACTCGTTCCTCGAGGAGAAGAACAGCACATGGTGGCGGGGCACACTGGCGGTGACATGGGACGCGATCCCCGACTCGCTTCGCTCGCTGGTGATCAACGACAACACCTCGGCTTCGCAGACGTACACATTGCACGGCACCACCCAGATCGCGGTCGGAATCCCTGTAAAGGAGCTCCACGGCGCGTACTTCGAGATCTTCGACATCGGCGAGATCAGCCAGACCCTGAGCAGGCTCGCGCTCGCGCTCTTCGTCGCGGGGATCGTGATCACGGGGCTCGGGGCTACGGTCGGCCGGTGGGCGAGCGGGCGCTCGCTCCGCCCGCTCAGCGGCGTGTCGCGTGCCGCCGTCGCCATCGCCGGTGGCGACCTCGGCACCCGTCTCGACTCGACGGCGGGCGACCGCGACCTCGCAGGGTTCACGAGCTCGTTCAACCGGATGGTCGACCAGCTGCAGGAACGCATCGAGCGCGAGGCGCGCTTCACCTCCGACGTGAGCCACGAGCTGCGCTCACCTCTCACCACCCTGGCGGCGAGCCTCGAAGTGCTCGAGACTCAGGTGGGCTCCCTCACGCCCCCCGCGCAGCGCGCGCTCGAGCTCCTCTCTGCGGACGTCCGGAGGTTCCAGCGGATGGTGGGCGACCTCCTCGAGATCTCGCGTTCGGACAGCGGATCGGCTGAGGTCTCGCTCGAGGAGGTGGACCCGGGCGAGCTCGTCCGGCGCGCCGTGTCCGCCGCGTACCGCTCGCTTCCGATCGACACCCCGCCCCCACCCGTGGAGGTCGACCCCGCGGTGAACGGCACCCACCTGTGGGTGGACAAGCGGCGGTTCGAGCGGGTCATGTCGAACCTCATCGAGAACGCCTCGCTGTACGGGGGCGGCGCCACGGCCGTGCACGTCGCGCCGGGCAACGGGAACGGCGGGCGCGCCCTCTCGGTGCGCGTGTCGGTCCAGGACGCCGGGCCCGGACTCCCCCCCTCCGAGCGCGTGAGGGTCTTCGAACGCTTCTACCGAGGCCACGCAGCGTTCCAGCGCGGCGCAGGCACGGGCACGGGGCTCGGCCTGGCCTTGGTCGCCGAGCACGTCAGGCTTCACGGAGGGAAGGTCTGGGCGGATGAGGCCGAGGGCGGCGGTGCGAAGTTCACGATCGAGCTCCCCGGCCAGGTCGCAGACCTCGACGACGACGAGCACGGCGGCGGGAGCGGAGCACCGTGAGGCGTCCTCGCAGAGCCGCCGGTGTGATCGGCGTGCTCGGCGCGGTGCTTTCGTGCGGGCTCGGGCTCAGTGCCTGCGGCATCCCGACGCAGCTCTCGGCGAGCCCCATCTCCGCGAGCCTCTCCCAGACACGCCCCCCTCCCAGGGCACCGGTCAGCCCCTGCACGAAGATCGGCTGCGTCTCGGTCGACGTCTACTTCCTCGGGCGCACCGGGCACCTCACGCCGGTCGCCCGGGTCGTCCCCCGGAGCGACGAGCTCGCCACGGCCATCCGGTCCCTCCTCTACGGTCCGACGGCGCGGGAGGAGGCAGAGGGCGACGCGACGGTGCTCGGCGCGGACATCCAGCTCCTGTCGGCCACCGCGACAAGCGACACGAAGATCGTGACGCTCGACTTCAACCTCGACTTCGGCACATTGTCGGGCACCCAGCAGGTGCTGGGCGTCGCGCAGGTCGTCTACACCGTGACCGCGGTGATGCCCGGCGCCGGGGTGCTCTTCGAGATCGTCGGTGTGCCCACCCCGGTGCCGGTGGAAGCGGGGGTGTCGGTGAGCACACCTGTCGATGCGGCGCAGTACGCCGCGCTGCGGACAACCACGGTGTCGACGCCCACCACGGCGCCGAC
>JASHUY010000036.1 GCA_030039755.1 Acidimicrobiales bacterium
CGTCGCCGCGCTCGAGAAGGACTTCATCAGGGTCGCGAAGGACTACAGCGCACGCAAGGGGCTCTCCTACTCGGCGTGGCGCGCGGTCGGGGTCAGCGCGCAGGTGCTCGAGAAGGCCGGGATCCCCCGCACCCGGAATTGAAGAACGCGAGGGGCGTCCGGGCACAGGCGGCACACCGGGGCACGGGGACCTCGCCGGAACCGACTACGCCGCGGCGAACCTTGCCGGCAGTTCGAGCGGCACGTCGATCCCGAGCGGCGCGAGCACGTCGCGCGCCCGGCGCACCACGCTCAGCGCCGCACCCGTTCGGCCGTGCTCGCAGAAGATCCGCGCGACCTCGAGATAGTGGTCGTCCTCGAACGGCGCGATCTCGAGCGCCCGTTCCACCATGCGCCGGGCTTCGTCGAGGTCGCCGCGCTGGGCCGCCTCCCGGGCGCACAGGTCGAGCAGGTCGAGGAGCGTCCGCCGGGAGTTCGCGCGTGGCTCCTCCGTCCACGGCTCGTAGGGATCCTCGGCCAGCAGGTCCCCGCGGTAACGGCTGATCGCCGAGCGCGCCACTGCGATCGCGGCGGTGGCGTCGCCGTGCCGCAGGGCGATGGCGTGGCGGGCTTCCTCGTAGAACGCCACGAGATCGACGCGCACCCTGTCGTCCAGCGTGAGGAGCTCGCCCTCGCGCCGCACCGCCTCCGGGACGACCTCGTTGAGACGGGCCAGGACCGTGCGGAGCCGGTTGCGTCCCACCGACGGCTCAACCTCCGGCCACAGGGACTCGATGACCTGCTCGGCCTGGACGCGCCCTCCGGCGACCGCGACCATCTTGACCAGCTGCGCGGACTGACCGGGCGCGAGAGCGACGGGCCGCCCGCCGCGGGTCAGCGCGAACCTGCCCAGCAGCGCGATCGCCATGGGCTGCGCCGTGACTTTCAGGGCACCCGCCGCCACCGATCCGGTGTCGGCGGCGAGGGCGAGGAGGGACTCGGTCAGCTCGCGCTCTCTGATCAGCGGCAGCTGCGGCTGTCCGATCCGGGCCGCCTCCTCGAAGGCCAGCGCCGCCAGCGAGCCCGCAGCGGCGTCCCCGAGCCTCCAGGTGGCGTACGCGCGCAACAGCATCACCCGCCAACGTTCTCTCGGGTAGATCCCCTGCCGGTGGACCACGGCCAGCCGCCCGAGCGCGAGGTCGGGGTCTCCGTGGCGTGCCAGGAGCGCGCACTCCGCCATCGCGACGATCCGTGCGGACCCGCGCGGCTCCGCCGCCCGGGCGCGCTCGAGGTACCGGGACGCCTCGGCGGTGTGGCCGACTCGGTCGAGGCTGTCAGCCGCTTCGGCCATGAAGTGCGTGCCCGCCGGCAGCCACCAGTCACCCCGGTTGGCCTCGACCTGATGTGCGTGCTCCAGCACGGCTGTCCGCTCACCGCGCGCCGACGCGACCATCATTCGCTCCCAGTGGACCAGGGAGGTCAACATGGGGTCGGAGTCGTCATGGAAGTGGCGCAGGACCTCGCCGAGGACCGCCTCGGACTCGTCGAAGCGGCCGAGCTCGCTGAGGACCTGGGCGCGGTAGACGAGCACCCGCCCCGCCCGCCGGGGGGACGAGGCCACATGAGACAGCACGTCGTCGAGCACCTCGAGTGCCTTCTCGGGTCGACCGCGGCCGAGCTCCGTGCGGATGGCCCGTTCGATCCCGGGACCGGACAGTGCCGACGTGTACCCGAGCGAGCGGTAGATCGCCATCGCCTGGTCCAGGTAGCCGGCGGCCTCCGAGAGGACCTCCTCCGACAGCGTGCCGTCGGCGTCGCGGCGAAAGCAGGTCGCCTGGCCGATCGCGTTGAGGGCCCTCGCGCGGGTCAGGCCTTCGCCGGCGGACGCACCCGCGAGGACACGGGAGGCGACGGGGATGGCGTCGACCGGCGTATTGCCGTTGCCCATGTCGATGGCGCGCTCGGCGTCGATCGCACGCCGCAGCGCCGGGTCGTCCGTCTCCTTCACGCTCGCGTCGAGCTTCGCCATCAGTCGGCTCCGGGGCACGAGCATGGCGACGACGGCGCAGGCCCGTGCGACGAGGAACAGCGCCTTCGGGTGGCGGTCGAGCACGTCGTCGGGAATCTGGCCGATGACCGCGAGCAGCTCGAGGGCGTCGACGGACTCCGCGCGCTTCGGGTCGGCGGAAGCCAAGAGCGCGGCGGCTGCCTCGGTCTCCGAGCCGGTGAGCAGCATCTGGAGCGCACTGCCCAGCTCCCCCCGCCGCTCGTAGCACGCCGCGACCTCGACGAGCGAGTCGCGGTCCGGAGCACCGAAGGTCGCGAGATGGTCCCGGACAGGCCCCGGCAGCTGCCACCACTGTCCCGGCCCGGGCGTGAGCGGCAGCCCGAGCTCCACGGCCCTGTCGAAGAAGTCGGCCTCCCCCGTCGCCGCTGAGACCACCTCCGGGTCGAGAAGGGGCAACGGCGCGATGCGCGCCAGCGACCTGCCCTCCGGGCCGAGGCTGGCAACCAGCTCGTCGAGCATCGCGGCGACCGGACCGATCTGGGCTCCGGCGCGGTCGGCGTCGAGGAAGTGCTGGAGCGGCTGCCCCGTGCGTCTGGCGCGGGACGCAGCCAGCACTGCCGCGGCCGTCCATCCCCCGGTCGCTGCATCCAGGATCCGGCACTCCTCGCGCGACACGTCGAGGCCGAAGCCGCGCCGGCAGAGCTCGATCGTCTCGTCGGGAACGAGCGCGAGGTCGCCGGCGCCCACTTGCATCGCATCGGCCCTGCGGAGGCGCTCCGCACCCGGCGGCAGCCGCCGACCGAGCACGACCAATCGCTGCCCGGCGCCGATCTTGGCAGCGATCCGGTCGATCAGCGCGCCGGCGTCCCGCAGCGCGTGATGGGCGTCGTCGATCACGATCGCGCACGCCTCGCCGCCGAGCGCGACGACCATCGCGTCGATCACTCCGACGACGTCGTCGGCTGCCGACCCCATGACCGCGGCCGCGTCGGAGAACCCGGCGGCGGCGACTGCGGCGCGCAGGCGGCTCGCCAGGAGCGGTCCCGGCACGCCGCCCGCCTCGAGGAGCACCTCGACCGGCACCGCTCCCCAGGCGCGCACGAGCTCCCGGGCGAACACCGACTTCCCGTAGCCCGCCGACGCCTCCACGACCACCAGCCGTTCGTCCAGGCACCGGTCGGTCAGGCGCCGTCGCGGCACGTGGTAGGGAGGCAGGCCCTGCGACGGCAGGACGTAGGAGCCGACAGCCGCCCCGACCTCCGCCATCTGCCCATTTTGCCCTTTCAAAAGCCGACGAAGGTCTCGGGCGCCTCGCCCCGGCGGGTGGTGGGTGACGCGGAGCTCGCGTTCTCGGCCGGCCGGCGGGACCCTGACCGCGCAGCGCCGACCTCGCCGGCGCGGTAGACCTTTCGTCGCCTGAACGGGATCAGGTTCGTCGCCTGAACGGGATCAGGAGCGAGGTGCACGATGGCCGAAGGTTTCGAGGATCGTCCCCGCACCGCGACGGGTGTTGCGGGGAAGCCGGTGAAGTG
>JASHUY010000244.1 GCA_030039755.1 Acidimicrobiales bacterium
CTGCCGACACCCCGGTAGCCTTCTTGACGGGTCCCATGCCCATCGTCTCCGAACCCATCGGCCGGGTGCTCGGGAACCGCTACCGGCTCGTGGCGGCCCTCGGGTCCGGCGCGTCCGCCCATGTCTTTCTGGCAGAAGACATGGTGTTGCAGCGACGCGTGGCCGTGAAGGTCCTCCAGCCCGCCCTCGCGCGGGACGACGCCTTCCTCCGCCGTTTCCGGGCCGAGGCGCGCTCGGTCGCCGCGCTGAACCACCCCCATGTGCTCCGCGTCTTCGACTGGGGCGAGGGGGAGGACGGCCCGTACCTCGTCATCGAGTACCTCGAGGGGGGGAGCCTCTTCGACATGCTCGCCCGGGGGCGGAGGCTCTCACCGGCACAAGCGGCGCGCATCGGCGCGCAAGCCGCAGACGGCCTCGCGTACGCCCATGCGAGAGGCATCGTCCATCGTGACGTCAAGCCCGCCAACATCCTCTTCGACGAGGACGGACGCGTCCGCGTCGCCGACTTCGGCGTCGCGCGAGCGCTGTCGAACGCATCGACGACCGACCCGGGCACCATGCTCGGCACCGCCCGCTACGCGTCGCCGGAGCAGGCCCAGGGGCAGCCGCTCGACGGCCGCTCGGACGTCTACTCTCTCGGCCTGCTCCTCTACGAGGCGATGACCGGCTCGGTGCCGTTCACGGGCGACACCCCGCACGCGACGCTTCTCGCCCGCATCGGGGAGCGTGTTCCCTACGACCCGGCCCTCGGGCCGCTCGCGCCCATGCTCGTCGCCGCGTGCACTCCGGACGAGGTGGAGAGACCCGACGCCGCACAGCTCGCGGAGCAGCTCGCGGCGCTCGCCGAGCACCTCACCCCAGGTGGGCCGCTGCCCCTGGTCCGCCGCGCCCCGGCCGACCCGGGCGCGCTCGGTCCGCGACAGGTCGTGGACGTGACGGTCAGCATGGCGACCGACGATCTGACGCTGGCAGGCGTCGGACCGGTCGCCGGTGTGCCCGTTTCGCAGGGCCTTGTCGCCGGCACGGACGCGGGGGTGGCGCGCGGCCGGGGACTCGTCGACACCGGCGAGCCGACCGCGACAATCCGCTTGGGTCGGGCCGCTCCGCCCGGGGTCGCGGCCCGCGTGCCCGCTCGGGGACGGCCGCCGCGTCGCTGGCCCTGGGTGGTCGCGGTGCTCGTCGTCGTGGCCTGCATCCTCGCCGCGGGTGGCGTGTACCTGGTGAAGAGCAAGCTGCTCACGGCGAGCCGTCTGGTTCCCGCGGTGTTGGGGGACACAGTGGCGAGCGCTCGTCAGGCGTTGCGCGCGGACCAATTCGTGGTGAAAGTCGACGGCGCGGTCACCTCGACGAAGGTCCCGGCCGGAGAGGTGATCAGCCAGAGCCCCAGGCAGGGCGTCTCCCTCAAGGAGGGCAGCACCGTCCGGATCGTCCCGTCGCGCGGCGAGCCCTCGGTGGGCGTGCCGCCGCTTTCGGGCAACACGACGACCGGGTACATCGACTGCGCCATCGCGACGCGGCTCCTCGAGGAGGCGCACCTCAAGGCGAGGTGCCCGGCCCTGCTCTCCTATTCGAAGACGGTCCCGCAGGGCGACATCATCAACTGGTCGTACGACAAGAAGCTCTTCGCGAAGAACGCGCTCTACGGGTCGACGATCACAATCGCGGTGTCGAAGGGACTGCCGCCGGTACGGGTACCCGCGTTCGCGGGCCAGACCTACACACAAGCGGCGAGCGCCCTGACGGGTATCGGGCTCGTCGTGAAGGAGGTGGAGGTCTACTCGACAACCGTGGCCGCCGGGGCGGTGGTCTTGACGGCACCGGGGGCCGGAGCGGCGGCGTTCGTCGGCTCGACGGTCACCGTGACGGTCTCGAAGGGGCCGGACCTGGTGGCCGTGCCCACAGTGGTCGGCGAGACAGCGCGGGAGGCCACCACGGTGATCCAGGCCACAGGCTTCACGGTCGGGGCCGTCTACGGTCCCGCGACAGGGGTGGTGTTCACCACCGACCCGCTGGCCAGCCAGCAGGAGAAGCCCGGCACCGCCATCGACCTCTACACCGAGACCCCCCCGGCGACAGGCAACGGCCCGAGGTCTCCGGCCGACACAGTGCCGGGCGCGACACGCACGGGGGGCACGGGCGTCGGTGCCGGGGTGGTCGGCGACGGCGTGGTCGGGGCCGCGACCACAACGGGCGACACGGGCGGGGCCGCGACGACAGTGGGCACCGCCGGCGTAGCGACCGGCACGGGCGGCTAGCTCAGCCCTCCTCGCCCGCCAACCCGACGTCGGTATCCGCGCCGGTGTCACACCCGTGCGCGATGGTCGGACCGTGGCACGGCACAGCTCGGCGCCCAGGCGCAGCGGGGGACGCACGTGAAGATCCTCCACACGAGCGACTGGCACATCGGGCGTCGCTTCGAGCGTGAGCCGCTCGAGGACGACCAGCGGGCGTTCCTCGCCTGGCTCGCCGGCCAGGTCGAAGAGCTCGGCGTCGACCTCGTGGTCGTCGCGGGCGACGTCTACG
>JASHUY010000245.1 GCA_030039755.1 Acidimicrobiales bacterium
TGCGGGGCAGCCACAGGGTGACGTCGCCGACGCCGGAGGAGACCTTCCAGGCGCTCGAGCGGTACGGACGGGACCTGACGGAGCTCTCGCGCCAGGGAAAGCTCGACCCGGTGATCGGCCGGGACGAAGAGATCCGGCGCGTCATCCAGGTCCTCTCCCGACGGACCAAGAACAACCCGGTGCTCATCGGTGAGCCCGGCGTGGGCAAGACCGCGATCGTCGAAGGCCTCGCGAACCGCATAACGGCCGGGGATGTGCCCGAGGGCCTGAAGAACAAGCGCGTCGTCGCGCTCGATCTCGGCTCGATGGTCGCGGGGGCCAAATACCGCGGCGAGTTCGAGGAGCGGCTGAAGGCCGTGCTGAAGGAGATCACCGACGCCGAGGGGCAGGTGATCTCGTTCGTCGACGAGCTGCACACCATCGTCGGCGCGGGAGCGGCCGAGGGCGCGATGGACGCGGGCAACATGATCAAGCCGCTGCTCGCACGCGGGGAGCTGCGTCTCATCGGCGCAACCACGCTCGACGAGTACCGGAAGTACATCGAAAAGGACGCCGCACTGGAGCGCCGCTTCCAGCAGGTCTTTGTCGATCAGCCGTCGGTTGCGGACACGATCGCGATTCTCCGCGGGCTGAAGGAGCGTTACGAGGTTCACCACGGGGTGCGCATCCAGGATGCGGCGCTGGTTGCGGCGGCGGTGCTCTCCGACCGCTACATCACGGGCCGATTCCTCCCCGACAAGGCGATCGACCTTGTGGACGAGTCGGCCAGCCGGCTGCGCATCGAGATCGATTCGATGCCGACCGAGCTCGACGTCGTGACCCGGAGGATCCGTCAGCTCGAGATCGAGAAGGTCGCGCTCGAGAAGGAGACCGACGAGGCATCGGCGGAGCGGCTCACGCGCCTCGACCAGGAGCTCGCAGAGCTGCGTGAGCAGGCGAACGCAATGACCGCCCACTGGCAGGGGGAGAAGCAGGCGATCGACACCATCAGGTCGTTGAAGGGGGAGCTCGAGGAGCGCCGAGCGACCGCCGAACGGATGGAGCGTGATGGCGACCTCGCCGGCGCGTCGGCTGTCCGTTACGGCGAGCTTCCTTCACTCGAACGCCGCATCGACGAGGCGACTTCGGATCTCGCGAAGCTCCAGGAGCACCAGCGCTTCCTGAAGGAAGAGGTGGACGCAGAGGACGTCGCAGAGGTTGTGAGCCGCTGGACGGGGGTGCCGGTCACCCGCCTCCTCCAGGGGGAGGTGGAGAAGCTCATCCGCATGGAGGACGAGCTCCACGCACGGGTCGTCGGCCAGGACGAGGCGGTCACCGCAGTCGCGAATGCCATTCGCCGGAGCCGGGCGGGGCTCTCCGACCCGAACAGGCCGATCGGGTCGTTCCTGTTCCTCGGTCCCACGGGCGTCGGCAAGACCGAGCTCGCCCGGGCGCTCGCCCAATTCCTCTTCGACGACGAGCGCGCGATGGTGCGCATCGACATGAGCGAGTACACGGAGAAGCACACGGTGTCGCGTCTCGTCGGTGCCCCCCCCGGGTACGTCGGGTACGAGGAGGGCGGCCAGCTGACCGAGGCGGTACGCCGCCGGCCCTATGCGGTGGTGCTCCTCGACGAGATCGAGAAGGCGCACCCGGACGTCTTCAACATCCTTCTCCAGGTGCTAGAAGACGGTCGTCTCACCGACGGGCAGGGTCGAACCGTCGATTTCACCAACACGGTACTGATCATGACGTCCAATCTCCCGGGCGACCCATACGCCTTCTTCAAGCCGGAGTTCATGAACCGCGTGGACGAGGTCGTGCGGTTCCGTAGCCTCACCGAGGCCGACCTCGCCGTCATCGTGGGCATCCAGCTCGGGAGGTTGCGGACGAGGCTCGCAGAGCGCCGGCTGTCGCTCGTCGTGACGCCCGAGGCGGAGAAAGTGCTCGCAGCGAAGGGTTACGACCCGAGCTTCGGGGCGCGGCCTCTGCGGCGCGTCATCCAACGGGACGTGGAAGACCCCTTGGCGCTCGCCCTGCTCGACGGACAGTACACCGAGGGCGCGACGGTGACGCTCGACTCCCTAGGCGACACGATCCTGTTCCGATGAATCCGGGGGTTGGGGTCCGTCTCTAGTGCGTGGCACGGCTGTGCAGGAGCGGGATCAGTCACGTTGCGAGGGGGGAGCAGTGCCGTCGTAGGCTTTCTTCCGGCGCGGCCTATGGCGTCGGAGCGGCTGAGAAGGCTGAGTGGCTGAGAAGGCTGAGTGGCTGAGATCGCTGAACGAGTCGAACGGGGTCGAACGCCGCTGAATGCGGCTGAACGGGCCGAAGACCACTGAATGGAGGACCCATGAGCGCAGTTCGTCTGCTGGTTGGCACCCGGAAGGGGGCGTTCGTGCTCACTTCCGACGCCTCCCGTAGGAGCTGGTCGGTCGAAGGGCCGCACTTCGTGGGGTGGGAGGTCTATCACCTCAAGGGGTCACCTGCGGATCCCGACCGCATTTACGCGTCGCAGTCGAGCTCGTGGTCCGGACAAGTGGTGCAACGCTCGAACGACGGGGGAAAGAGCTGGGAGACCGTGGGAAACGACTTCACCTACCAGGGGCACCCGGGGACTCACCAGTGGTACGACGGGTCGCCCCACCCTTGGGAGTTCGCCCGGGTCTGGCATTTCGAGCCGTCGCTGGACGACCCCGACACCGTCTACGCCGGCGTAGAGGACGCGGCCCTCTTCCGGTCGACCGATGCGGGGAAGAGCTGGCAGGAGCTGGCAGGACTTCGCGAGAACGAGACCGGAACAAGCTGGCAGCCCGGTGCTGGGGGCATGGCCGTCCACACGATCATTCAGGACCCTTCCGACCAGCAACGGATGTTCGTGGCCATCTCGGCTGCGGGGGTGTTCCGAACGGACGACGGTGGCGAGACCTGGAACCGCAAGAACAAGGGGCTGCATTCGGAATTCATGCCCGATCCCGACGCCGAGGTGGGGCACTGCGTCCACCGGATCGCGCAGCACCCCGCACGGCCCTCCACGCTGTTCATGCAGAAACACTGGGACGTGATGCGTAGTGACGACGCCGGCGACTCCTGGACCGAAGTAAGCGGGGACCTGCCGACCGACTTCGGTTTTCCGATCGCCATCAACGCCAACGATCCGAACACGGTCTATGTCGTGCCCATCACAAGCGACTCGGTGCACTATCCGCCGCAAGGAAGGCTCCGCGTCTACCGGTCGAGAAGTGGCGGCGGGGAGTGGGAGCCACTCACCGAGGGCCTTCCCCAGACGCACTGCTACACGAACGTGTTGCGGGACGCGATGGACGTCGACCACCTCGATCCCTGCGGGGTGTACTTCGGCACCACCGGGGGCCAGGTCTACGGCTCGTCCGACGACGGCGACCATTGGACCGCGATCGTCGAGCATCTGCCCGCGGTCTTGTCGGTTGAGGTGCAGGACCTGGCGTGACGCAGCAAGAGGTGACGCACGGCGTGCAGCACGACGTACGCGTCCTGCTGCCTACGCAATTACGGACGCTCGCCGGCGTGCCCCGCGAGGTGTCGGTGAGCGTCGTCGGCGACGTGACTCAGCGCAGCGTGCTCGACGCGCTCGAAGCGAGCTTGCCGAGCCTTGGTGGGACGATCCGGGATCGTGCGACGGCCCGCCGTCGGCCATTCATCCGGTACTTCGCATGCGGGGAGGATCTCTCGCAGGAGTCGCCGGACGCCCTCCTCCCAGACGCGGTGGTGTCGGGCCGCGAGCCCTTCATCGTGCTCGGCGCGATCGCCGGAGGCTGAACGTCCGGGGGGCGACAGCAAGGCCGGGTACACTGGAGCGTAAGCCGAGTCAGGGGAGCAGCGTGCCGGCAACCGTGGTCGTCGGGACCCAGTGGGGCGACGAGGGCAAGGGCAAGCTCACCGACTTGTTGGCCAAGGAGATGGACGTGGTCGTCCGCTACCAGGGCGGCCACAATGCAGGTCACACGATCGTCGTCGACGGGGAGCGGTTCGCCCTGCAGCTTTGCCCGAGCGGGATTCTGTACCCGCACATCACCCCCCTCATCGGGAACGGCGTCGTGGTCGAGCCGCAGGCGCTTCTGTCCGAACTCGATCACCTGGAAGCGCGCGGGATCGACGCCTCGCGGCTCGTCGTCAGTGGAAACGCGCATCTGATCATGCCGTACCACCTCGAGCTCGACCGGGTCACTGAGCGGTATCTCGGCAAGAACGCCCTCGGCACGACCAAACGCGGCATCGGGCCTGCCTATGCGGACAAGGCGGCCCGCGTGGGACTCCGTGTGCAGGACCTTCTGGACGCCAAGATCTTCAGGGAGAAGCTCGACGTGGCCTTGAAGGAGAAGAACGCAGTCCTCGCCAAGGTCTACAACCGGCTCCCGCTTTCTGCGAAGGACATCGCGCAGCGTTACCTCGACGAATTCGCTCCTCGCCTCGCGCCGATGGTGGGGGACACGGTCGGGATCCTCCACGACGCGCTCGGAGCCGGTCGCAACGTCCTCCTTGAAGGTGCCCAGGCCACCTTCCTGGACCTCGATCACGGCACGTATCCGTTCGTGACCTCGTCCAACCCGGTCGCGGGCGGGGCGTGCACGGGCAGCGGTCTCGGTCCACGGGACATCGACCGTGTGATCGGGATCGGGAAGGCGTACGTGACCCGGGTAGGCGCAGGACCGTTCCCGACGGAGATCCATGGCGACCTGGCGGAGTTGCTCGTTGATCGGGGACACGAATACGGCACCGTGACCGGACGCCGGCGACGGGTGGGTTGGTTCGACGCCGTGATGGCGCGCCAGGCCGTGCGGCTGAACTCCTTGACCGAGATCGCCCTCACCAAGCTCGACGTGCTCGACACGATCGAGGCCCTTCGTGTATGCGTCGCGTACGAGTTTGCAGGCAAGCGCTACGTGCTTCCGCCGTACCACCAGTCCACGCTGCATCAGGTGACCGCCGTGTACGAGGAGCTGCCCGGCTGGCGCACCGACCTGACGGGCACGACGTCTGCCGCCGACCTGCCTGCCGCGACGAAGGACTACGTCGCGTTCCTCGCCGAGCAGATAGGGGTGCCGGTTCGCCTGGTCGGGGTCGGTCCCGGAAGGGAACAGATCGTGTCCTTCGCCGCCGCGTGAGCACGCCACGCGTCTGCGTCGTCGGCTCCGGAGGCAGGGAGCACGCACTCTGCCTGGCGCTCGCCAGGTCGTCCGATGTGGTCGCGGCCCCGGGGAATCCCGGCATCGAGGGTCATGTCCCGCACGGTGGCCGGATCACGACGACTGCCGCATCGCCCGAGGAGGTCGAAGCCGACCTCTACGTGGTCGGGCCGGAGGGCCCGCTCGTGGACGGGCTCGCGGACCGGCTCCGCGCCCGCGGGCGACGCGTCGTCGGTCCGGGCTCCGACGGAGCCCGGCTCGAAGGGTCCAAGGCCTTCATGAAGGAGGTGCTCATCGCCGCGAGGGTGCCGACGGCCCGTTACGGCGCCTTCACCCGCATAGACGACGCTCGAGCGTTTCTCCGGGAACTGCCGGGACCCTGGGTCGTGAAGACCGACGGCCTTGCCTCCGGAAAGGGCGTCACCGTCGCGACGACCCTTGCCGAGGCAGACGCCGACGTCGCGGCCAAGCTCTCGGGCGCGTTCGGCGACGCCGGGAGACGTGTGGTCGTCGAAGAAGGGCTTTCCGGCCCGGAGTGCTCGCTTCTCGTGCTCTGCGACGGAAGGAACGTGGTCCCGCTGCCGCCCGCCCGCGACTTCAAGCGTGTCGACGACGGCGACGTCGGCCCGAACACCGGCGGCATGGGCTCGTACGCACCTCTCCCCGGCCTTGCCGACGCGGACGTCGACGACCTCGTCGAACGAGCCGTCGCTCCGCTGGTCCACGAGCTGCGGCGACGCGGGATCGACTACCGGGGCGTTCTCTATGCAGGGCTGATGTTGACCCCGGACGGTGCCCGTGTCCTCGAGTTCAACGTCCGTTTCGGCGATCCCGAGGCACAGGTGGTCCTGCCTCTCCTGTCAGAGGACCCTCTGGACGTGTTCTTTGCGGTTGCCGATGGTCGGCTCGCACGCGTGGTGCCCGGCGGCCGGATCGCCGGTCCACGAGGTGCGGCCGTTTGCGTGGTCATGGCCGCCGAGGGCTACCCCGGTCCGCTCCGGACGGGTGACGTCATCCGCGGACTCGGTTCGGATGGGCAACTGACCGATCGCGTTGCCGGTGTGTCGGTCCTCCACGCCGGCACCCGCCGAGTGCGGGAAGACGGGCCCTTCCTGACGAGCGGCGGTCGCGTGCTCGGGGTGACGGCCACCGCGGCGGACCTCGCGGAAGCCCGGCGGCGGGCGTACGCCGGCGTCGAGCGGATCACGTGGCCCGGAGCACAGTGGCGCAGCGACGTCGCGCGACTCGATGCGGAGCAGTGCGCACGGACGGACGCGGCCTGCCTTTCGATTTCTTGGGAGGTTGCGTCGTGATCCGGCGGTACAGCCCGCCAGACATGGCCGGTCTCTTCAGCGACGAGTCGCGGCTCGCCATGTGGCTCGAAGTCGAGCTCCTCGCAGTGGAGGCGCTCGCCGAGATCGGCGCGGTGCCTGCCGCTGACGCGACGGCCGTGCGGCAGCGGGCGCCGAAGGTGGACGCTGCGTTCGTGGCCGATGTCGAGGACCGCGAGCGGGTGACCGACCACGACGTCGCGGCGTTCGTGGATGTGGTCCAAGCCCGCGTCGGTGGGCCGGAGGCCTCATGGATCCATTACGGCCTCACCTCGTCGGACGTGGTCGACACGGCACTGTGCGCGATCCTCGTGCGTGCCGCCGAGCTGCTCGTCGACTCGGCATCGGAGCTGGTCGTCGCGCTCCGTGCTCGTGCGAAGGAACTGATCGACGTGCCGGTCGCGGGGCGGACGCACGGAATGCAGGCCGAACCCACGACGTTCGGCGTCAAGTTCGCGCTGTGGGCTCTCCAGGTGGACCGGGACCGGTCCCGCTTGCGCAGCGCGCGAAGGGCGGTCGGCGTGGGAAAGCTCTCGGGGGCCGTGGGCACGTACTCGAACGTGGATCCCGCGGTCGAAGCGTTCGTATGCCGCGCGCTCGGTCTCGAGCCCGTCCCCGCCACCCAGGTGATCGCACGGGATCGTCACGCCGAGTATCTCTATGCGTGCGCATCCGTCGGAGCGACGATCGAGCTGATCGCGACGGAGATCCGCCTTCTCGCGCGAAGCGAGGTAGGAGAGGTGGAGGAACCGTTTGAGCGCGGGCAGAAGGGCAGCTCGGCGATGCCACACAAGCGCAACCCCGTGCTCTCCGAGCGACTCTGCGGCCTGGCGCGACTCCTGCGTGCCTACGCGACGGCCGGCCTCGAGGACGTGGCGCTCTGGCAGGAACGCGACATCTCGCACAGCTCGGTTGAACGGGTGGCGCTTCCAGACGCGTCGTTGCTCGCGTGCTACTTGCTGCGCAAGGCGACCGCCCTCGTGTCGGGTCTGCTCGTCCATCCCGACCGGGCACGCGCCAACATCTCGGACGTCGTCTTCAGCCAGTCGGTCCTCCTGGCCCTGGTGGGCGCCGGGATGTCTCGGGACGAGGCCTACCGGATCGTCCAGCGGGACGCGCGGGCCGCGTCGGCCACAGGGCGGCCGTTCCGGGACGTGCTCGCCGCGGACTCGGAGGTCCCTCTCGAGGTATCGGCACTCGACACGATGTTCGACCTCGGCCGGGTGCTCCGGCACCGGCATGGCTTCCTGGAGGCGCTCGACCTGATCGAGAGCGGTGGCGGTGCCGATGCCGATGGCCTCCCGGCAGGAGCTCGAGTCCCCAGCGGGGGGGGCGCGATCAGCGGTGAGAAGACCGCGAGTGCCGCGTGGGACACAGGCGCCACAGGCGCCACAGGCGCCACAGGCGGCACGAGCGGCACGGGCGGCACGAGAGGGACCCCTCGGTGACGCCGACGCTCGTCCACTCCGGGAAGGTCCGTCAGCTGTACGACGTCGGCGACGGGCTGCTGCTGATGGTGGCTTCCGACCGCATAAGCGCGTACGACGTCGTGTTCGACGAGCTGATCCCCCAGAAGGGCCGGGTGCTCACCGCGATGACCGCGTTCTGGGCCGACGAGCTCGCCGACGTCGTTCCTGGCACCGTGCTGAGCGACGACCCGGAAGAGATCGCTGACCGCGTGCCCGAAGCTGCATCCTTGACGAGCTCCAGATGGTCGATCCTGGATGGCCGGGCGCTCCTGGTCCGACGTGCAGAGATGCTCTCGATCGAGTGCATCGTGCGCGGCTACCTCGCCGGCCAGGCATACGACGAGTACTCCGTCACGGGCACGGTGCACGGCACGGCCATGCCTCCGGGCCTCCGGCTCGCCGAGCAGCTCTCCGAGCCGATCTTCACCCCATCGACCAAGGCGGCCACGGGCCACGACCTGAACATCGGTTTCGACGACGCTGCCGAGATCGTGGGCCGCGCCGCCGCCGAGAGAGCTCGTGAGGTCTCACTGGCTCTCTACTCGAAAGCCGCCGCGCGGGCGGCGGCAGCCGGGCTCGTCCTCGCGGACACGAAGTTCGAACTGGGGTACGTCGACGGCGAACTCTGCCTATGCGACGAAGTGGTGACGCCCGATTCCTCGCGCATCTGGCCGGCGGACCAGGTGGCACCCGGCACCACGCCTCCTGCCTTCGACAAGCAGCCACTTCGCGACTGGGCCGCGTCGAGCGGTTGGGACAAGCGACCCCCTCCGCCGCCCCTGCCGCCAGACGTCGTGCGCGCGACGTCGGACCGCTATGTCGCTGCCTACGAACGGGTCACCGGAAGACGCTTGGCTGACTGGTACGGTGCGCGTTCATGAGGTTCGCGGCGCGGGTGGAAGTGCGCCTGCGGCCGGGCATCGCCGACCCGGAGGGGGTGACGATCGAACGGGCTCTCCCCGCGCTCGGGTTCGACGACGTGTGTGAGGTCAGAGCCGGACGGTGCTTCCGATTCGAGGTCGACGCCGCGGACGGGGCTATGGCGCGCCGACGTGCCGAAGACCTCGCGCACCGGCTTCTCACGAACCCCGTGATCGAGCGCAGCGAAGTGGAGCTCATCGCGCTGGCTCCGGTCGGAGAGCACTAGTGAGCGTGCGGGTAGGCGTCGTCGTCTTTCCCGGGACGAACTGCGAGCACGATACCCTCGCGGCGTTGGAACGAGCCGGTGCGACGGCGACGCTCGTCTGGCACTCCGAAGAGCGGCTGGAGGGCCTCGACGCGGTCGTTCTTCCGGGAGGGTTTGCGCATGGCGACTACCTACGCCCGGGAGCGCTCGCCCGTTTCTCCCCGGTGATGGGGGTCGTCGCACGGTTCGCCGCGGCGGGCGGGCCGGTACTCGGGATCTGCAATGGATTCCAGGTGCTGACCGAAGCGGGGCTCCTTCCGGGGGCACTGGTGAAGAACCGGGGCCTGCGCTTCCTGTGCGCACCTGCACGTCTGCGGGTCACCTCTGCGCGCTCCGTGCTCACGTGTGACGTCGAGGAGGGTACTGAGTTGGAGATCCCGGTGAACCACTTCTCGGGGAGCTACGTGTGCGACGCCCGTACCCTCGCCGAGCTCCGTGACGCCGAGAGGGTGGTCCTCCGGTACGTCGAGAACCCGAACGGCTCCATCGACGACATCGCCGGAGTCACGAACGCGCAGGGCAACGTCGTCGGGCTGATGCCGCACCCCGAGCGGGCGAGCCATGCGTTGCTGGGCTCGACCGATGGCATGCCGCTGCTCCGCGCGCTGGTAAGGGCGGCTGCCGGCGTTCATGCCGCGTGAGCGTGCCGGCCTCCGTCGAGGAGCCCCAGCCGGAGGCGTTGACACGGACGGAGCCCCAGCCCCAGCCCCAGGCGCTTACACGGCCGGAGCCCCAGCCCCAGGCGCTTACACGGCCTCAGGCCCAGCCGCAGTCGCAGGGGCTGCAGCACGACCCACAGCTGTTGCACCGGTCGCTCGGACTCACCGACGAGGAGCTGGGGCGGATCGTCCGGATCCTCGGTCGTCACCCGAACGAGCTCGAGCTCGCGCTGTACGGCGTGATGTGGAGCGAGCACTGCTCGTACAAGTCGTCGCGCCTTCATCTCCGACGCCTTCCGACGACGGGCGACCGCGTGCTGGTCGGACCGGGCGAGAACGCGGCCGTCATCGACGCCGGAGACGGCATCGCGGTCGCGATCCGCATAGAGAGTCACAACCATCCGTCCGCGATCGAGCCGCACCAGGGCGCGGCGACCGGGGTCGGGGGCATCCTGCGGGACATCTTCGCCATGGGAGCTCGTCCCCTCGCAGTGATGGATCCACTGTTCTTCGGTCCGCTCGACGACGCTCGCCAGCGCTGGCTCGTCGAGGGAGTGGTCTCGGGCGTCTCCTCGTACGGCAACTCCGTGGGTGTGCCGACCGTCGGGGGTGAACTGACCTTCGACCCGTGTTACGGGGGCAACCCGCTTGTGAACGTGCTGTGCATCGGCGCGTTGCCGGTGGAGCGTCTCGTGCTTGGGCGCGCGTCCGGAACCGGGAACCTCGCCGTGCTGCTCGGCGCGACCACGGGACGGGACGGGATCGGTGGTGTGAGCGTGCTCGCCTCGGCGGGATTCGGTGGTGGTGGCGAAGGTGGAGGCGGCGAAGGTGGAGGCCACGACGCGAAGCGACCAAATGTCCAGGTCGGCGACCCCTTCGAGGAGAAGCGCCTCATCGAGGCGTGCCTGGCACTGCTCGACGCCGGCCTTGTCGTCGGGATCCAGGACCTGGGCGGTGCAGGGCTGGCGTGCGCGACCAGCGAGATTGCGGCACGCGGAGGGGTCGGAATGGACATCGACGTCTCCGCAGTGCCGCGACGTGAACCCGGCATGGCGGCGTGGGAGGTCATGACGTCCGAGAGCCAGGAGCGGATGCTTGCGATCGTGACGCCCGAGACGTGGCCTGCGGTCGAAGAGCTCTGTCGCCGTTGGGAGGTGCGGGCGTCGGTGATCGGAACGGTAACCGATGACGCTCCCCATGACGTGCTCGAAGCCGCGACGCAGGGGAGCGGGCCGTTCAAGATTTCGGGGCGATTGCGCATCCGCGAGGGAGACGTCGTCGTGGGTGACGTGCCGGCGTCGTCACTTGCGGATGACGCTCCCATGTACGACCGGCCGATTCGCGCTCCCGCCGGCCTCGTGAAGCACAGGGCAGACGACCCGACCGCGAGCGAGGGACGTGGGGACTGCGCCGCCGATCTCTTGGCAATGCTCCGCGACCCGAGCTGGATCTATCGGCAGTACGACCACCAGCTCTTTTTGAACACCGTCGTCGGCCCGGGCGGTGATGCGGCGCTGCTGCGGTTGGCAGGGCCCGGAGTTCCGCCGAGCGAGCGAGGGGTAGCGGTCACGACGGACTCTGCGCCGCGGTGGTGCGCCATCGATCCGCGCATGGGCGTCGCGCTCGTGCTGGCGGAGGCGATCGCCAACCTCGCGTGTGTCGGTGCCGTTCCCGCCGCCGTCGTGGACTGTTTGAACTTCGGGAACCCCGAACATCCAGAGGTGATGTGGCAGCTGTCCGAGACGGTCGATGGGCTCGCGGATGCGTGCCGTGCGCTCGAGCTTCCCGTGATTGGGGGGAACGTCAGCCTCTACAACGAGAGCACAGGCGAAGACATCCTGCCCACGCCTGTGCTTGGAGTCGTGGGTCTCGTCGAACGGCTCCGCCACCGACCCCCACCGGTCGCGCTCCCCGAGGGGTCGAGTGTGGTGCTCCTCGGGAGCCGTCGTGCGGCCGGCGATCGGCCATATCCGCTCGGAGGCAGCCGGTGGGCGGTTGAATGCCGCGGCCGCCGGCACGGCGTGCTACCCACCCTGGACTACGAGGCGCACCTGCGTCTTACGGGCTTTGTGGGCTCGCTCGTCGCCGGGACTGTCGCAGGAGGGGAAACAGCAGTTGAGCGCGACCGCCCGCTCGACCGTCTGCTTGACGGTGTGCACGACGTCTCGGGGGGTGGGCTCGCGGTCGCTCTCGCCGAGATGGCCCTTGCGGGAGGCGTCGGCTGCCACGTCGCAGGCGTCCAGGGCCACAAGGAGCTTTTCACCGAGTTGCCCTCGCGGATCCTGCTGACTACGACCCGCTCGGACGAGCTCTGCTCGCGAGCGGCTGCTTCGGGTGTACCGGCCGAAGTGATAGGGGTCGCCGGCGGCGACAGGTTCTTCGTCGACGAACTGGTCGATATTTCGATCGTCGAGCTCGCGCGGGCATGGGAGGGCTCGCTCGCCACAAGGATGACAACCAGGCTCGAACG
This sequence comes from Acidimicrobiales bacterium, assembly GCA_030039755.1. Classification (GTDB taxonomy): domain Bacteria; phylum Actinomycetota; class Acidimicrobiia; order Acidimicrobiales; family RAAP-2; genus JAJYVT01. The sequence continues at coordinate 12,260 of JASHUY010000245.1, forward strand.
GGCCTGATTCGGAACCCGACACCGCGTCACGCGCAGTCCGGTCGTCGGCCCTTCAGCTCGACCAACACGTCGTCGGGCACGCAGAGGTCGCCCTCACCTTTACCGATCCACAGGTCGGTCTTCACCGTGCCGTGGTAGTCGGAACCGCCGGTGGGGACGAGGCCGTGGCGTCGCGCCACGCCGGCGAGCTGGGCTCGTTCTTCCGGGGTGTACCGGCCGTAGTACGCCTCCATCCCGGCAAATCCCGCCGCAGCGAGCTCCTCGGCGACGTCATCGAGCGCGGTGATCTCCACGTCCAACGTCAGCGGGTGCGCGAGGACCGCGACACTTCCCGATGCACGCGCCGCCATCGCGATCTCCGCGGGCGTGACGCGCGCCTTGGGAACGTAGGCGGGCCGCCCCTCGCCCAACCAGCGGTCGAACGCGTCTGGTATGGACTCGGCGAAGCCACGACGGACGAGGAGCGCGGCTACATGCGGCCGACCGGCACTCTCCTCAGCCGCTGCTTCGGCGACGATTTCGTCATACGTGATCGGGATGCCGAGCTCTTCGAGCAGGGCAGCGACCCGACGGTTGCGGACGACCCTGTCGTCCCGAAGCCGTGCGAGCTCCTCCTGCATGGGGCCCTCACGGTTCTCGACGAAGTACACGAGCACATGGGCGCTCGTGCCGCGGTAGCTGCACGACACCTCGCACCCCGAGACCAGCTCGATCCCGAGCTCGTCGGCCCGCCTCTGTGCGCTCCGGATGCCCGCAAGCGTGTCGTGGTCGGTCAGCGCGATCGCGCTGCAACCTGCTGCCGCGGCGAGATCGGGAATCCTTTCCGGCGGATCGGTGCCGTCGGAACAGGTCGAGTGCGTGTGGAGGTCGATCACTGTGCGCGCACGTTACCAATGGGGTGTGAGGAACTGTGATCCCGGCGATCCGGTGACCCGGTGACCCGGGACCCGGCGACGGTGGCGGTGGCGGTGGCGGCCAGGTCGGCGAGGGACCCGGTGGGCAGTGCCCGGTGGCCGGTGGCCGGTGGCCGGTGGCAGCCAGGTGACCAGGTGACCAGAAATCGCTCGCACACCGCTACGGGTCCGCGCCCACGGGCCGTCGGCCCGACGTCGGGGCGTGTGCTTCGGCCAAGTCGTCTATTGACCTGGGTGGAAGCCACGCCCATCGGCCGGGACCGCCGAGCAGTTGCCATCCTGTTCGCGTCTTCATCGCGTGGTGTACGCCGCACAGATGGGCGAGGTTTCCGAGCTCCGTCGCGCCGTGCCACGCGAAGTCCCGTGTCCAGTGGTCGATCTCGAGGTGGTCGGTCTCCCCGCATCCTGGGACGACGCAGTGGGGATCGCGCGACAACAGTGCGTTGCGCACCTTCTTCGGGATCACGCGCGTGGTCGTGGTGACCGTCCGGATGTCGGTGCCGGAGGTAACGAGGAGGGTCCAAAGTGCTTCCCCGAGCACACTGCGTGCGACTCCGACCGACACCGGGCCGATGCCGGCGATCTCGCACGTCTCTCCGTGGGCGACCTCTCCTCGCCCGAGCGCCTCGGCATCAACACGCAGAAGCAGCTCGGGTCGTCCCACCCCTCGCCCCGCTCCCCTTCCGGTCATCAGTCGGACGAGCGCGTCGGCGCGCAGCTGCTCGGCGGTAGGGAGGGGACAGCGTGCATCACGTTCAGGACCAGCGCCACCCTCGGGACCAGCGCCACCACGAGCATCCCCGCCGCCCGCCGTGCGGTGTCGCCGAAGACGCTCGTGCTCCTGATGGAGCGCGGAGAGCAGTGCCGCACCATCACGCGGACCGATGCGCGCATCCAACCGGACGGTGCCGCTCGGCTCGACCCATGCTCGGCAGTACCGGCGGTCGTGCAGTAGGCGCTCCGAGCGCACCGCCTCGCGTTCGCCGCGGCGCTGGTGGACCAGCCGCGACGCCTCCGCACGCAACTCCCTCATCGACAGTTTCGCCGCAGTTTCGACCAGTGCCCCCGCGGCGTCTGGGTCGGCGGCGGCGAGCGGCACGAGGGCTCCCGCCTGGTCGAGGGAGAGCCGGCCGCCTTCGAACGCGTCGGCCAACATTCCGCAGCCTGCGATCTTCTTCGCGACGTCGAGCCTGCGCCGTGCGGCTCCCGTTGCAGTTCCGGAGGCGGCCGCGAGAAGAGACGTCGCTTCGTTGCCCGCCGCGCGAGCGAAGCGGAGGGCGGCCGCCGCAGCGAGCTTCTCCAGGGCACCCGCCTCCGTCGCGAGCTCGTGCGCCACGACACGGGGAAGCGAGTCGGGTGGAGTCACTGCGAGGACCTGGCGCATCAGGGCGATGGCCCTCCTGACCTGCCCAAGCGCTTCTGCAAAGGCCGCGGCGCCCGGGGGCTGCGCGGCGCCCGGACCGGCCGGAGCACTCGAGGATTCCGCCGTAGGGAGGGCAGGCACCCGATGAGCATGCACGCGCCACTTTGCGTGGGACTTTGCTGACCATCTTGCTGTCGAGCCCGTTACGCTTGCCGCCGGGCACTTTCACGCCGGGCACTTTCACGCAGGCGCTGGACGGTGCAGGGACGACCGACCCTGCGCGACGGCCGACGGACCCAGGCCCTCGGCTGAGGCGACCGACCGGTACACTGCCTCGGGATGCCGAGAATGGTCGTTGCCCGGTTCGCGGACGTGCGCCGCCGCGCCGACCTGTGGACGACAGGGCGGAGCACCAACACTTGAAGGAAGCCTGCGGGGTCTTCGGGGTGTACGCACCGGGAAGGCCGGCTTCTCAGCTCGCCTTCGATGGGCTCTACGCCCTTCAGCACCGCGGTCAGGAGTCCGCGGGGATGGCCGTGAGCGACGGTCGGACCATCACGGTCGTGAAGAACATGGGCCTCGTCACCCGCGTCTTCGATGAACGCACCCTTTCCGGTCTCACCGGCCACCTCGCAATGGGCCACACGCGCTATTCGACGTATGGATCCTCCGACTGGCGAGCCGCACAACCGGTGTACCGCCCGGCCGGCGGCGCCGGCTTCGCCCTCGGGCACAACGGCAGCTTGACGAACACGATGGAGCTGGCGGCGCGTTGCGGGATGCTGCCCGGGATGGTTTCGACGGACAGTGACGTCGTTGCGGAGCTCCTCGCCCGCGCTGTCACCACCGGCGCGGAGGACAGGGTCGGCGCGGAGGACAGGGCCGGTGCGGAGGACAGGGTCGGCGCGGAGGACAGGGTCGGCGCAGAGGACAGGGTCGGCGCGGAGGAGACGGCACGCCCCGGCGGCAAACCATCCGGCGAGCTGCCAGCGGCCCTAGCCGGCGCGCTGCGGAAGGTCATTCCCGGCGTGAAGGGAGCCTTCTCGCTCGTGCTCTGCGACTCGCAGCGACTCTACGGCGTCCGAGATCCGCAGGGCTTTCGTCCGCTGTGCCTCGGGCGGTTGGGGACGTCGGAGCGTCCGGAGGGTTGGGTGCTCGCGTCGGAGTCGCCCGCACTCGACGTGATCGGGGCGACGTACGTGCGCGAGCTCGATCCGGGTGAGCTCGTCCTGATAGACGGCCCGGGTGACGACGGCGTCAGGAGCGAAGCGCTCTTCAGCCGGGCGGAGATCGACCCACACCTGTGCATCTTCGAGTTCGTGTACTTCGCACGTCCCGACAGCCGCCTGTACGGCCGCGAGGTGCACGGCGCTCGGCGACGCATGGGCGAGCTGCTCGCCGAGCAGGCGCCGGTCGACGCTGATCTGGTGATGGGTGTCCCCGACTCCGGCCTTCCGGCTGCGGAGGGTTTCTCCCGCCGCAGCGCAATTCCCTACGGTCAGGGGCTCGTCAAGAACCGGTACATCGGACGGACGTTCATCGATCCGGATTCCGACGCACGGCGGGACGCGGTGCGCCGCAAGCTGAACCCGCTGCGTGAGAACATTTCGGGGAAGCGGCTCGTCGTGGTGGACGACTCGATCGTGCGTGGCACGACGACGCGGGCGATCGTGAGGATGTTGCGGGACGCCGGTGCGTCGGAAGTGCATCTGCGCATCTCGTCTCCTCCGTTCAGGTGGCCGTGTTTCTACGGGATCGACACCCCGAGACGCGATGAGCTCCTTGCTGCGTCGATGCGGCTGGAAGACGTCGAGCGCTATCTCGTCGTCGACTCGCTCGCGTACATCGGGCTCGAGGAGCTGAAGTCGGCGATCGGTGCCGGTGATGCCGGCTGGTGCGACGCCTGCCTCACGGGCAACTACCCGACGGCGGTCCCGGTCGAGCTCTCGTTGGGCGGGGTCGGCGCCCCTGGTCGCGCCGGAAGCGGTGAATTCGGTGGGGCGGGCGGCATCGGCGAGGCCGAGCGCGCGCAGAGCGCCGAGCCGCTGCGGCCCGAGGAGCACCGAGATCCTCTTCCAGGGCGCGCCTCGGGGCACGTGGCCCTGTGACCGACGAGCACCGGACGCTCGGGGAAAACGGGACCC